>JBFISM010000058.1:0-20459 GCA_041608535.1 Acidimicrobiia bacterium
AACCTCGGCTTCGCCATCAGCCCGCACGAGGAATGCGCCGTCGAGGAGGCGGTCCAGATCGCCGAGCGAACCGGGGGCCACGTCACCGTGCTCACCATGGGCTCACCGGACGCAGAAGAACAGCTTCGGGCGGCCGTCGCCGTTGGCGCCCATGCGGCGCACCTGCTGACCACCGACGGTTCCGACGTCGATCCAACCGCCACCGCAGCGGCACTGCTCGACGCCATCCGCACCCTGGAGCAGGACGGGACCTTCGACCTCATTCTCTTTGGCAACGAATCGGCCGACGCCGGCGGGTACCAGGTCGGGATTCGGGTGGCCCACGAACTGGGCCGCCCCATCGTCAACGGTGTGAAGGCGATCGAACTCGGCGACGGCACGGTTACCGCCCATCGGCCGACCGACAGCGCCACCGAGGTGTACGAGCTCCCGCTGCCGGCGGTGCTCGGCGTGAAAGAAGGCATCAATCTGCCGCGCTATCCCACGTTCAAGGGCCGGCTCAACGCCAAGAAGGCAGAGGTCAGGTCGCAGCCCGCCACGGTTTCTCCTGGTGGCCAGCGCCTGGTGCAGTTGCTCCAGCCACCGCAGCAGGTCACCGAAACCACCGTCCTCGGGTCGGGTCCGGAGGCAGCAGACGCCCTCGTCGACGTTCTCGCCGAGCTGGGGGTGGTCTAGATGTCCGTGCTCATTCTCGTCGAGCACGATCAAGGCTCTGCGGCCCCCGGCGCCGCCGAAGCGCTCACCGCCGGCCGCACCCTGGCGCTGAACCTGGATCTGGAGCCGGTCGCCATCGTCCCCGGAAGCGACGATCCGGCAATCACCGGCGTCGCCGCCGAATACGGGGTGGCGCACACCATCACCGCCGCACTCTCCGGCGTCGACGACTATGCCCCTGCGGCATGGGCCGCTGCACTGCACGCGGCGATCGAATCGACCGGTGCCTCGGTCGTGATGACGGCGGGCACCGATCGCGGCAACGAGGTCCTCGCCCATCTCGGCGCCAGGATGGCACTGCCATTCATCGCCAACTGCACCGAGGTCGAACCCGGCGAGCGGTGGATGGTGACCCGGGTCCGCTGGGGCGGCAGCCTGCTCGAGCAGGCTTCGCTCGATGCGCCGGTGAAGATCCTCTCCACCGCACCCCACAGTGTCGAGCCCGAGGTGCGACCCGTCGATGCAACGATCGAATCGCTGGTAATCGCTCTCGACGAGGCCGACACGGTGGTGATGGTTCGGGACCGCATCGGGGCGAGCGAGGGGGTCACGCTGGCGACAGCCCCAGTCGTGGTATCGGGCGGTCGCGGGGTGGGCAGCCCCGAGGGTTTCGGACCGCTCGACGAGCTGGCAGCACTGCTCGGTGGTGTGGTCGGTTGCTCCCGCGTGGTCACCAACAACGGCTGGCGCCCCCACTCCGACCAGGTCGGCCAGACCGGCACCGTGGTGGCACCCGAGGTCTACATCGCCTGCGGCATCAGCGGAGCCATACAGCACTGGGTGGGCATGATGAATGCCAAGACCATCGTCGCCATCAACACCGACACCCAAGCACCGATGGTGACCAAGTCGGACTACGCCATCGTTGGCGATCTCCACGAGATCGTCCCCGCCATCGTGGCGGCCGTCGAAAAGCGCAAGGCCGCCTCGGCGGTGTGAACGGCACGCGCCTCCAGATCGGTGGCTGGATCCTGTTTTCTCTCAGCGGGATCTTCTTTGTGATCACCGGCATCGCCAACGACGACCCGTGGACCGTGATCGGCAGCATCACCTGGCTGTGCGGCGTGGCGCTGTTCCTACTGTCATATCGCCGCTGACGTGCCCGCCGCCATACCCGCCCCTCGTTTTCGCCTGCCCTCGATGCAGTGCTGCATAGACTGACTCGCTGTGGAGACAACGGGAGCAACGGTCGTCGTCGTGGGAGCAGGTCTGGCCGGCCTGACGGCAGCACAGACCATCACCGCAGCCGGCTACACCGTCGCCGTGCTCGAGAAGAGCCGAGCGGTTGGCGGTCGGATGGCGACGAAACACCTGGATGGGGCCTACTACGACCAAGGAGCGCAGCGCTTTCGGGCACGGTCGGCTGATTTCCAGGAGGCCGTAGAAGAGTGGCGCCGCTCCGGGGTGGTCCGGACCTGGTTCGAGGAGAAACGCATCGGGCAGCAGGAGCCGGTGGAGCGGCTCATCGGCAGCAACGGCATGCGCGGGATCGCGGAGCACCTCGCCAAGGGCATGGATGTGCGTCTGGCGACCCACGTGGGATCTGTGACCGCAGAAGACGGGGGCATCGTGGCAGAGACCGACAGTGGTCCTGTGACCGGAGCCGCAGCCATCGTGACCGCACCGCTGCCGCAGATGCTCGAGATCGTCGACCTCAGCGAAGACGGCGATCTCCATCGGGAAATGTCGTCGATCGTCTACAACGCCTGCCTGACGGTGATGGCCCAGCTCCGGGACACGAGACAGATCGGCTCTGGTTACCTCGAACCGAGCTCGCCTTCGATCGCCTGGATCGGCGACAACCAGCACAAGGGTGTGTCACGGATACCTGCAGTCACGATTCACAGCACGCCGCGCTTTGCAGCGACCCACCTCGAATCCGACACCAACGAATGGCTTCCGCTGCTCGTTGCAGAGACCGAGGAGCGGTTGCAGACTCACGTCACGTCGGCGTCCGGTCACCGGTGGCGATATGCCGATCCCCAGACCACCCTCGGCACCAGCTTCGCTCTGGTAGCCGGCTCCGCCCCGATCGTGCTGGCCGGCGAGGCCTTCGTCAGCCCCCGCGTCGAGGGTGCATACCTCTCCGGCCTGGCCGCAGCCCGCGCCGTGCTCGAACAGTTGTCGTGACGCGGCGGCGAACGCACGCCGAGTCCGCAACGCGGATCGGTACCCTTGGAAGGGCGATTGGAGGTGACCGTGACCCACTACCTCGTCGTCGCCCATCAGACGGCAGATTCGGAAGAGCTGCTCCAAACTGTCCGCCGGCTGGCGGAGGAGAACACCGTCGAGGTGACTCTCCTGGTGCCGGCCACGCCGGTCAATCACATGGCAGCCTGGACCGAGGGTGAGGCAATCGCGGTCGCCACGGAGCGGGCGGAGCGAGCCCGGATGGCGCTCGAGGGCTGCGGAGCCCGTGTCGTCGAGACGAAGATCGGGGACGGGAACCCGTGGCGGGCGATCCAGGACGAGTTGCTCGTCGCCGACTTCGATGCGCTCATCGTGTCGACGTTCCCGTTGAAGAAGTCACGGTGGCTGGGGATGAATCTGATCGAGAAGGTGGAACGAGCCGTGGACGTGCCCGTCACCCACGTCGTGGCGCACTCGCAAGAGTGACGCCTGGCGATTCTGCGGAGCAGAGACACACCATCCCCCGAGCATGCCCCAGCCGACCTCCGCTGCTCGGCTCATAGACTGCGGCGCCATGCGGGTCGCCGTCTTCAGCGCCAAGCCTTACGACGAACGCTTTCTCACCGCGGCCGCCGCAGGGTCCGCCCACGATCTCGTGTTCCTCGAGGCACGTCTCGCAGTGGAGACGGCTGCGCTGGCAACCGGCTTCGAAGCGGTGTGCGTGTTCGTCAACGATGACGTCGGGAAGGCGGTGCTCGACAAGCTCGCCGACGTTGGCGTGAGACTGATCGCCCTCCGGAGCGCCGGGTTCAATCACGTCGATGTCGAGCGTGCCAAGGAGCTGGACCTCACCGTGGTCAGGGTTCCCGCCTACTCCCCGCAATCGGTGGCGGAACACACCGTTGCACTGATGCTCGCGCTCGATCGCCAGATACACCGGGCGCACGCCAGGGTACGGGAGGGCAACTTCGCTTTGGAGGGGTTGCTCGGCTTCGATCTCGGCAGCCGGACGGTGGGTGTCGTCGGCACGGGCAAGATCGGACGGGCCGTGCTCCGCATCCTCACGGGGTTCGGTTGCACCCTGCTGGCGTGCGATGTGGAGGAAGACCCGGCGGTGCCTGCGCTGGGCGCCACGTATGTGTCACTCGACGAGCTGTGGGCGAGATCGGATGTCATCACGCTGCATGCCCCGCTCACGCCCGAAACGTTCCATCTCGTCGATGCCGCCGCAGTCGAGCGGATGAAGCCCGGGGTGATGCTGATCAACACGAGCCGCGGCGCTCTCGTCGACACCGCAGCTGTGATCGCCGGCCTCAAGAGCGGCCGCATCGGGCATGTGGGTCTCGACGTCTACGAGGAGGAAGGCGACCTCTTCTTCGAAGATCTCTCGAATCGGGTGATCACAGACGACGTGTTCTCCCGTTTGCTCACGTTCCCCAACGTGCTCATCACGGGTCATCAAGCGTTCTTCACGGTGGAGGCCCTGACCGAGATCGCAGGGACGACGCTGGCGAACATCGATGCGTTCGCCGCCGGACGCCTCTCCGGCAACGAGTTGTAGGGGAGGCTCCCGGTCCGCTCAGCGGAGTTTCCAACCACGGGACCCCATGGTGCGCAAGGCGTGCTCTCCTGACCAATCGTGAGCGGCGATCAGCCATCCTGCCCGGACGGTTGACCAGGATCGTGTCCGTCGCGGCGGCTGCTCAGCTCCGACGACAGGCGCCGGTTGATACAGAACTCGTTGCCGTCGGGATCGGCCATGACCGTGAGCGCATACTCCCGATGCTCGACCTCGTCCACGATCGAGCCGCCCAGCGCCACAGCCCTTGCGATCAACCCAGCCGGATCGTCCGAAGTGAGGTCGAAGTGGACTCGGGCCTTGTCGCGTTTGGCGTCGTCGACTCGTTGCAGGGTCAGCCGGATGCCCGGAGCGACGTCACTCGTCCACCAGTACTGTTCCATCCGGTCGGCCGGCTCGACACCGAGCAGCCCGGACCAGAACCTCATGGCGCGATCCAGATCGGCGCAATCGATGACGATCACCCGGATGCGCCCAATGGGCTCATCGTCCGGGGCCACCTCAGAAGAGCCCGACGACGTTGCCATCCTCGTCGATGTCGACATTCATGTAGGCAGGTGTGGTTCCCAGCCCCGGCATCGTGCGCATCTCCCCGAGCAACGGGTAGATGAACCCGGCACCCACCGACGCCCGTACCTCCCGCACCGGGACGGTGAAGCCTTGCGGAGCTCCTTTGAGCGATGCGTCGTGGCTGATGGAGAGGTGGGTCTTCGCCATACAGATCGGGAGGTTCCCGAACCCCTCGCGCTCGAAGACGGCGATCTGCTTGTCGGCAGTCGCCGAGTACTCGACCTCGGCGGCGTTGTAGATCTCTTTGGCGATGGTCTCGATCTTGTCCTTGATGGGAAGCTCGAGCGGGTAGAGGTATCGGAAGTCGGCGGGTTCGGCACACGCTGCGACGACTGCCTCCGCCAGCTCGGTGGCCCCGGCTCCACCCTCCGCCCAGTGATTGGAGACCACCGCATCGCTGGCGCCGGCGGCGACGGCGGCCTTGCGAATCAAGTCGATCTCGGCGTCGGTGTCGGTGTGGAATGCATTCACCGCCACTACCACCGGTATGCCGTATTTGCGTGTGTTCGCGATGTGGGTCTCGAGGTTGGCCAGGCCCGCATCGAGCAGCTCCAGGTTCTCCTCGGTGTAGGCCCGGTCGAGCGGGCGACCGGCCACCACTTTGGGCCCGCCACCGTGGGTCTTCAAGGCACGCACGGTCGCCACGAGCACGACGCAGTCGGGCAGCAGACCCGAGATCCGGCACTTGATGTCGAAGAACTTCTCCATCCCCATGTCGGCGCCGAAGCCGGACTCGGTGACGACATACTCCCCGAGCTGCAGTGCCACCCGGTCGGCGAGGATCGACGAGTTGCCGTGAGCGATGTTGGCGAAGGGTCCGGCGTGGACGAAGGCGAGCTGTCCTTCCAGTGTCTGCATGATCGTGGGGTGCAGTGTGTCCTTGAGGAGGACGGTCACGGCGCCGGCCAGGCTCATGTCCTCGAGCGTGATCAGGTTGCCGGACGTGGTGGTGCCGACGACCACTCGTGCGCAGCGGCTGCGCAGGTCCCTCAAGGCGGAGGCGTAGTCTGTGCCGTCGGTGAGGGCGAGGATCGCCATGAGCTCGCTCGCCACCGTGATGTCGAAGCCCGCCTCCCGGGGTACCCCGTCGAGCGAGCCACCCAGACCGACCACGACGTGGCGGAGCGCTCGATCGTTGACATCGAGCACCCGACGCCACGAGACGCCGTGGGGATCGATCCCGACGCGCTCCAGCCCGATCGCCTCCAGCTCGGCATCGGTGCGCCGACTCTCGTGATAGATCCTGGCGTCGATCGCCGCTGCCACGAGGTTGTGGGCGGCCCCTATCGCGTGAATGTCACCGGTGAGGTGCAGGTTGAACTCCTCCATCGGCACCACCTGGCTGTAGCCGCCCCCGGCGGCGCCACCCTTGATGCCGAAGGTGGGGCCCATGGAAGGCTGACGGATGGCGGCGATCGAGCGTTTCCCGATCTTCCCCAGACCCTGGACCAGACCGATGGTCGTCGTCGTCTTCCCTTCGCCCAGAGGGGTGGGCGTGATCGCGGTGACATCGACGTACTTGCCACGCTGGCCATCGCCGAGTCGCTGCAGCACGTCGAGGTGAACCTTGGCTTGTGTCGCGCCGTAGGGGATCAGATCGTCGCCGGTCAGACCGTGACCCGCTGCGATCTCCGCGATCGGCGTCACGTCGGCGGCTTGGGCGATCTCCAGATCGGATGGGACGGACACGAACGGCTCCTAGTGACCATCGAGACGAGGCGGCGCGATGGTAGCCAGCGCAGTCATCACACTGCAGCCAGCTCGGTGGTGACTCCCAATTCGGCGAGAGAACGACCGATCTCGTCGAGGTAGATCGGGTTCATCACGATCACGAGATCGGGATCGAGGTCGATGAGGTCGGCGGGTGCGATTATGCGATGCCCGGTGCCGGCCATGTACATGTCGTGCTTGTTCGGATTGATGTCGACCGCTGCCGCCACGTGCTCACCGGCCACACTCAGGAATGCGACACCCTTCGATCCGGCTCCCCAGATCACGGTGGTCCCCCCGACCCCGGCTACCCCGGCGATTCGCTGTCGCCAGTGGTCGATCGTGGTGGCATAGCCCGCCTCGAAGTGGTCGATCCCCCGGCGCAGCGCGTCGAGGTCGTCGCCGGCGCCGGACTGCTCCACCGTTTCGGGCACAGGACGGGCCTCCAGCAAGAGGTACTGATCGTCGTAGGCACGCCACAACCGGAGCATCTCGAACCCGGCTCGTTCGAACAACCGAGCCAGCGAACCTGCGCTGAAGTACGAGCAATGCTCGTAGTACACGTCCCAAAACGCCACCTCGTCGAGCACTCGCTGCGTGTCCGGTAGCTCGAACAGGACCGCCGTGTCGGTGCGGTCACCGATCGCTCTGCGGATCAAGCCGACGAAGTCTCCCACCGCCGAGATGTGCTCCAGGGTGTGCCGGCACACGACCGCTGCGGCCTCCAGCGGCCCGTAGTCCTCGTCGAAGAAGTCAGCCAGCCACGACAGGCGCTCCGCAGCCGCGGAGTCGATGCGGCTCGTGTCGACCCCGGGATCGATCCCCAGACCCGAGCCGATCCCGGCCTCGGCCATCATCACGAGGAACTCGCCCTTGCCGCAGCCGATCTCGACGACGTGTTCGCCGGCCAGGTCGTACCGCTCGACCCAGTCCTTGGCCAGCGAGCGGGCGAAATCGACGAAGCGCGGTGAGAACGCCTGAGTCTCCTCGTAGCGCGGCGAGTACTCGGCGAGGGCTTGGTCGAACCGGACGTTGCTGATGAAACCGCATCGGTCGCAGAACCCGAGCTCGATGTCACCGGTGGGAAATCGTTCCGCCTCCTCCTTCGACTCGAGCAGCAAACAGCTGTTGGCGGGCACATCCCGTTCCGAGTGGAACACGGCGAGCCCGACATGGCCGCACGCCGGGCACGGTCCGGCAACGGTGGGCCGCTCACCCACCGCCGCCTCCGGCACGTGGTCCCCGCTGGTCGATGCCTGGCATCACCTACCTCCTCGTCGACGTTCGCTCTGACAACGTACTCGACAATTCGTCTCGAGAATCCGGCCGCCTCGAGACGCTCGATTCGAGCCCCGACGAGCGATTCGAGACGGTCTGGCGTTGAGTAGTCTCTTCCGGCATTTCTCAGCCAGGAGGGTGGAGCTCTACCGATGGCAGCGCCGTTTCGCACCACCGTCATCGAGCAGTGGATCGACTACAACGGCCATCTCAACGAGGGCTATTTCGGGGTGGTCTTCGGCGATGCCAGCGACGATCTGCTCACCCAGCTCGGCTTCGATGCAGGGTATCGCCAGGAGCAGCGTGGAACGTTCTACACCGTGGAAACCCACATTCGGTTCCTCCACGAGCTGAAGCTGGGAGACCAGTTGCGCGTCGAGATGCGCATCCTCGGCGTGGACCCGAAACGGGTACACGTGTGGCACGAGATGTATCGGGATCGAGACGGTGCGCTGGCCGCAACGCAGGAGGCGATGTTCGTGCATGTGAACATCGACGAAGTGCGGGCGGCACCGATGACCGACGAGCTGTATGCAGCGGCGCTCCGCGAATGGCGAGCCGGCACGGACAACGAGACACCGTCTGCGGCGGGCGGGGGCATCCGCACCATTGCGATGCTCGATGACGGAGCTTCCACGACGTGAGCGTCGAGACGTCGCGGTCGGCGAGCCGGGTCGTCGTGTCCACTTGGGGCCTGTTTGCCGCGCTGCTCCTGATGATGTTGGGCAACGGACTGCTCGGGTCCATCATCGGGTTGCGGGCGACCATCGAGGGGTTCGCCACGGTCGTGACGGGCTACGTCATGGCCGGCTACTACGCAGGATTCCTGCTGGGCGCTTTCACCGCCCCCAAGTTCGTGGAACGGGTCGGCCACGTGCGCGTGTTCGCCGCACTCGCCTCGCTCGCTTCCACAGCCGCGCTCGTGCACATCGCCTTCGTCGATCCCACGGTCTGGTTCGTGATGCGATTCGTCACGGGCTTCTCCTTTGCCGGTCTCTACATCGTTGCCGAGAGCTGGCTCGCCACTCAATCGACTCCCCAATCCCGGGGCCGGATCCTCGGCACGTACATGGTGGTCGTGATGGGAGGCGCCGCCCTCAGCCAGGCGCTGCTCACCGTGGCAGACGTCGCCGGTTTCGCCCTCTTCGTGCTGGCGTCCATCCTCGTGTCACTTGCAGTCGTCCCGGTGAGCCTGTCCGCCGGCCCCACCCCTGATTTTCGGGCGCCGGCGACCATGGGCATCGGCGCCATCTGGCGGACGGCCCCGCTCGGGATCGTCACCGGGTTCGGCACCGGGCTCTCCGTGTCGGCCTTTTTGGGAATGGGCACCGTGTACGGGAGGTCCGCCGGCATGGGCGTGTCTCGAATCGCCTTGTTCATGGGTCTCGGTCTGGCAGGCTCGGTGCTGTTGCAGTGGCCGATCGGGGCTCTTTCCGATCGCCTTCCGCGGCGCCGGGTGCTGCTTGCAGTGACGATGACGGCGTCGGCTGCAGCCTTCTGGGGAACGATCACCGATCCGGCCGCATTCTCGATGCTGGTGATCGCATTCGTCTTCGGAGCGTTCTCCTTCCCGCTCTACTCGTTGGCGTTGAGCCACATCAACGATCAGATCCCTGCGGGTGCTGCGATATCCGCAAGCGTGGTATTCGTGTTCGTGAACGGAGCAGGAGCGATCTTCGGTGCACCGCTCGCCGCCAACGCGATGGAGAGCATCGGTATCCATGGGTATTTCTGGGCGCTCGGCGTGATCCACGGTCTGATCGGGATCTTCGCCGCCTACCGGATCGTGGTCCAGGAAGGCTTGCCGGTGGCGACGCAACGCGCCCACGCCATGATTCCGGCGCGCACCGGGGCGGCGCTGGCCATCATCGGTCGCAAGCTGCTCACCGGAAACGGCGACAATGGCGATGACGATGATCGACGATGACGGATCGATATGACTTCGTGATCGTCGGTGGCGGCTCGGCCGGGTCCGTGCTGGCCAACCGGCTGAGCGCGGACCCCGCGACCACGGTCTTGGTGCTCGAAGCCGGCCGTCCCGACTATCGGTGGGACGTGTTCATCCACATGCCGGCCGCGCTGGCGTATCCGATCGGCAACCGCTTCTACGACTGGAAGTACGAGTCCGAACCCGAGCCCCACATGGGCGGAAGACGGATCTACCACGCCCGGGGCAAAGTGCTCGGCGGGTCCTCGAGCATCAATGGCATGATCTTCCAGCGCGGCAACCAGATGGACTACGAGCGGTGGGGCGCCTTGCCTGGTCTCGCGGCATGGGACTACGCACATTGTCTGCCGTATTTCAAGCGTATGGAGACAACACTCGCCGGCGGTGATGAGTACCGCGGGACCGAAGGTCCACTCGTCCTCACCCGGGGCCCGGCGACGAGCCCGCTGTTCCGGGCCTTCCTCGAAGCGGCGCAACAAGCCGGCTTCCCGCTCACTCGTGACGTCAACGGCTACCAGCAGGAAGGTTTCGCTGCGTTCGATACGAACCGCTACCGCGGTCGGCGGCTCAGTGCGTCGGTCGCCTACCTGCATCCGGTGGCTCATCGACCCAACCTGACCACGATCACCCGAGCGCTGGCCACCCGGATCCTCTTCGAGGGCACTCGAGCAACCGGTGTCGAGTACAGGGTGCGGCGGCAACAGCGTCGGGTGCTGGCCGAGACCGTGATCCTGTGCGGCGGGGCGTTCAACACACCCCAGTTGCTCCAGCTCAGCGGGGTCGGCAATGCCGCAGAATCAAGCGCTCTCGGCATCGACCCGGTGGTCGATCTGCCGGGTGTCGGCGAGAACCTCCAGGACCACCTCGAGGTCTACATCCAGCACGCAGCGACCCAGCCGGTGTCGATGCAACCCCACCTGGCGATGTGGCGAAGACCCATCATCGGTCTGCAATGGCTGCTGCGTCGCGGTCCCGGCACGAGCAACCACTTCGAAGCCGGAGGGTTCGTGCGCAGCAACGACGAGGTGGAGTGGCCCAACCTCATGTTGCACTTCCTCCCCCTGGCCATCCGCTACGACGGATCCGTCCCCGCCGGCGGGCACGGCTATCAGGTACACATCGGCCCGATGTTCTCCGATGCGCGGGGCAGCGTGAAGATCCGCAGCACCGACCCCGACGACAAGCCGGCGCTGCGCTTCAACTATCTGTCGACCAGCCAGGATCGACGGGAGTGGGTGGAGGCGGTGCGCACCGCCCGCCACATCTTGAATCAGCCGGCGTTCGCACCGTTCAACGGTGGCGAGTTGTCGCCCGGACCCGCGGTGGAGAGTGACGACGACATCCTCGCCTGGGTGGCGCGTGATGCCGAGACGGCGCTTCATCCGTGCGGCACGGCTGCGATGGGGATCGGTGATCACGCCGTCACGGATCCGGCATCGATGCGGGTGCACGGTGTCCACGGGCTGTGCGTGGTCGATGCGTCCGTGATGCCCAGCATCACCAACGGAAACATCTACGCCCCCGTGATGATGATTGCCGAGAAGGCGGCCGATCTGATCCTGGGCGACACCCCGCTGCCGCCGTTGCACGTTCCCTGGTACAGAAAGCCTGACCGCTAGCCGTTCTCCGCGAGGGCGAGGTCGACAGCGGTTTCGGCAATGCCCTCGCTCACACCCGTGCGCCGGTAGCCACGCCGTTCCAGCAGCCGCTGCGCCCCGGTGTTCTCGGTGAGATGGAGGGCCATGGCCTGGCTGTAGCCACGGCGAGCTGCCGCCTCCTCGACCGCCGCCAGCAACAGGTTCGCAGCACCGAGCCGGCGCCACCGCCTCTTGACCGCCACCGCCACCTCCACGGCGTCCGCATCGACGGCCCCGTACCGGGCCACACCGACGGTGTCTCCGTCGGCGCTGAGCATGGCCACCGCCAGCCGCTGTGCGTAGTCGAGGACCGTGAGCGCCTCGAGCATCGCGGGGTCGGGCTGGACGTTGGTGGTGAAAAAGCGCAGATACAGCGTCTCGCTGTCTGCGGTGAGTATCTCCTCGGCGAGCCGGGGAGCGTCCTCGGGGACGACGGGACGAATGAACACCGACGCACCGTTGGCGAGTTGCGTCACCCTCTCCAACTCATGGGGGTATCCGGTCGGCGGCGACTGCGGGCGCATCATCACTGTTTCCATGCGGAACACCTACCTCAGAGATCATGGCGGCGGAAGTGTACGCACGCAGCAGACCAGCGCAACCGCACCACAGGACCTGATTCACAGGGGGAGACACAGTCTTCTTGCGTCGTAGATCGCAGCGTGGATGTTGCGGCTCGACACCGCATCACCGATTCGATAGAGCCGGTACGAACCCGCTGCATCGGCCACCAGCGTTTGTGGCGTGATGGCGATGAACTGATCTAGGTCGATCTCGCCACGATTGATTGATCCGTCTATGAGATCGAAATACACATCAGCGATCGGTTCGGTGCCGTGCTGCACGATCACCTGATCGACCCGTCGCTCCGTCGACGCCGCGGTGAACTCGTTGCGCAATGTCGCCACCAGGTCTCCGTTGTCGCGTCGTACGTCGACCAGGCGCTCGTCGGGTGTCATCACGACGCCGTGTGCGTACAACGCCTCGAGATAGCCCGCATAGGTCGTGCCGTAGACCTCGTGACCGATGATGCGATCCGGGGTGACGATCTCCACCCGCGATCCCCCGGTGGCGAGCCGCTCGGCCACCGACAACGCAGCATCCGTGCCCTCGTCGTCGAAGATCAGCACCCGCTCTCTGGCTGGGACGTTGCCGGAGATCACATCCCACGTGGAGTCCACCAGACCGCTTCCCTGTTCGAGGACCTCGGTGCGAGGCCATCCCCCGGTGGCAACGATCACGACATCGGGCTGGAGAGTCCGCACGAAGGAGGCGTCGGCGAGTGTGTTGAGCCGCAGATCGACTCCTGCGATCCTCACCTCATCGGCCAGCCACTCGACGATGCCGAGCAGCTCGAGGCGGCGCTGCAGCGCACGAGCGGCGAGCAGCACCTGCCCGCCCACCTCGTGTGCCGCCTCCAGGAGGGTCACATCGTGGCCCCGCTCCGCAGAGACCCGCGCTGCCTCCAACCCGGCGACACCGGCGCCGACGACAACCACCTTCTTCCTGGCACCGTCGGTCTGCGGCACCAGCTGCGGAATCGTCTCTTCCCTTCCGGTCGCCGGATTGTGGGCGCACGCCGCCCCGTGCCCGAGGTAGATCCGGTTGAGACAGTACGACATGCCGACACAAGGTCGAATCCGATCGGCCTCTCCCCGCAGCAGCTTGTTGACGATGTGGGGGTCGGCCATGTGAGCCCGGGTCATGCCCACCATGTCGACGAGACCGCTGTCGACGGCATGACGCGCCGTGGCCAGATCGGCAACCCGCGCCGCTTGGAAGACCGGCACGTCGACCCGCTCCTTGATCCATCCGGCGAAGCGGAGGTGGGGGCCGAGCGGTGTCCCGGCGATGGGGATGACCTTGGCCAGCTCCCGGTCGGTGGCGATGTACCCCTTGATGATGTTCACGAAATCGATCATCTCTGCATCGGTGAGCATCGAGATGATGGCGACACCGTCCTCCGGCGTGATCCCACCGGGTTTGTCCTCGGAGGCCGCCATGCGAATGCCCACGATGAAGTCGTCACCAACCTCAGTCCTGATCGCCTCGAGCACCTCCAGGGCGAATCGCACCCGGTTCTCGAGACCGCCTCCGTAGCGATCATTCCGTCTGTTGGTGAGCGGGGACCAGAACTGGTCTACCAAGTGTCCGTAGGCGATCACCTCCACCCCGTCGAGCCCAGCCTTCTTGGCACGCAGCGCGGCTCGTCCGTAGGCCCGCACCACCCGGCGGATGTCGGCCTCCTCCATCTCCTTCGGGAACGTTCGATGCGCCGGTTCCCGTACCGAGGACGGCGCAACGGTCGGGAGCCAATCGCCGGCATCCCACACGGTACGACGGCCCATGTGGGTGAGTTGCACCATCGTGTAGGCGCCATGGGCGTGCACCCGGTCGGCGAGCTGCCGAAAGAAGGGGATGATGTCGTCGTTGCCGGCGTAGAGCTGGCCGAACACCGGTGGCGAGTCGGGAGCGACGTTGGTGGACCCTCCGAACATGGTGAGGGCGAGACCCCCTTTTGCCTTCTCCTCGTGGTAGAGCTGGTAGCGCAGTCCCGGCTTGCCGTCTTCGGCATAAGACGGCGCGTGACTCGTCGACATGATGCGGTTGCGCATCGTGAGGTGCTTGAGCTGGAACGGCTGGAGCAGTGGATCGCTCGCCGTCATGCAACGACCGCGGTGGTGTCGAGCATGTCGCTCGCCGCATGGGCAACAGCACGCACCGTGGCGGCGATGGACTCCGCGGCACCCTCCGGTGGAAAGCGGTAGGCAGGCCCGTGCACGTGAATCGCCCCGGCGAGCACCCCAGGGCGCCAGAACACGGGGGCCGCGACTGAGGTGATTCCGATCTTGAACTCCTCGTGCACCCAGATGGCGCCACGACTGCGGATGTCGTCGAGCCTGCGGCGAATCTCAGCCGGCTCGGTCACCGTGTGCGGTGTCGATCGAAGGAGCTCGCCGGCCAGATAACGCTCGAGCCGCTCGGCCGGCCAGTGGGCCATCATCACGAGCCCGCTTGGCACCAGGTGAGCCGGAATCGACGTGCCGGTCCAGTCGCGCACCTGCACCGCATTGCGCGCGTCCGCCTGAGCGATGTAGTACACCTCGTCGCCGTCGGGCACGCTGAAACCGGCATCCTCTCCGATCTCGTCGGCGAGCCGGCGCAACAGCGGCCGCATCCGCACATCCAGGTTCTGGCCGCCACCGACTGCGGCGCTCAAGGCCCCAATGGCCGATCCGACCCGGTATGTGATGCCGTCGGCGAGTCGTTCCACCGCCTCCAGCGATTCCAGGGTCGCCAAGAGCCGCGCCACGGTGCTCTTGGGAAGACCCACCGCACGCCCCACGTCGGTGACTCCGGACGGCTCTATCGCCAGCGCCCGCAGAATCTCGAATGCCCGCTCGACGGACTGCACCCCTGTCACGCCGCTCCCCTCGTGTCGCTGCGACTGTAGCCGGTTGTCCCGCATCGTGGAACTGTGCCGTGGAGTGGGAAGCAGACGGACGAAGCCAGCCCGGCCGTCACACCACCACCGGGGCGTACACGATGGCGTTGCCCCGCTTGTCGACCTGTTCGATGAGGCCCAGCTTGCGCAGACAGTACGCCGTCTGCTGGGCGATACGCCGGGGTCGGTCGACGAGCCCGCTCAGCTCGCTCGTCGTGAACACCGAAGGAAGCGACGGCAACAGATCGAGCAAGTCCGTGGGCTGACTCACCGTGAGCTTCTCGACGACCTCCACCAGTCTTCGCTCCACGACCACCCACCCCCGGCGCCGCCATGCTTTCCCCGGCACGTGGCGGCGGAGCTCCTCGTCGTGGACGAGGACCAGCTCGATGGAGAGCCCATCGTGAGCGAGCAGCTCGGGAAACGAGACCAGCTCGGAGAACACGTCGCAATAGGAGCCACGCCGCGGCGATCGCCGCCGGCTCAGCACCTCACCCTCTTCGCCAAGCCGCACGATCCACCTCGTCTCCGCCACCGGATGGACGATACGAACCGAATGCCGCTCCAGCAGTTGGGTGAGCTTGCGCTTGAGCGACGCAAACCCACGAGTCTGAATCTCGATGAGCAATCCATTGCGGACCAGATCCACGACAAAGCCGTCGACGGCAACCTCGATCCCATCCCCAGGCTCTGCGTACCAACGCTTCAGTGCCGCATGGAGCGGCTTCTCCCGGAGCGTGCCGACGTGGGGCGGCTGCGACATGGGCTCACTGTATGCGGCGGAGCGGCAACGGACCCGCTTTGTACGCTGTCATGGGCCGATCGAACCTTGCGATTGCACGCCGAGAGCGATACGCTGCGCACAACTGAATACCAGCGCCAGATTTGACTGATCAGCTTGCGGGCGCTCTACAAGTGCAGCTAAAGCGATACTTCGAGGTACACCCCGAGCCGCTCAGCTGCAGCGGCTCTTTTTCATCGGGCCGCTGCCCCGCTCCGGATCCGTCACCGAGCCAAGGATCCATCCACGTGACCGTGCCGACGTCAGAAAACCTCTTCGATCGATTGTTGCGATCGGGAACACCGCTCGTGGCCGACGGCGCCATGGGCACATCGCTGTTTGCGCTCGGCCTCGAGTCTGGAGGATGTCCGGAGCTGCTGAACGTCGAACAGCCCGATCTGATCGCCAAGGTGCACCGAGCCTTTGTCGAAGCCGGCTCGGACATCATCCTCACGAACACGTTTGGCGGTAACACCCGCCGCCTCGCCCTGCACGACCTGGAGCATCGGGTCGACGAGCTCAACACAGCCGCAGTGGCCATCGCCAGAGAGGTGGCCGACGAAGCCGGTCGTTCGGTCGTGGTTGCCGGGAGCATCGGGCCCACCGGTGATCTCTACGAACCGCTCGGCCCGCTCGACGTCGCAACGGCCGGTGAAGTGTTCCGGACCCAGGCTCTGGCTCTCGTTGCCGCCGGAGTGGATGTCTTGTGGATCGAGACACTTTCGAGCAAGGAGGAGCTGTTCGCTGCGGTGGAGGCGTGTAGTGGGCTCGGCGTCCCGGTGACAGCGACGCTGAGCTTCGACACACACGGCAAGACCATGATGGGAATCGCCCCGGCTCAGGTTGGTGAATGGGCCACCGAGCTGAGGCTTGCTGCAGTGGGTGCCAACTGCGGCATCGGGCCTGGGGACGTCATCGCCGCCGCACTCGAGCTCCATGAACATGCCGGCGGCATCCCGGTGATCGCCAAGGCGAACTGCGGCATTCCGCTGTACGGCGAGGGCGAGCTGGTCTACCCGAGCGAGCCGTCCACCATGAGCGATTATGCCGACCTGGCGCTGCGCGCCGGAGCCCGCATCGTCGGCGCCTGTTGTGGCTCGACCGGCGACCACATCGCGGTGCTGCGTGACGTCGTCGATGGGCACGACGGCGGAACGACGACCCGCGACGAGATCGTCCGTCGCTACCAGCTCACCCGTCCGGAGCGGACAACCCGGCGCCGCCGGAACCGACGCGCCAGCTGAGCGGGGTCACTCCTCGGATCGTCCAAGCAGTCGCTTGACGAAGTTCACGATCGTGGCCAGCAGGCTCGACAGGAACAGCGAGAAGCCCTTCACCTCTGCGGCCTGCACTTCCGCTGCTTCCTCAGGCGTCTCGGCAGTCAGCTTGGCTTCGACACACGTGACGAACTCACCGATGAGGCGGTTCGACATCTCTTTGATGAGCCCGGTCCTGCCAAACTGAGCGGCAGCACCGGAAAGCACGACATCGGCGTCGACCTCGACGACGGTACCGCCGTTCTGGGACTGCATGGAGTAGTTCATCTTGACCTGCCCGACACTGCCGCCGGAGCGGTCTGTGCCCTTTCCGTTGACTGCCCCACTCCTCGTGGTTGGATCGGATGTCACGGTGGCTTCCCCCTCGAAGTTGGCCGTCATCGGGCCGAGCTTCGCCGCGACCTTGCCGCCGTAGACGCCGTCGCCCCTGTCCTCGGTCAGCTCGGCTCCGGGAAGACACTGCGCCAGCTCGGGGACGTTCTCGAAGAGCGCCCATACCTGGTCTATGGGGGCGTCGACCTGGATGGTCTCGGTGATCTTCACGGTGCCAATGTCCTTCTCTCGTGTGACGCGGGGACTCTACCGGGCCGGCGGGAGCCGGCCGCTGCCGTGCATAAGATGCCGCTGCGCTCGGTACCCGGCAGGGAGCCGGGCGTTTACATCTGTCGAGTCGGAGCGGGAAGCATGACCACGACTGCCACCCCGGCACGGTCCGGGTTTGCGACCGGTCTGGCGGCAATCGCTCCGTTGCTGCTCGGTGTCGTGCCTTTTGCGCTCGTGGTTGGTGTTGCGGCCGCCAATTCGGCGATCGGTGTGTGGCCGGCATGGGCCACCGGCTTCATCATCTTCGCTGGTGCGGCGCAGCTCGTGACGATCGATCTGTTCGACAGCGGTGCGGCGGCCGCGGTCATCGTCGCCACCGCGCTCGTGATCAATCTGCGCCACATGATGTATTCGGCGGCGCTGGCTTCGTCGTTCCGTGCGTTCCCGGCACCATGGCGATTCGGCCTCCCGTACCTGATGACCGATCAGGCCTTTGCCCTCTCCATCACCCATTACGACGACCATCCCGACCCGGTGTACCGCCGGTGGTACTTCTTCGGTGCCGGCATCGGGCTGTGGGCTCCCTGGCAGGCCGGAATGACGGTCGGTGTGATCGTCGGCGCACAAGTGCCGGCGAGCTGGTCGCTCGACTTCGCCGTGCCTCTCGTCTTCGTGGTGCTGGTGATCCTCGCCGTGAGGAACATCCCCACCTTGGTGGCCGCGGTCGTCGGAGGCGTGGCAGCCGTTGTCGGTATGGACATCTCATACAACCTGGGTCTCATCCTGGCCGCTCTCCTCGGGGTGTCTGCAGGTGTTGCGGCGGAGCGGATGCGATCGTGAATCCGTGGGTGGTCATCGCCATCATCGGGCTCGGGACGTATCTGATCAGACTGTCCTTCGTCGCCGCCTTCGGCTACTACGGGGTGCCGGCGTGGTTGGAGTCTCCGCTTCGCTACGTCGCTCCCGCAGTGATCGCCGCCATCGTGCTTCCCCTGCTCGTCGCCCCGGAGGGTCGGGTCGATGTGTCACTCGACAACGTCAGATGGATCGCCGGACTGGTTGCCATCGGGGCCGCCCTCAAGACCCGGTCGCTGGCCCTGACGATCGTGGTGGGGATGGCTGCGCTGTGGATTCTTCAAGCGCTGCTGTGACCCCGGTGTCGCCGAGCACCGTGACCACGAGACCCATCGCCAGGAACGCCACGAGACCGAGGACCACTGCGCTGGGACCGATGCCGATGGCATCTGCCACCGCTCCCACGGCGAGCGGGCCGACGACCCGGCCCGATTCACGGGTGAGGCCGAGCACTGAGAGGAAACGTGCCGTGTCATCCGCCGGAGCGAGATCGGCGCCCATGGTGAGCATCGTCCCGGCGCCGAGTCCGTTGCCGAAGCCAACCACCGCTGCGCCGAACACCAGCCACGCCGGCGTGGTCGCCAAGCCGGCAGCGATGAGCCCCATCCCGAAGATGGCGAGAAACGGCACGAGTGCCGTCTGCCGGCCGTAGCGGTCCATGAGCCAGCCGGAGAGCGGGAACAGCAACAGGTCGCTGGCGGCGCCGACGGCCACCAAGACACCGACCTGGGCCACGTCGAGACCGAGCGCCGCTCCGAGCAGCGGGATCACTGCCAACCTCCCTTCTCGAGCGCCGATGACACAGAGCTGGACGAGACCGGCAGGCCACAGCCGCCGCCAGTGCCGTCGCACCAAACCGGACATGGGAGTCGCAGACGACGTCGTCTGGGTGCGCACCGGCGACGGTCCCTCGCGGAACCACGCATAGGGGGTCGCCGCGAGAGCGACGATCGCACCGCTGACGGCGAAGGCAGTCGCAAAGCCGAAGCGCGCTGCCACCCATCCACCGAGCAGGCTTCCAAGCAGCGTCGCAGCACGCACCGTGCCCCCGACAGTCGCCGCCGCCCGTCCCCGGGCCGCCGTGGCGACGTGGGTCGACAGGAACGCTTGCCTGCTCAGAATCCAACCCGTGGCGCCCGCCCCGGAGCCGAGCCGGAAAACGACCAACGCGACCAACATCGTCGTGAACCCGAGCACCGCCGTCGACCCGCCGAGCAACAGGACCGAACCCACCATCAACCGCGTCTGCCCGATGCGGTTCATGAGCCATCCCGCCGGGAGCTGCCCGATCACCGCACCAAACCCGAGTGCGGCAATGACCACCGTGACCGCCGTGTAGCTGAAGCCACCCTCGCGTAGGTAGAGAGGGAGCACGGGGATGAGCATGCCAACGCCGAGTGATGCGGCAAACGTCGGCGCATAGAGCGGGCCAATCAGGGCGACGAGCGTCTCCCGGAACCGGTGCGACGATGCTGGGTCGGCGTTGGGGTGCAGTTCGATGGCCACGATCGTACCGAGGGTTGCCGGGCGGTCCGCTGCGCGGAGCGGGTCGGCGTGCCAAGCTTGGCCGCATGACGCGGTGGCTTCTTCAGCATGAGGAACGACTCGACCCGACACAGCGGGCTCTGGTAAGCAGGATCGCGACGTTCATCGCCGCAGCGGAGCTCGCCGACTTGGACGAAGGTGCATCCATGGCGACCGTCCGCAACGCGGGGCTCGAGATCTGTCTCGTCCATCGACAGGATGCGGAGCAGACGATCGAGATCTACGCCACCACGGGCGAGATCGTCGTGTCCTACGGTCCGGAGCATGAGCATTTTCGGCCCAGCGATCCGGCCGACGGCAGGGTGTGGCCGTTCCCGTCCGGCGACGAGGTGGAGGGGGCGGCAACCCTGGTGGAGGGCCTCCTCACCGGGCGTATCGAGCTCGAGGTGTGGAAGCGCCCGCTCGCCGTGAAGACCCGATCGTACTGGCGAGACGACACCGGCCAGC
>JBFISM010000059.1:0-20211 GCA_041608535.1 Acidimicrobiia bacterium
CATCGAGCCACCTGTCGGGGTGATCGAAAGCAGCGACCCGTCGGTGGATACGGCGCATTTGGATGAGATTGAGATGAGCTGCTCCGCACCGAGCGGACCAAGCACACCGGTCGTTGCATCCGCATCCGGGTAATAGCGAATCCAACTCGAACCAGACGAATCGACCCGGAGCAACAGGACACCTGCATCTTCCTTGATCGCTTCGGCCGCTCGACCGAACCCGACCGGTAGCACGATCAGCATTGCGGCGAGCAAGACGAGAGCCGCTGCCAGGAACGCTGTGCGATGGCTGCGCACGCCATGGACTTGAGTCATGAGAATCCCCTCTTAATCCCTTCAACTCCGACTTTCCATCCGAAGCCCTGCCGTGGACGATACTCCGCAAACGAAGAAAAGTGGTCGGCACAGGCCTGGTACTTTGACGACGTTACCGGCAGAAACGCACTCGACACCATCGGGGAAGCCAGCGACTGTGACCAAGCCGATCATCCTCGCCGTGGAC
The DNA here is from genome assembly GCA_041608535.1 of Acidimicrobiia bacterium. Taxonomy (GTDB): domain Bacteria; phylum Actinomycetota; class Acidimicrobiia; order Spongiisociales; family UBA5794; genus JBFISM01. The sequence goes on from JBFISM010000059.1 coordinate 503, forward strand.
GACGACCCCCAGGTCGTCGCCGCGGTGCGCCGCGATCTCGCCGCTCACTACGGAGCCGACTACCAGATAGCCATGGCTGAGAGCGGAGCGAGCGCTCTCGACCTGGTGCGCGAGCTCGGCTCTCGGGGCGCAGAGGTCGCCTTGTTCCTGGTCGATCAGCGCATGCCCGGCATGAGCGGGACGGATTTCCTCGGCGAGGCGGTGACCCTGGCACCCGAGGCGAAACGCGTCCTGCTCACCGCATATGCCGACACCGATGCCGCGATATCCGCCATCAACGACGTCGGCTTGGATCACTACCTCATGAAGCCTTGGGACCCACCGGAGGATCGGCTGTATCCGGTGCTCGACGAGCTGCTCGAGGACTGGGCGGCGGATCGGCGGCCGACCTTTGCGGGCATCCGGGTGGTCGGTACCCGATGGTCTCCCGCCAGTCACGACGTGAAGGACTTCCTCTCTCGCAACCAGATCCCGTATCTCTTCCTCGACGTCGACCACGACGCAGAGGCGCAACGGCTTCTGGAGACGGCCGGCGAGCCTGCGCTGCCCACCGTGTTCTTTCCCGACGCACCACCGGCCATCCGGCCCGACCGGCGCACACTCGCAGAGCGGGTCGGTCTGCACACCGAAGCGAGCGCACCGTTCTACGACGTGATCGTGATCGGAGCCGGTCCTGCCGGTCTGGCTGCATCCGTCTACGGCGCCTCGGAGGGGCTGCGTGTGGCGACCATCGAACGCGAGGCCACCGGTGGCCAGGCCGGTATGAGCTCCCGCATCGAGAACTATCTGGGCTTCCCCAATGGAATCAGCGGAGGGGATCTGGCGCGGCGCGCCGCAGCCCAGGCGCAGCGTCTCGGAGCGGAGATCCTGACGACGGCCGAAGTGGAGTCTGTGCGAGTGGAGGGTCCGGCCCGAGTCGTGCGGCTCAGCGACGGCACGGAGCTGTCGTGCCACGCCCTCATCATCGCCTCGGGGATGACCGTGCGCCATCTGGCCGTGCCCAGCTACGAACGCCTGCAGGGGGCGGGCGTGTACTACGGGGCCACCGTCGCCGAAGCTGCGACCTACAAGGGCGAGGACGTCTTCGTGATCGGAGGGGCCAACTCGGCGGGGCAGGCTTCGATGATGTTCTCCCGCTTCGCCCGCTCGGTGACGCTGGTGGTAAGAGGCGAGGCGCTCGAGCTCAAGATGAGCCAGTACCTCATCGATCAGATCCGGGCCACGGAGAACATCGAGGTCAGGACTTCGACGCGGGTGGTAGACGTGATCGGAGACGATCGGCTGGAGCAGGTGGTCCTGGAGGACGACGCCGGCACCACACAAGCGCGTGATGCGGCTGCGTTGTTCATCTTCGTCGGCGCCATCCCCCACACCGACTTCGTGGAGGGCGTGGTCGAACTCAACGAGAGAGGATTCGTGCTCACCGGACCGGATCTCATGCATGACGGGAAGCCACCCCCGGGTTGGCCGCTCGAGCGAGACCCGTATCTCATGGAGACCAGCGTTCCCGGCATCTTTGCCGCCGGTGATGTGCGCCACAACGCCGTGCGTCGGGTGGCTTCCGCCGTCGGTCAGGGCTCGGTGTGCATCACCTTCGTCCATCAGTACCTGGGTTCGGCATGAACTGCGACGGACCTGAATGACCGAGGCAGCAGGCGAGACCGTCGGGGCGGCGGTCGATCCACTCCGGGGGGTGTCGCTCTTTGCGGACCTCGACGACGGTGACCTGGCCCGTCTTCGTGGCTCCTGTCCCGAGATCCAGCTAGCGAGAGGTGAGCTGCTGTTTACCGAGGGCGATCCCGGTGACGCCGCCTATGTGCTGGCGAGCGGGGAGATCGAAGTGTTCAAGACCACCGCCGGTCGGGAAGTGCTGCTGGCAGCCGGAGGAGGGAGCCGGCTGATCGGTGAGATGGCGCTTCTCCTCGATGAGCCACGCAACGCCTCGGTGCGGGCGCGCACGCCGGCCACACTGATCAGGTTGTCCCAGGAGCAACTGCAGGCGGTGCTCACGTCGAGCCCTTCTGCCGCCATGGCGATGCTCGACGTCATGATCGAGCGACTCCGCAGCACCCAGAGCAAGCTGAAGCAAGACGACAGGATGGTCCAGCTCGGCACGCTCACGGCAGGGCTGGCGCACGAGCTCAACAACCCGGCCGCTGCAGTCGAGCGGGGTGCGGAACATCTCGCCCGGGCGTTCACCGCAGCGGCCGATGCGCAGCGTATCGCTCTGTCGGCCGGTGTCGACCTCACCGACGACCGTGCGGCCGAATCCCTCGCCGCCGTCCGCACCGCCGCAAGAGCACGGCGGGACCTCTCCGCGTTGGACCGGCTCGATCGGGAGCAGTCGCTGACCTCGTGGCTGGAAGAGCACCACATCGACGAGTCCTGGCTACTGGCTCCCGCTCTCGCCGGTGCCGGTATCGAGCCGGCGCAGCTCGATGCGATTGCCGACGTCTATGAGGCGGACGCCGCAGCCGCGCTCTTGCGCCTCCTCGCAGCTGAGTACGAGGTGGCGAGCCTGCTTCATCAGATCGCCGAGGGTGCCAGCCGGATGTCTGCGATCGTCAAGGCGCTCAAGTCGTACGCCTATCTCGACCAGGCTCCGCAGCAAGAGATCCGGGTGACCGACGGACTCGAAGACACTTTGTTGATCCTGAGCCACAAGCTCGGGAGCATCACCGTCGAGCGGGCCTACGAGGACGATCTCCCGCCGATCATGGCGTACGGATCAGAGCTCAACCAGGTGTGGACCAACCTGCTCGACAACGCCGCCTATGCCATAACCGAGGCCGGGCTCGAGAGTGGCCGAATCATCGTGCGGGTCCACGCCACCGACGAGACAATGGTGGTGGAGGTGGAGGACAATGGGCCTGGCATCCCCGCCGACATCCAGGACCGGATCTTCGACTCGTTCTTCACCACGAAGCCCGTGGGTGCGGGGACTGGTCTCGGCCTCGACATCACCTACGGCATCGTGGTCAATCGCCATCGCGGCAGCCTGTCATTCACCTCGGAGCCGGGTCGCACGTGTTTCCGCGTCGAGCTTCCCATCCAGGCGGAATGACGTTTGCGCCGGCGAGCGAGCACCGCAACATACGAAACGGGGAACCGGGATCACCGGTTCCCCGCCGCGTATCCTGAACCTGTGCCGGGATCGCCGGCCACTGGCCCTACCGTGACCTCAAAGGTCGCCGATCGGGACGCCACGCTGCGCCGCGGATGCTGCGTGGTCCCACCGGGAGAGAGGCTTCCTGGCCTGGGAGCCAATGTACGCCAACCCAGCCCACCTTGACCAGAGTCGCTCGCATCATCTTTGCAGCCGACCGAAACCGGCCGCAGGAACCGGCCGCAACCGCCTCAGCTGCGCTGCAGCGCCTGGCGAGCTTCCCCAACGACGTAGAGCGACCCGGTGACGACCAAGATCTCGTCCTCGGCGACCCGGTGCAACGCCTCGGTCACCGCCTGGGCAACGGGTTGCTCGACCACGACCGTGACCTCGGCGCCGAAGGCCTGCCGAACTCCATCGGCGACGCTGCCGACATCGACCGCATCGGCGTCGTCGGCTGCGGTCACCACCACCTCGTCGAAGAGGCCGTCCAGTGCCTCGAGGAGATGGGGCACGTCGCGCTCACCCCGGAATCCCACCACCAGGATGCGACGAGTCTCCGGGAACTCGGTTGCCAGCGCTTCGGCAAGTCCCTGCATCCCTTCGGCGTTGTGGGCTCCGTCGAGGATGACGAGAGGGTTGCGCTGCACGACCTCGATCCGGCCCGGTGACGTTGCCCCGGCTGCAGCCGTTCGTACTGCATCCGGATCGAGCGAGCGGCCGAACAAGGCCTCCACCGCCGCAACGGCGGTGGCGAAATGTTGCACCTGGTGCCGCCCGTGCAACGGCAGGTATAAGTCTTCGTAGTCGGCGTGCAATCCGGAGATCGAGATGTGCCACCCTCCCACCGCCAGTACCGCTTTGGTGACACTGAAGTCGCTACCGGCCATGTGCCACTTGCTGCCGGTGGCAACCACCTGGGCGGTGACCGGACCTTCGGCCGCTGCGGGCAATGGACCCGTCACCAAGGTCCCGCCTTCCTTGAGGATCGCTGCCTTCTCCCCGGCGATGGCCCCGATCGTGGTCCCCAGATAGGCCATGTGGTCCATCGCGATGCCGGTGATGACCGACACTTCGGCGGCAACGATGTTGGTGGCGTCCAGCCGACCCCCCAACCCGACTTCCACCACCGCTACGTCTACGGCCTCCGTCTCGAAGAGCGCAAAGGCAAACGCCGCAGTGGCTTCGAAGTAGGTGACGGTGGTTGCGTGGCGTTGCTCGTAGATCTCGACGAACGCCGCCAGGGACGCCATCACGTCGACGAATGCCCGCTCACTGATGACCTCGCCATTGATGGTGAATCGCTCTTCCACGGAGTGAAGGTGGGGCGAGACGAATGTGCCGACGCTGAGTCCGTGCGCCAGCACCAGATCCCGGATGAGCCGAACGGTGGTTGTCTTGCCGTTGGTCCCGGCGACGTGGATGGTCGGCACGGCGAGGTGAGGATCGCCCATCAGCGCCATGAGACCACTGATGCGCTCCAGACCCGGCTGCACCCCACTGCCGATGCGCTCGTCGAGGAAGTCGACTGCATCCTGCTTGGTCGCGACGAGACGCGTCATGGACATCCTGTTACGCAGGCAGCCGTTCGAGCTGGGTGCGCAGCTCTGCGATCCTGCTCTCCTGCTGCTCCACCCGATCTCGCTCCTGGGCAACGACGGCGGCGGGCGCTCGTTCCACGAAGTTGCTGTTGGCCAGCTTGCGGAGAGATCCGGCAACGAGCTCCTCGGCTTCAGCGATGGCCTTCTCGATGCGCTGTCGCTCGGCGACGACGTCGATCAGATCGCCGAGCGCCACGTGGAGCGCGACACTGCCGCCGCTGATTCGAGTGAGACCCGGTGGTGGCGTCGTCACGGTGGCGGTGACCGCTATCCCACCGAGCGATTCGAGCTGCGCCAGCCACCAGGCGGGCACCTCGTCGCCGGCCGTCTCGAGTTGCGCCTCAATCGTGCGACGTCCGAGATTGTGCTCGGCGCGGAAACGTCGGATGGCTGTGACCAACTCCTGCAGCTCGCCGATGGCCGCCGGAGCCTCGAACTTCGGCGGATCGGGCCACGAGGCCGTGATGAGCAAAGACCCGTCTCCCAGCTCCGACCACAGCTCCTCGGTGAGGAACGGGATGATCGGGTGGAACAGCTTCAAGAGATCTCGCAACACCACGCCGAGGGTTTGCCGCGTCTCCGCGGCCTGATCGTCGCTGCGGAGACCGAGCTTGGCCATCTCGATGTACCAATCGAACACCTCAGACCAGGCGAAGTTGTACAGCGCAGTGGCGGCGTCGGCGAAGCGATACTCCTCGTACAGCTCGTCGACTTCACTCGCAACTTCGTGCAGGCGACTCAGGATCCAAGCCGCCTCGGGATGAGGATTCGATGGGTATCCGGCGCTTTCCGGAACCCCCCGCACCTCGCTGTGCTCGACGGCGAAGCGGAGAGCGTTCCACAGCTTGTTGCCAAACCGGCGGGAGGCGTCGATCCACTCTTCGTTGAGCGGGATGTCGTGACCCGGCACAGCCGACTGCAGCAGTGTCAGCCGCAGCGCATCTGCGCCATAGCGATTGGCCAGCTCGAGCGGATCCATGGCGTTGCCCGTCGACTTGGACATCTTCTTCCCCTCGGCGTCTCGCACCAGCCCGTGGATCACGATGTCGTCGAACGGACGATCGTGCATGAAGTGGAGCCCCATCTTGAGCATGCGCGCCACCCAGAAGTAGATGATGTCGAACCCGGTCACCATGGTGTTCGTGGGGTAGAACTTGGCCAGATCCTCGGTCTGCTCCGGCCACCCGAGCGTGGAGAAGGGCCAGAGAGCTGAAGAGAACCAGGTGTCGAGTACGTCCTCTTCGGCGCGCAACCGACCGTCACAGCTTGGGCAAGCCGCCGGTTCCTCCCGGGCGACGACCGTTTCGCCGCAAGCGTCGCAGTACCACGCCGGGATGCGGTGACCCCACCACAGCTGGCGGCTGATGCACCAGTCGCGCAGGTTCTCCATCCAGTGGAAGTACTGCTTCTCCCAGCGTTTCGGGATGAACCGGCTGATGTCGTTCTTCACGACGTCGATGGCGGGCCCCACGAGCGGACCCACCTTGACGAACCACTGGGTCGAGATGAGCGGTTCGACCACGCTCTTGCACCGGGAACACACCCCGACCGAGTGCATGTGCTGCTCGACGGCGACGATGCGGCCCTCTTCCTCGAGACGTCGTTTCACGGCGATGCGAGCATCGAACCTGTCGTATCCGGCAAATGGGCCGCCGGCCTCGGTGATCGAGCCGTCTTCACCGATCACGATGACCGGCTCCAGGCCATGCCGCTGCCCGATCTCGTAGTCGAGGGGATCGTGGGCCGGCGTGACCTTGACCGCACCGGTCCCGAAGTCGGGATCGACTCCTTCGTCCTCGACGATCGGGATGTCCCTCTCCATGATGGGTAGGCGCACGGTCTTGCCCACCACCGAGGTGTAGCGCTCGTCGTCCGGATGGACCGCCACTCCGGTGTCGCCCAACATCGTCTCGACACGCGTCGTCGCCACGACGACGCCCTCGGTGCCGTCGTCGAGGGGGCCGTCGGTGAATGGATACGTGATGAACACGAGCTCGCCGGGACGCTCGTGATGGTCCACCTCGATGTCGGAGAGGGCGGTGTGATCCTTGGGACACCAGTTGATGATCCTCGTGCCCCGATAGATCAGCCCCTCGTCGTACAGGGTGACGAAGACCTCGCGCACTGCGGCGGACAGAACGTCGTCGAGAGTGAAGCGCTCCCGTGACCAGTCCGGCGAGAACCCGAGCCGCCGTACCTGTTCGGCTATGCGGTCGCCGGACGATGCCTTCCACTGCCACACCTGCTCGATGAACGCCTCCCGCCCGAGGTCGTGCCGGGTGAGCCCCTCGGCGGCGAGCTCTCGTTCGACGACGTTCTGCGTGGCGATGCCTGCGTGATCCGTGCCGGGCACCCACAGTGCCGCATAGCCCTGCATCCGCTTGCGCCGGATGATCGCATCTTGCATGGACATGTTGAGGGCGTGCCCGGTGTGCAGCACCCCGGTGACGTTCGGTGGCGGAATGACGATCGAGAACGGCTCCCCATCGGGATTGATCTCGGGTCGGAACGCGCCGGACGATTGCCAGCGGTCGTACCACCGGCTCTCGATGTCGTGAGGCTCGTACGTCGGTTTCAAACGGCGCATCCTGGGCTGGCTGGCTTGGCGAGGCCGGAATGGTACCGGCCTCACCGGCACCCTCCGGCGCCGCCGCCTAGCCTGCCCGCCACCGCGAGAGGAGCGAGCGCTTGGCAATCCGCATCGACGCAGACTTGCTTATTCCGGGGAGGGGCGAGCCGATCTCCGGCGGCTCCGTCGTGATGGACGGAGGTGTCATCTCGTTCGTGGGCCCGTCCGCGGAGGCACCGCACGCCGGCGAGACCGTAACGGTCTCCACCGTGATGCCCGGGCTGTGGGAATGCCACGCGCACTTCATGGGCACCACCGTTCCCAACCTCGAGCCCCTGGTCGCCATGTCGCCGGCGCTGGCGGGGGCTCGTGCCGCAGCCGACGTCGCGGCCACCCTGCTCGGTGGCGTCACCAGTGCCCGGGAGGTCGGCGGCTACGGGATCGATGTCCGTCACGCGATCGAGGAGGGCTCTATCAGCGGGCCGAGGATCTATGCCGCAGGGTCGGTGCTCTCGACGACCGGGGGTCATGCCGATGTGCATGGACTGCCGCTCGACTGGATCCACTCGACGTGGAACCTCGGCGTCTTGTGCGACGGCGTGCCCGAGGTGCTCAAGGCAGTCCGCAAGCAGCTGCGCAAGGGAGCGGATGTGATCAAGATCTGCGCTTCCGGTGGGGTGATGAGCGAGATCGATCACCCCATCCACCAGCAGTTCTCCGGCGACGAGCTGCGTGCGATCGTCGAGGAGGCGGGTCGCGCGGAACGTGTGGTCGCCGCCCACTGCCACGGCAAGCCAGGGATGATGGCGGCCATCGAAGCCGGAGTGAAGACCATCGAGCACGGCAGCTACCTCGACGAAGAGGTAGCCGATGCGATGAAGGAGACCGGGGCGATTCTCGTGCCGACACGCTATGTCGTGAACGAGCTGCTCGGGATGGAAGATCGGCTCCCGCCATATGCCTATCGCAAGGGAGTCATGATCGCCGAGCAGCACGCCTTGGCATTGAAGACCGCGATTGCCGCCGGCGTCACCATCGCCATGGGGACCGACATCTTCGTCTCTGGCTCGATGTACGGAACCAACAGTCGCGAGATCCGGCATCTCGTCGATGCCGGGCTGGCGCCGCTCGATGCCATTGAGGCTGCCACCGCCAACGGACCGCTGACCCTGGGTCCGCAGGCGCCGGCGTCGGGGAGGCTTGCCGAGGGATACGACGCCGATGTCATCGCGCTCGATTTCGATCCACTCGCAGACGTCGCCGGCTGGGGTGATCCGTCGCACATCACTCACGTGTGGAAGGGCGGCGAATCGGTGAAGTCTCCAGCCACCAGCTGACCGGACTGATGGATTTCGAGCAAGCGACTGCGCTCTCCGCCGTTGGCGACGGAACGTATGCGTGCCGGCTCCAGCCGGACTGGTCCGTTGTCGGCAAGACGAACGGCGGGTACATGGTGGCCATCGCTGCCCGAGCCGTCGTGGCTGAGACCGGCCGACCCGACCCGGTCACGATGACGGCCCACTTCGTCACACCCGGCGAGGGGGGCGATGCAACCGTAGCGGTGGAGACGATTCGATCGGGGAGACGATCGTCGACGGCGGCGTTCCGGCTCACGATCGACCTGCGCCCGGTCATTGCCGGGATCGCCACAACCACCGATCTCACTGCGGCTTGCGGGGTCGAGGCCGTGCGGACCGGCCCACCGGAGCTCCCTCCCGTGGAGGACTGCATCAAGGTGTTGCCCGGCAATCCGTTCCCGCCGCCGCTGATGGAACACGTCGACATCCGCCTGCACCCCGACGATGCCGCGTTCTTCGTGAAAGGACCGAGCGGGCGGGCGAGGATGCGGGGGTGGGTTCGCCTCCCCGACGATCAGCCCCTCGACTCGATCGGTCTCGTGTTCTTGTCGGATGTGTTCCCACCGACATCCTTCAATGCCGGTTTCCCGGTGGCATGGACGCCGACGGTGGAGCTGACGACCCACGTTCGCAACCTTCCGGCACCCGGATGGTTGGCATGCAGCTTCTCGTCACGATTTGCCACCAATGGCTACCTTGAGACGGACGGAGAGATCTGGGATACGGACGGAAAACTGGTCGTACACAGCCGCCAGCTACAAAGCGTCCGGATGACCCAACAACCCGAGGAGGAACGATGACCACGATCCGGCGACTCACCCACAGCTGTCTTCTCGTCACCGGAGACGACGGCACCGTGATGATGGATCCGGACGTGTTCACCTGGACCTCGGGGGTCGTCGAACTCGATTCGATCGGCGATGTGCACCGAGTGCTCATCACCCATGAGCACGGCGACCACATGCACCCCGAATTCATCAAATGGGTGCGGGACCGGGGAACCGACGTGACCATCCACGCCAACCCTCGCGTGCAGGAGCTGCTCGCCGCCGAGGACATCGAGGTGTCGACCGGCAACCCCGCCGGCGTGACCTCCGAAGACATGCTGCACGGCACCCTGCCCAACGGCCAGCAGCCGCCAAACCGGGCGTTCACCTATGCCAGCGTGACCCACACCGGCGACAGCTTCGACCTCACATCGTGCGGTGACGTGCTCTTCCTTCCGCTGATGGTCCCCTGGGGAGCCACCCGCACTGGTGTCGAGCTGGCCGCCCGACTCGGTCCGAAGCAGGTCATCCCCGCCCACGACTTCTACTTGAGCGACGGCGGCCGCGACTTCATCTACGAATTCGCCGGCGGCGCCGTTGCCGCCGAAGGCCCCCAATTCATCCCCCTCAAATACGGCGAGACCATCACGATCTGAGCGTGGCCACGCGGCCCGAGCGGCAGCGAAGCCCAGGAATCCATCGGTGAGCAGAAGCGGTACGACGAATGTGTAGGGGTGTCCCTCGGTGAATCCAGCTCGACGGTCGCCATGTGCGCCGCCGCAGGCGAAGGCTGCGCCCGAGCCGCTTGGATCACATCCACGTCCGGCGGCAGCCCCGGGAGCCGATCCGCCCCCTGGTCCCAAGCGCTCCCCCATGCGCATCTCGGCGACCAAAGCGACACAGACCTCAGGTCTCGCGGACTGCTTTCAGGACGATGTCGATGGGGGTGGTGGCCAGGTCCCCGAGTTCTTGGACGTAGTCGTAGCCGAAACGGCCCTTGATGCAGAGATGGCCCGATGTCACGGAGTGGTCGAGGGGCGACGTGACTTTGACGATACGGTTGTCTTGCACGTGCAGCTCGAGGTTGCAGCCGACACCGCAGTACGAGCAGATCGTGGTCGTCACCGTCTGCGCCTCCTCGTCCCAGAGACCGGCTTGGCGGAGCTCGTATTCGCTGCGGAACATGAGCGCCCCCGTGGGGCAGACCCCGATGCAGTTGCCGCAGTAGACACATGCCGACTTGGTGAGATCGATGTCGAACTCCGTGGAGATGCGGGCGTCGAAACCGCGGCCGGCGACCTGGATGGCGAATGTGTTCTGCGCGTCTTCCCCACACGCCTCGACACATTTGTAACAGAGGATGCACTTGGCGTAATCGCGGATGTAGAGCTGGTCGTGGATCTTCACCGGCTGGTGAACAGTGGCCGCCTCGACACCGTTCGGCACGTCGTGGTGGCCCGCTCTGGTGCCATCACGTTCCCCGAGCGCTGCCGGGGCTGCCGCCGGTCCGAAGCGGCCCGGATCCACCCCGTACAGATCCATCCACCGATGCGTTGCCTCGTCGACGAGCGAGAGATCGACCGACGAGGCCAGCAGCTCGAAGACGAGCTTGCGGCTGTGGGCAACGCGTTCCGATGTCGTGGAGATGTCCATGCCGGGCTCCACCCGCCGAGAGCATGCCGGAACCAGCGTTCGGCTCCCCTGCACCTCGACGACGCACACCCGGCAGGTGTTCACCGGGGTGAGAGTCTCCAGGTAGCACAGAGTCGGCTGATCCTTGCCGACGGTGCGACAAGCTTCGAGCACAGTCGATCCGGCAGCAGCACGAACCGGGGCGCCATCGATCGTGATTTCTATCAGGGCCTCGCCGACCTGGGCAGTCATCCGATCAGCCCCATCCGTATCGCCGAGTGCACGGCCACTCCTGCAGTGTGACCCAACCCGCAGATAGAGGCATCGCGCATGACTTGGTCGACCTCGCCGAGCAAGCGAATCTCGTCCTGGACCGTCCCCAGGGTTGCGCCCGAGGCGATCCGCTGCAACGCCTCCTCCTGCCGGACCGTGCCTACCCGGCAGGGCACACACTGGCCGCATGACTCGTCCCGGAAGAACGCCGCCATACGATGCAGCGTATCGGCGAAATCGGTCGTGTCGTCGAACACCATGACGACACCGGAGCCGAGTGCAGCCCCGGCCGCACGGGTGGCTTCGAAGGTGAGCGGCAGGTCGAGCGCCTCCGGCCCGACGAAGCTCCCCGCAGCACCACCTAGCAAGACGGCGCGCATGGTCTCGGCTCCCCCGGCCAGATCGATCACGTCTCGCAACGTCGCCCCGAAATCGACTTCGTAGAGACCTGGTCGAGCGACATCACCCGAGACGCAGAACAGTTTGGGACCGGTGGATTCTTCGGTGCCGATGGCGGCGAACCGCTCGCCACCTTCGAGCACGATGAGCGGCACGTTCATCAGCGTCTCGACGTTGTTCACCACCGTCGGTTTGCCGAACAGACCGGCTTGCGTGGGGAAGGGAGGCTTCTGCCTCGGCTCTCCTCGATAGCCCTCGATAGAGTTGAACAGCGCCGTCTCCTCGCCGCAGATGTATGCACCGCCCCCCATCCTGATCTCGATGTCGAAAGAGACACCTGAACCGAGGATGTCGTCGCCGAGCAGACCGGCATCATGGGCGGTATCGATGGCGTGGCGACAAGCCGCCTCCGCCTGCGGATACTCGGCTCTGATGTAGAGGTAACCGAGGGTCGCACCGATGGCGAACCCGGTGATGGTCATCGACTCCACGAGCGCAAAGGGATCGCCCTCCATGAGCGTTCGATCCTTGAATGTCCCGGGCTCGGACTCGTCTGCGTTGCACACGAGGTAGCGCACCGGCTCTGCGCTCGAAGCGACCGCCTCCCACTTGACCCCCATGGGAAACGCCGCTCCACCCCGCCCCCGGATGCGACTGGCCTTGACATGCTCGACCACGCTCGCGGCCCCCATCTCGAGCGCCCGGGCCAACGCTCTGTAGCCACCGCTCTTCTGGTAGGCGTCGAGGGAAGCGGGATCGACGGTGCCCACCCGGCGCAACAGCCGCAGGTCGCCCCCGACGGCAAAAGGCGGAGTCACCGAGCGCTCGCCGTCCACGCCGGTTGCCGGGGCGATGACGAGGTTGGTTTCGCCCGCCCGTTGCACGAAGACCGCCGGCGCCCGATCACACTGTCCCAGACACGGGCTGGCATGCGCAGCCGAGCTTGCGGCGAGCAACGCCATTGCTCCGGTGCGTCGGCAGGCGATGTCGGTACACACATGGGCCACCCGCCGAGGCTGCTCATGGGTGGCGAGCAAGGCGTAGAAGGAGGCGACGCCGTAAGCGTCCGCCGGAGGCACGTCGAGCCGGTAACACACGTAGTTGAGGCCCCCCTCGCTGATGTACCCCACTCCATTCTGCAGTGCGTGGAGCGCAGGCAGCAACAGATGACGCACCGATTCGGCTCGGTGAAACCCCCGTTCGGCGACTCGGAGATCACCCGACGGCGCCCCTCTGCCGTTCCATGCCTGGGAGGGCTGGCCGAGCACCGCGTCGACGACGGCCTGCTCCTCCGCCGTCGGTTCCGCTGCCATGAGCTGGATATCGATGAGCTGCTCCCGATGTCGAACCCGGGCATAGTACGCGCCTCGGGCCCTGCCACCGGGTGATCCACGGAATAGCCCCGCACCGCCCATAGGATTCGCCGATGGCGTTCCGCCGACCCGTCTTCCTCGCACTACTCGTCGCTGCCGTGGGTGCCGCGGCGTGCAGTGGAGCGTCCGAGGGTGGCGCAGCGGACCCTCCCGTCACTGTGGCGACGACACAGAGCCGGTCGACGACCGTGGCGCCAACACAACCGCCGTCGACCACGACCGTCGCCACAACGGCGCCACCCCCGACCCGAGCGCCGCCTGGAACCACCACCCGACCTCCCGGATCGTCCCAGCTCATCACACGGGAGATCTGGCTCTTCCCCGGCCCCACCCATTTCGAGGGTGACGTGCTGTCGGCCCACGTGCCGTTGGATTTGTTCGCCGATCACCTCGGCGCCGTCACAGTGGTCGTCGACGGCGAGACGATCGAATCCGAGGCCCGGTTGGGCCGGGACCCGTTGCTCGGCAGCTACATCAGCGTCCCGGACGTGCTCGACACTCGCACCGCAGCCGGTAGCCACACGATCGCCATCACCGCCGAGATCGATGGAGAGCCGCTCCAGGTAGCAGCGGAGTTCGCGGTCTTGCCTGCAGACGAGACGCCGCGCCAGGAAACCGATGCGACCTGGGCCAGCGAGGAGACGACGTGTTGCACCGTGCACTACGTGGAACGCTCGGCGGCGGCTCGCGATCTCGACGAGATCACCGAGATGGTGGAAGACAGCGCCATCATTGTCGAGACGGCACTGGGTGTCGAGCTGCCGCGGCTCGACATGGTCTTGCTGGACGTGCTGTGGGGCAACGGCGGCTACGCCGGAGCGCATGAAGTCGCGATCAGCTATCTGGATCGCGACTTCGGACCCAATACATCGGAAACTGCAGGAATGACGTTCGTCCACGAGCTCACGCACGCTGGTTCACGCCAGCTCGAGGGGGACGCCCCATGGCCGCTCGACGAAGCCCTGGCCGTCTACGTTGCCGGGGGCCACTTCAAGCCCGAGAACCTGCCGGCAAGGGCGGGGGCGCTCGCCACCCGCGGCGATCTGCTTCCCCTCGCCGAGTTCCTCGATGATTTCGATCACCTGCAACACGAGTCCAGATATGTCCAGGCCGGGGCGCTGGCGACGTACCTCGTGGAAACGTACGGGTGGGATCGATTCCTCGCGTTCTACGCGACACCGAACACCAACCCCCGGGTGTCTCTCTGGTTCGACCGCGCCGCGCAGAGCGTGTTCGACGCCGATCTCGAGGAGATACAAGCCGGGTTCTCGGCGTGGGTCGCGTCTCAGGATCCCACTCTCGAAGCCCGGGATCTCGATCTCACCATCACACTTCAGGAGATACGCCGCACCTACCAGGCAGAGTATGCGCCCTACCAGAGCGGATTCCTCCAAGGGAGTGTGGTTGCGGTGGGCGATCCCTCAGTGGCGTTGCGCGAGACGAGGCGTCCGGCGAATGTCGCAACTGAGGCACTGTTCGGCTGGGCACAGCGGCTCATCGTCGAGGGCGAATTGGATCTGGCTGCACAGGTGGTCGACGAGCTCGACCACATCGTGTCCGGCGGTGTTCTCGACCAAGGGTTTGGCGCCGATGCACTGAGGATCGCCGAGAGGCTGGACAGTCGCGGGTTCGAGCTGCTCTCGATCGACTTCGACGGTGACACCGCCGCCGCGCAGGCGACGGCAGAACCTCCGGTCGTCGTCGATTTCCTCGCTCATCTGACCGGTGAGGACCTCGATCTCATCGGCCCACTCACCGAGACATCGTGACCTCCTATCAGCGGACCGGGAGGATCTTGAGGAGGTCGCCGGCAAAGTTGACGAGGTACACCTCACCTGCCACATCGACGCCGAAGGCCTGGACCTGGCCGGCCTGGTCCAGACCGTCACTCCAGTCACGCTCCTCCAACACTTCGGCTCCGGTCCAACGAAAGCTGCGTACCCACTGGCCACACCAGTCGGCGTAGAAATAATGACCGTCCAGTTCCGGTATCGCTCGGCCGCGATAGACCACCCCGCCGGTCACCGAACACCCCTCCGCATGCCCGTACTCGAGGGTGGGAAGGACATAGTCGGCCAGATCACAACCGGAAAGGAGGAAGCACCGGGAGCCCTCGGTGTCCGGCCAGCCGAAGTTGGCTCCCCCACCGTCGTCGAGCGGCACCGTATTGATCTCCTCCCACGACTCCTGTCCCACATCAGCGATGTACATCGTTCGTTCCACTGGATCGATGGAGAATCGCCACGGATTACGCAGACCGAACACCCAGACCTCACCGGCGCCCCCACCGTCGACGAACGGATTGTCCGCCGGTATCGCATAGGGCTCGCCGTTGTCGACATCGAGACGCAGGATGGCGCCGAACACGGTTCCCGGATCCTGCCCGTTGATCTCCGGAGCAGCGCCGTCGCCGAGGGCGGCGTACAAATAGCCGTCCGGGCCGAACTCGAGATGGCCGCCGTAGTGCCGGATGATGTCGGTGGGCTGGGGGCGGGTGATGAGTAGCTTCTCACTGGCCGGATCGGCGACGTTGGCATCAGCAGACACTGCGAACTCCGACAGCCGCCTGGCGTCATCCTCGCCGACGTAATAGACGAAGAAACGTCCGCTGGCGGCATAGTCCGGATGGAACGCCAGCCCGAGCATGCCTTGCTCGATCCCGGCCGCCCAGTTGACCTGCTCTTCGATGTCGAGGAAGGGCTCGTCGAGCAGGGTGCCGTCCTCGACGATGCGAATCCGGCCCCGACGCTCCACGACGAACAGACGGTCATCGCCGGGCGGCGCGGTGATTGCGGTCGGCTGGTGGAGATCGGATGCGACCACCTCGAGGGCGAGTCCCTGCAGGGGGTCCGGAGGGAGGGTGGTGGTGGTCGTCGTTGTCGTGGTCGTGGAGGTCGTCGTCGATGCGGGGGCGCGAGTCGTCGTTGTGGATACCACCGGTGCAGCAGTCGACGTCGTGGTGGACGCGGAGGAGGTGGTCGACGCCGGGGTGGACGTTCCAGACGTCGTCGAGCGTTGTGCATCGTCGGTACTGCACGCCGAGGCGACGATGGCGAGGACAACCGAGACGGTCAGCAGCGACGCCCGGTTCAGACGGCGGCTCCCTCGAGCTTGTCTATACGCACCGCCGTCGCCTTGAACTCGGCGGTACCCGACTTCGGGTCCCACACGTCGATGGTGAGCAGGTTGACGTCGGCGTCCTCCGGATGGTGGAGCGCCATGAACGTGAGGCCGGGCCGCAGGTTGGTATCGATAGCAACCGGTACGTCGATCGATCCCCGCCGCGACGACACCGAGACCATGTCCCCCTCCGCCACGCCGAGATCTGCGGCATCGCTCGATGAGATCTCGATGACGCCGCCGGTGCGGATCGGGGAGGCGAAACCACCCGACTGCACCCCGGTGTTGTACGAGTCGAGGCGGCGGCCGGTGGTCATGCGCAGCGGGTAGTCGGCATCCAGCTCGTCGACCGGGGGGACCCACGGCGTGGGCATGAACGGCGCCGGGTCACGCTGCATCGGGTCGTCCCACAGCCAGGCGTGGAGGAACTGCGTCCCAGGATGATCCTCGTCGGGACACGGCCACTGGATGCCGCCGAGCTCCTCGAGCCGCCGGTACGACATCCCGGCGTGCATTGGGGACAGGCTGCGCAGCTCGTCCCACGCCTCCTCGGCCGTGGGCACACTCCAGTTGTGGCCCATGCGGTTGGCGAGCAGACACAGGATCTCGATGTCGTCCTTGGCATCGCCGGGAGGCTCGAGTGCGGCGCGGACCCGCTGCACGCGCCGCTCGCTGGACGTCACGGTGCCTTCCGTCTCGGCCCATCCCACTGCGGAAGGAAAGACGACGTCGGCCAGCTCGGCGGTCGCCGTCATCGACAGATCTTGGACGACGAGACAGTCGAGACCGTCGAGCAGCTTGCGGATGTGGTCGACATCGGCCTCGGATTGCGCCGGATTCTCCCCGATGACGTAGAGCGACCGCAGCTCGCCGGCGGCCATTGCTTCGAACATGAGCGAGATGTGTTTCCCCGGCTCGCTGGGGAAGGGGTGCCCCCACAGCGCTTCGAACTTGCCATGCTCCTCGGGGTCGTCGACATTCTGGAATCCGGGCAGCTTGTTGGGGAGGGCCCCCATGTCGCCGCCACCTTGGACGTTGTTCTGCCCCCTGATCGGCACCAGCCCGGAGCCGTAGCGGCCCACGTGGCCGGTGAGCAGCGCCAGATTGATGAGCGCCAGCACGTTGTCGGTGGCGTTGTGGTGCTCGGTGATGCCCAGCGTCCAGCAGATCTGTGCGGTGCCGGCCGTCGCATAGTCGTGCGCCATACGGCGAATCACTTCGCCCGGAATCCCCGTGATCTCCTCGACTCGCTCCAGCGTGTAGGGCTCTACGGCGGCCCGGTACTCGTCGAACCCGGAGGTGGCGCGGGCGATGAATGCCTCGTTGGTGAGCCCGGCGTGGATGATCTCGCGTCCGACTCCGTTGGCCAGGGCGATGTCGGAACCGACGTCGATCCCCAGCCACGTGTCGGCCCACTGCGCCGAGGTGGTGCGGCGTGGGTCGATGGCGTACATCGTGGCGCCTTTGCGCACGCCCTTGATGAGGTGATGGAAGAAGATCGGGTGGGCCTCGCGCGCGTTCGAGCCCCACAGCAGGATCACATCCGTGGTCTCGATCTCTTCATATGAGGAGGTGCCGCCTCCCGCTCCGAGCACTGCCGCCAGACCGGCGACGGAGGGAGCGTGTCAAGTGCGGTTGCAGCTGTCGATGTTGTTCGACTGCATCACGACTCTGGAGAACTTCTGTGCCATGAAGTTCATCTCGTTGGTCGTCTTCGAGCAGCTGAACATGCCGTAGGCGGTGCCGGGGTTGCGGCTCAGCCCTGCAGCTGCCGCCTGCAGCGCCTCGTCCCACGTCGCAGGTTCCAACACCCCGTTGCGTCGCACGTACGGCGTCGTGATCCGCGGTCGACGATTCGCCATCATCACCTCCTTTTGGCCTCCCTCGAACCTTAGGCTGTGGATCGCGGTTTCCGCGCGCGACAGCCGAAAGTATGGTCTCGGAGATCATGGCCGGGTCCCCGCTCATCGACGTCACAGCACTCGCCGGAGCACTCGGCCGACCTGAGCTCGCCGTCGTCGATTGCCGGTTCGACCTCACCGACATCGACGGCGGACGTCTCGCCTACCGGGAGGCGCACATTCCCGGGGCTGTCTACGCCCATCTCGACCACGACCTCTCGGCACCCGAGGGCCCGGGCCGTCATCCGCTCCCCGAGGTCGACATCTTCGCCCGCTGGCTCGGAGCCATGGGCATCGGCAACGAATCGCACGTCGTGGCCTACGACGCTTCGGGGGCGGCGTTTGCATCTCGGTTGTGGTGGATGCTGCGCTCGATCGGCCACCAGCGGGTGCAGGTGCTCGACGGCGGCTGGCAGGCCTGGCGCGACGCCGGCTTACCCACCGAGCGCGGGTGGCCGGAGATCGACTCGACGACGTACGAGGCCCCTGCCACGTGGACCGGTGTGGTGGATCGCGAGCAGGTACGCAAGTCCGTCGGCACCGCCACCCTCATCGACGCCAGAGCAGCAGAGCGGTTCCGCGGCGAGTTCGAGCCACTCGACCCGGTGGCCGGCCACATCCCAACCGCCCGTAACCTTCCCTACTCGGACAACCTGACCGAGGACGGCACCTGGCGCGCGCCCGTCGAGCTGGAAACGCGCTTTCGTGGGCTCGAAGGTCCTCTCATCTCGTACTGCGGCAGCGGAGTTACCGCCTGCCACAACATCCTCGCCATGGACCTCGCCGGCATCACGAACGTGGCGCTCTACCCGGGCTCGTGGTCCGATTGGTCGCATGCAGGCGAGGAGGTCGCGACGGCGCCTTAGTTGGTCACGACAAAGAGGGGGCGCCGCAAGACGGCGACGCCCCCTCCTGCATGGGTCTACTTGGCTCAGGAAATGCGAATCACAAAGACGTCCCACTGGCCGTTTGTATCGCCCGCCACCAGGTTGGTCGCAAATGAACCGAAGGTGACAAATCGACCATCCGCCGAGAGCTGCGGCCAGTGCGAGGTACGGTCGCTCTCGCCGCCGTCGTCCGCCACCGATACCCGCTCGATCGTATCAAGATCACGATCAACAACGAAAATATCCCACTGGCCGTTCGTGTCGCCGGCAACGAGATTGGTCGCAGCAGAATCGAACGTCACGAACCGGCCATCCGCCGAGATCGACGGCCTCAGCGAGGCGCTGTCACCCTCGGTGCCATCGTCCGCCACCGACACCCGCTCGATCGTATCAAGATCACGATCAACCACGAAGACGTCGTATTGGCCGTTCGTGTCGCCGGCAACCAGATTGCTCGCCCACGAATAGAACGTCACAAACCGGCCATCCGCCGAAATCGACGGCTCAGACGACTGTCCGTTGCCCTCGGTACCGTCGCCGGCCACCGACACCCGCTCGATCGTGTCCAGATCACGATCAACAACGAAGACGTCGTATTGGGCATTCGTATCGCCGGCAACCAGATTGCTCGCCCACGAATAGAACGTCACAAACCGGCCATCCGCCGAAATCGACGGAATGTACGACTGTCCGTTGCCCTCGGTACCGTCGCCCGCCACCGAC
>JBFISM010000060.1:0-19852 GCA_041608535.1 Acidimicrobiia bacterium
CCACGAGCTCGGGGTCGCGGAAGGGGAGCGAATGGCGCAGACGATTTCCAAGGGCCTCAACGCCGAGTGGAAGCTGTTCCAGGCCGCAAACCTCGGCTTGGCGGGCAGCCAAACGCAGCCATGAGCCGAGCGGCATCGCGCGTCACTCGCATACCATCGGTACTTCGAGGCTCGGCTCTGGTGCCGGTCATCGCGTACAGGAGACGAGGACGGGAGCGGGTACATGCTCGATCACTCACAACTGGCCGCATATGCGGTCGCCCACACCACGGCTCCGACGCCGATGCTCGACGAGCTGACGGCGATCACTCAAGAGCACACGATGCGACCGGGCATGCTGACCGGAGCCGCCGAGACCGCCCTACTCAGGACGCTGACTCGGATCATGCAGCCGCAGTTCGTGGTGGAGGTCGGCACCTTCACTGGTGCCTCCGCGCTCAGCATCGCCCAGGAGCTGCCGCCGGGGGGCCGGTTGCTGTGCTGCGACATTTCTGAGGAGTGGACGGCGATCGCACTCGATATCTGGGCGCAGGCTGGTGTCTCCGACAGGATCGAGCTGCGCATCGGCCCCGCCGCCGAGACCCTGGCTGGCCTCCCCGACCAGCCAAGCATCGATCTGGCGTTCATCGACGCCGACAAGACCGGATACAAGCAGTACTACGAGGAGATCATCGCCAGGCTGGCACCCCATGGCCTCATCGTGGTGGACGACACCCTGTGGGATGGAGCTGTCATCGACCCCGCAGCGAACGACGACACCACAACCGCCATCCGCGACTTCAACGACCACGTGCTGGCCGACGATCGCACCGATGTCGTACTGCTGCCGGTGGGGGACGGCATGAGCTTGATCTCCCGATCGCGCTGAGGTCGCTCAACAGAGGCGCCTCACCCCGGCGCCAGCACGATCCGGCGGTCCGCAGGTCCGGCCGGTCACCGGTGGTAGTTTCGAGCAGAATCACGGGGAGGTGGCATGCCGGGCGGATCGAAGTATCCAGGACCTGCGGAGAGTCTCGAGCAGTACACGGCAGTTGTCGAACGGAGCAACAGCGGCGCCGAGGTGAAAGGTGCCAAGAACCCATACACCTCCCGCAACGGACACATGTTCAGCTTTATCGACGGCGAGGGGACGATGGCGCTACGGCTCTCGGACGAGCTCACCCGGGAGTTCCGAGCGCGATACGAGAGCGGCGACGTGACTCAGTACGGAGCCACCATGCGGGGCTACTCCTCAGTGCCGTCCGACTTGCTGGAAGAGACAGATGAGCTGGCGGGATGGTTCGACAGGTCGTGGAACTGGATCGGCACACTGCCACCGAAACCGACGAAGAAGAAGTAGCCGAGAAGAAGCAAGAGGATGGGCCCCACGGAGCCGAACGTATCTCTCGGGCTGAGTTGCAGCAGCGTGCAGCTGCCTCCGCCCGGCGGCGAATCCCTCAGGGCCCCTCGAGAGGCAGCCGGGTCGTGACCATCGTCACCCCATGGAGCCCGGTGGACAAGGGCACGACTCCGGCGATCTGGCCGCCCCGGATGACGACGGCTTCGCCTCGTCCGCTCACGGCAACGACGAGAGAGTTCTCGACGAAGACCAGGTGATGGGGCGCCGGGCCCACCTCGATCGACCGGGTCTCGTCGAGAAACCCAACGACAGCAGCGCCCCCGTTGTCGGAGACCCATACGTTGTCCTCAGCGTCGAGGGCGAAGTGGTGTGGCTCGGCAACGCCGGCCGGTGCCGTCTCGGTCGTGTTCTGTGCAGGGTCGTAGATGCTCAGTGTGGAGGCACGCCAGTTGGGAGAACCACACTCGCCCAGAATCGTCGACGATCAGGTCGTGAGGCGACCCGTCGGTCTCGAGCAACGTGACCTCGGAAGCCGCCACCTTGGCCAGCTCGGACCTGTCGGAAAGCGTCGCCCAGATGGTGCCGTTGTCAACGAAGATGTCATGCGGCCGCCCCGGGAGATCGATTGTGGCGATGATCTCGAGGCTCCCGCTGCAAGGCATTGTCCCCAACCCGGTGGTGACAATCAGCGATGGTTGGGCGCCCGATCCGTAGCATCACGCGATCGTGTCATCGCGCAAGCTCGCCACTGCGGTCATCGGCGCCGGTCCGGCGGGATTGCTGTTCTGTCTCGTCGGGAGGATTCTCGAGCCCGATCCTCGTCCATGGGCGATCGCTCTGTACGACAAACGCACTGCCTATGAGCGCACCCATCGGCTGCGGATGGACCCGGCTCCGTACCGCCGGATCCAGGGAGATCTGAGGCACGCCCTGTTCGACGATTTCATTGCGTTCCTCGAGGCCGAGCAGTTCCGTCCGTCGGCGAATCAACTCGAGAGGCGCCTCGCCGGCGTCGTGGCCGAGCTCGGGATCGTGCGGGGCCGGCTCACCGCCGGCGACGGTCCGGGGGAGGCGGGCCTCACCGAGGTGCGCTCCCGACTCGCCCAAGATGTCGGGTTCGGCGACGACACGCTGGTAACCGTCGTCGGCGCCGATTCGGTGAAGAGCGAGGTGCGCCGGCTGGTCGACGCCGATGGCTCGCTACAGCGGGAGCGCCATCAGTCGGTGGCACGACTCAAACTCGAGGGCACAGCCTTGCCCGCCCGATTGGGCTGGGTCGAGCAGTTCAAGATGGCCAAGCTGCTCGGTTCGGTGCTGGATTACCGGCTCAATCCCAACGGCTACGCGGAGGTCGATCTCTTTCTGGCACACGACGAGCACCAGCGAGTAGGGGAGCTCGGCGCCGTGCCCGCCGCACCCGTTCCGCTCGACCGTGCCACGCTCGAGGCCCTCGGTGCTCCGTTCTTCGCGGCCATAGTTGGCCACCTCGTCGACCATCTCGGTGCGGTGGCGACCGCCAGCCTGCAATCGACGTTCCGGCTGGAGCACCAGATCAGCCCGCACGTCACCTTCGATGCGGCAGGTACGACCGTATTCCTCGTCGGCGACGCTGCGATCTCCCTTCCATTCTTCCGCGGCATGGCGAGTCTGGCGGACAACGTTCACTCACTCGCCCGAGCCCACCGAGCGGTACTCGACGGGGCACCGCTCGCCATTGCCGCACGCACCTATGAGCGGCGGGCGGCTGAGGTGGCGCAACGCGAGATCGAGGTCGTGCGGAAGCGCAATCGCATGGTCCTAGCTGCACGCGAAGTGGTCCGCATCAGCTCCGTTGTGCCGTTCCCGATTCAATCGTGGCTATTGAGCGTGCCCGATGAGCAGCGGCCTGGGTCTGCACTGACCAGCGATGTCTTGCTCAATGCGGTGCTCGCCGTGATCGCCGGGGCGATCGCGGTTGCGGCACCTCTGATCGGCGGTTACGTGGCGGCGCCGCTCGGCTGGTTGTGGCTCGCGGCACTGCCCGTCGAGGCCGTCGGCGGTTACGTCTTCGAAACGGCACGCCGCCTCGAGGAGCGACCGAATCGGTTGCTGTCGCTCGTATGGCAACTTCAGTTGGCCATCCTGTTGCTGGCAGGCATCCCGTTGACGGTCATGAGCAGCCTGGCGTTGGGCAGACCTGCTCAGCTCTATGCGCTCGTCGCTTGGTTCGTGCTCGGCATCGCCTTTGTGGGCGGCATGCTGCTTGCGGGGCGGAGCCACGGCGAGGCTGCGGTGGCGGCCGGCTACACACACGATGCGAGCTGACCTCGAATCCGTCGGTCACGGCGCCCCGGAGTAGGTTCCCGTCGTGCGCCGGCTCCTGGAATCGGTACTTCCCGCCCGCCTCGGGCGAGATTTCCGCTGGCTCGTGGCGTCGTCGTGGACCACCAATCTCGGCGACGGAATCGCACTTGCCGCGGGTCCGCTGCTGATCGCGGCGGAGACGGACAATGCAGGTGTGGTCGGGCTCGCGTGGATGCTCGCCCGGCTGCCCTGGCTGCTCCTCGGTCTCTACGCAGGAGTGGTGGCCGATCGCATGGACCGGAGGCAGATCATGATGGTCGCCAATGCGTTCAGAGCCTGCGTGCTTGGGGTGTTCGCCGCCGCCATCGCTTCCGACGTCGTCGGTGTGCCCGCGATTCTGGTGGCCCTGTTCGTGCTCGGCGTCGCCGAGGTGTTTGCCGACAACACTGCGAGCACCCTGGCGCCGATGGTGGTGGAGATCCCCGATCTGACCACTGCCAATGCGCGACTGACCCTCGGATTCATGACACTCAACCAGCTCGCCGGTCCGCCCATCGGCGCAGCCCTTTTTGCGGTCGGACTGTGGCTGCCGTTCGCATCGCAGGCTGTGGCGATGGCCCTGGGGACCGTCTTGATCGCACGGGTGCTGGGTGTCAGAGGCCGGCCAGAAGTCGATCGGTTCTTGCGCACGCGGCGCGAGGCCATCGCCCAAGGGGTGCGATGGCTGTGGAGACACCCGCGTGTGCGGACACTGGCGATTCTCATCTTCGCCTTCAACATCACGTTCGGTGCGGCATTCTCGGTGCTGGTCGTGCTCGCATCCGATCGTCTCGGACTCGATGAACTGGGCTTCGGGTTGCTCATCGGTGCGGCGGCGGTTGGGGGTGTCATCGGTGCCGCGGCCTATGGAAAGACGGAGCAGCAGATCGGAGTTGTGTCGATCATGCGTATTGGGCTCATCGTCGAGACGTTGACCCATCTCGTGCTGGCGACGACGACATCGGCTCCGGTGGCATTCGCCATCCTCGTGCTCTTCGGCGTCCACGCCGCGATGTGGGGGACACTGTCGACGAGCATCCGGCAGGCGGCAGTGCCTCTCGTGTACCAGGGGAGAGTGTCGAGCGTGTACCAGCTCGCACTGCAAGGCGGGCTCGTGATCGGGGCCGGCATCGGTGCTGCGATCGCCGCTACTGCCGGTGTCACCGCGGTCTACTGGTTCGGGTTTGCGGGTTCGGCCGTGATCCTCACATTGATCTGGTCACGCATCGCCAACATCGCCGTGCTCGCCGCCGAGGAGAGGTGATGGCAATCGGGGGACGACGGGCTCCCATGTGTTGCAGAAGGCGGGACGATGTGCCACCAGGCGCTCACACCGCACAACTCAGGGTGATGTCCTCCTCCTCGAAGCCGAGCGCCGTATAGAAGGCGCGTGCGCGCCGGTTTGCGGCGCCGGTCTGCAGGATGACACGCTTCAGACCTCGCTCCCGGGCCCAGCCGCGGGCTGCCGCCACGAGCGCACGACCCACGCCGCGCCCCTCGACGTCCGCATCGACCGCCAGCTCTCCGATGTACGCGTCGAGTGCACCGGACCAGTGATGCTTCTCGGCAAGGGTCACGAACCCGACGACCGATCCGTCGTTCGTAGCCACGAACATCGCATCGGTGCCGTGATCGAGGTTCCCGAGATGGTCGGCGACCCACGAACGAACGGCTGCCGACACGCCGGCTCGGTCCCGCCATGGTGCGACGCCTTCCTCGAGTCGATGGGCTAGCTCCATCACGGCGCTGGCGTCCGCCGGCTCGGCTGGTCTGATCGTGAACATGGTGGCCACTATGCACGATGACCCCTCGCACAAGAAACAGGAATCTCAGGCTTCTGGCTCCCGGCGCTGCCCGTGCTGCGGATCTGCTTCGTCGATCTCGGGGGCGCCCAGTGCCGGTGCCTCGAAGATCTGCTCTTCGAGCGCCGGCGGTGCGCTTCGTTCGGAAGCGGAGGTCGTCAGCAGCATGCGGCTGAGGACGATGGGTGCCGCCAGCGTCGTGACCACCACCATCATCACCACGATGGCGGTCTCTTCGGGGCCCACGACCCCACTCAGTTGCGTCGCGCCGAGCGCGGCAAAGATCAGTCCCACTTCGCCGCGCGGGATCATGCCGACACCCACGATCCAGCGGTTGGCGCCCCCGATCACACCCAGGCCGGCCACCACCTTGCCCACGATCGCCAGTGCAGCGATGACGCCTCCGGCAAAGAGCACGGTGGGTTCCGTGAGCAGACCGACATCCACCCGTGCGCCGATCGACAAGAAGAAGATCGGCACGAACAGATGGACGACCGGGCGAAGCTCACGGCTGAGCCGCTGGTGCTCCCCGGCCTGGCCAACGGCGAGTCCGGCGGCGAATGCCCCCACGATGGGTGCCAGTCCGGCGATCTTCTCACCGGCGATGCCCACTGCGATCGCAAGACCGAAGACGCCGACCACGTATGCCCCTTCGACGCGAAGCCACGCGATGAAGCGAAAGAAGTGCCTGATGAGCGGGATACCGACGACCAGCACCACGACGATGAAACCGAGAGCTTTGCCGGTGGTGGTGAGAAGCAGCCCGGCATCGAAACCGCCGTCGCCGCTGAGCAGCCCAACCACGACGGCGAGAATGATCAGCCCGATGACATCGTCGATGACCGCGGCGCCGATGATCGTCTTCGCTTCGTCCGTTTGCAGGCGCTTCAGGTCGGCGAACACCCGAGCGGTGATTCCCACGCTGGTGGCAGTCATCGCCGCACCGATGAACAGTGCCGTCTCGGTTCCACCGCCATCGATCGTAAGGAGCTTGGCGGCGCCAAACCCGAGGAGAAACGGCGTGACAACCCCGATCGACGCCACCGAAAGGGCAGATCCGCCCAGCCGCCCGAAGTCCCTCAGGTCTGTCTCGAGCCCCACCTCGAAGAGGAGGAGGATGACCCCGATCTCGGCCAGGATGGCGATCACCCCGCCATCCGCGACGTTGATCCAACCGAGGGCACCCACGCCGAGGGCCATGCCCACGAGCAGCTCCCCGATGACCGCAGGCTGGCGCAGCCGGAACATGACCTCGGCGCCCACCTTGGCGCCGACGAGGATTAGGAGCAGCTCGACCAGACGCTCGGTTATCTCCAGCGACGCCTCCTCCGGGCACCCATGTCCTCCGCATCGTACGCAGGAAATCCCGCCGACAAACGGAGCAAACATGCCGGCGCCCGCGGTGGCCGGTAACGTCGGATCGCACGCAAGCAAGGATCCGACATGAGCTTCCCGATGCAACGCTCCTTCATCAACGGCCGGTTCGTCGATGCCGCCAACGGGGCGAGGTTCGACAACGTCAATCCGGCGACCGGCGAGGTGCTGTGCGAGGTGGAGCAGGCCGGCTCGCAGGAGGTCGATGCGGCGGTGGCGGCTGCATCGCTTGCGTTTCGGGAGTGGGCGGCGACACCGGCAGTCGAGCGACGCGACATCATGATGCGGGCCGGTGCCCTCATCCGAGATCGGATCGATGAGCTGGCCCGGCTCGAGACGATCGATACCGGCAAGCCCATCTTCGAGGCGCTGGAGTACGACGTCCCTTCGGCGTGGCAGTGCATCGAGTATTTCGCCGGCGTCGCACCAACCATTCGAGGCGATCATTTCGATCTCGGCGGTTCCTACGGGTTCACCCGACGGGAACCGCTCGGGGTCTGTGCCGGTATCGGGGCCTGGAACTACCCGTTGCAGATCGCGTCTTGGAAGTCGGCGCCGGCGATCGCCTGTGGAAACACCATGGTGTTCAAACCGGCCGAGCTGACACCACTCACCGCCAGCAAGCTCGCCGAGATCTATCAGGAGGCAGGTCTGCCCGACGGCGTGTTCAACGTCGTCCAGGGCGATGGCCGCACCGGTGAGCTGATGACCCGGCATCCCGGCGTCGCCAAGGTGTCGCTCACCGGTGAGGTGGCCACCGGGAAGAAGGTGATGGAGGCCGCGGCCGGGACGGTGAAGAACGTCACCCTGGAGCTGGGTGGTAAGTCACCACTCATCGTCTTTGCCGATGCGGACATGGACAACGC
Source organism: Acidimicrobiia bacterium (assembly GCA_041608535.1). Classification (GTDB taxonomy): domain Bacteria; phylum Actinomycetota; class Acidimicrobiia; order Spongiisociales; family UBA5794; genus JBFISM01. The sequence goes on from JBFISM010000060.1 coordinate 7,704, forward strand.
TCTCTCGGCGACACTGATGGCGAACTTCTACACCCAGGGCGAGGTCTGCTCCAACGGGACACGGGTGTTCGTCGAGCGGTCGATTCACGACGAGTTCGTGGAGCGGATGCGGCTCCGCACGGAAAAGATGAGAATCGGCGATCCGCTCGATCCGGCCACGCATGTCGGAGCGCTGATCTCCCGGGAGCACATGGAAAAGGTGCTCGGCTACATCGACGCGGGCAAGGCTGCCGGAGCCGAGGTGATCGTCGGCGGCGGCCGTCCCGAAGATCCCGCGCTGGCAAGCGGTTTCTACGTCCTGCCGACGATCTTCGCCGGGTGCGAAGACGAGATGTCGATCGTCACCGACGAAATCTTCGGGCCGGTGATGGCCGTGCTGCCGTTCGATGCGGAGGACGAGGTGATCGCGCGGGCCAACAACACGGAGTATGGCCTCGCAGCCGGTGTGTTCACCAAAGACTTGAACCGGGCTTACCGGGTGGTGGCGGCGCTCCAGGCCGGCACCTGCTGGATCAACACCTACAACGACACTCCGATGGAGCTTCCCTTCGGCGGCTACAAACAATCCGGCGTCGGACGAGAAAACTCGCTGGCGGCCATCGAGCATTACACCCAGCTCAAGAGCGTGTTCGTCGAGATGGGTGACATCGCCAGTCCCTACTGACGTGCCCGATCAGATCTGGTCACATCCTGGAGCCAGCGCTGGTCTGAAAGCCGTCTACACGGACATGTGCACGTCGGCGGTGTGCATCTGCTCCATGAACGTGAGGTACTCACAGACGGTGATGTCGTCAAACATCAGATCTTCGGCTGCCACCTTGTAATGCGCCATCGACGGCCCACAGGCATAGAGCTTTGCGCCGAGCTCCAGGAGCTGCGCGATCTTGTCCTGCGGCGGAACGTGGCCAACCTTGGCCAGACCCGATCTGGGAAAGCGGCTGAAGGGACGACCCACCCCGTGCATCTTGGCCACGTATCCCTTGGCCAGCACCCGCACCGCCGGCCCGAGGAAATACAGGGAGACATCGTCCCCCTCGAGGGCCGCACCGAGGGCGAACCCCAGCGGCGACAACAGCTCGAACAGGCCGTCGTCCGAAACGATCGCCGCCAGCTTGTGACCTGATCGACGCTCGACCCCCTTCTCGATGACAAACCGCTGCGACCCGCCCTCCGTGACAACGTCGAGGAGCCGGTTGCCGGTGACCCGACACCACGCCGCGACGTCTGGCTCGATCGCGGGGAACATGTCGGTGAGTATCTCGATCCGCACGCCCTCGGCTCGGTTGCGCAGTGCGCGGTGGGTCTCATAGAGAATGTACGTGGTGATCGTCTTTCCGGTCAGATCGAGGTGTGCCTCGACATCTGTCGACGTGGGTGTCGGGCTGATCATGACGCTGCCTCCTCCATATGGGCCCTACCGGACGGATTGGAGGACCGGTGCAACCCAGGTTGTTGTGTACCGATCCATGCTTCTCGGAGGTACCAGGCACCCGCAGTGAAGAACATCACTCTCTGCAGCACACCCCAGATGCCGCTCGACATCATGAGAGGAACTACGGCGGCGACACCGAGCGCCGCCAAATCCGGTGAAGCCGACCGCAGCGTGCGGTGGCGCCGAACGACGAGGACGGTGGTGACTCCCGCGATGAAGCTGAATCCCACCGCACCGGAGAATATCCCGTGGAGCAAGTCCTCGCTCACCACGTATGGCACGCCCTCTTCCCAGGGCTTCGTCGCAAACGCGGCAACCCCGAACATGCTCGCCCCGAACCCGAGGTGAAGGACTGTCCCCAGGGGCCCCCAGGCATGCGATCGCAAGCGCACCAGCCACAGCACGGCGAGCCCGTACAAAATGAACCCCAGCCTGGCGACCCAAGCTCCATCGATCGTCTGCGCCGCCGACTCACTGGTCCCGTGCTCGACCCAGGAGTACGACTCGGGCATGGCAAGCGGAGCTAGAGCGAGAAATGTCAACGAAGCGACGAGCACGAGCGCAGCCCCTAGAGCCGTGCGCCGGCGGACCCGGAGGTCCTGCCGCGGTCTGGACGCTGTGTCGAGCGACATGGTGCCCTCCACAAACATGTTGGCAGCCGGTCCCGGACGGTGGCAGGGCCGAAAGTCGGTGTACGGCAAGCTCCGACGTTCGACTCTGGCTGAACACGAGTTCGCCTGCCACGTTGCCACTATGCGGACAAGTGCGATCTCGCACCCGCCCTTCGACCGTGGCGACGGGCGGCTAGCTCCATGAGCTCAACGGTTGAGTTCGGAGCGCATCCAGCAGTGCTGTGGCTCATCAAACACGTCGTGAATCCGATCGACACCATCTTTGTTCGCGTGTTCCGTGGTCGACTACCGCAGCCCAGCAGCCTCTTCCTGCCGACGCTGCTCTTGACTGTGGTGGGCCATCGGTCCGGAAAAGAACGGACAATCCCGCTCGTCTACGTCCGCAATGACTCGCAATACGTCGTGGCGAACGCCCGTCCCGCCGGAGAGGGGGCAAACCCATGGGTCTCGAACCTGCGAGCGGCGGGCCGCGGCACGATCAGAGTTCGTGGCCACACCATCGAGGTCACCGCACGGGAGTTGGCTGATGCCGAGCTGGACACGTGGTGGGCGGAGCTGACTGCCATATGGCCCGCATTCGACAGCCACTTCGCTGCCACCGGCGAGCGGGCCGTGTTCGCACTCGTCGGCGCGCCGAAAGGGGCTGGGCGCAAAGCCTGACGTTCGGCTCTGGGCAGCCTGACCAAATCTCGGTTAGCTGGATGCGTAGACGCAGACGGCCTGAGACACAGAGAGGTGAGGCACATGACACAGCCCGCACTCCGAACGGAGTTGCTGCTCGACTCCGTGCTACCGGAATACGACGAGACGATCGTGGAGCATGTCATCGTCGACGCTCCACTCGACACGGTCTATCCGGCCGTGCGCACCATGAACCTCTTGGACGTGCACTCGCCGCTCATGGATGCGGCAATGTTCCTCCGAGGCTTGCCGGAGCGCGTCGGGCGCTGGGTGCGGCGCGACCCGTCACCTGAGATGCCCTCGGCCGTGACGGTGGGTCGCCTGTTCGACGGTGAGCGCAAGGAATCCTTCCTCTCCGGCTGGGTTCCGTTGGGGGAGCACGCTCCGTACGAGATCGTGTTTGGCGCAGCCGGCAAGGTGTGGCAGCCGGAGATCGACTGGCGGCAGGTCCCGCCGGAGGACTTCGCCGGATTCGATGAACCCGGATTTGCCAAGATCGCGGCGAACTTCTCGCTTCGCGAGTACGGCGAGACGCGCACACTGCTCACCTACGAGGCCCGCACCGCCACCACCGACCCGGCGTCGCAGCAGCGGTTCCGCCGGTATTGGTGGCTGGTTCACGTCTTTGTCGGGGTCGTGATGCGAGCCGCACTGCGCACGGCCAAGGACATTGCCGAGAACGAGAGCGGCGGCACGTAGACGTACCCGCACGACTACTCCATCAAGCGAGGAAGGTCGTCGTCCGTATCAGCCTTCAGTAGGGAAAGCACCAACGGCGGATCTCGGCTGCACGAGCCTCGAGACTTGTGACGCGGGTCGGCGCGAGAGGGTCAGCTTCGGTAGTGTCGGCCGACCAACGTACGGGGATCTCGGATGTCCATGAATCCACTGCGCGACTACGACTTCTCCCGAGGAGACGAGCCCGATCCTTCACTGGGCGCTCGAGATCTGCTCGAAGGCTGGCTCTGCTACCAGCGCCATGAGTTCGTGCGAAAGCTGCGCGATCTGACCCCGCAGGGGCTGGTTGCGTGGGCGATACCGCCGCTGGAACTGTCGGTTCTGGGTCTCGTGCGGTATCTGACCCAGATGGAGCACGTCTACCTCGCCTGGGGGCTTGGTGGAGGCGATCGGGTGCTGGTCTATGGCGATGACGACTACGCCGGCGGCTCGGCCGACACCGTAGAGGAGGACCTGGGGATCTACTTCGCAGAGGTCGAGAAAGCCGACCGTGCGATTGCGGAGATGACGTCGCTCGAGGCGAATGGTCTCGGCCACGGGCGACCCCTCCGCGCAACCCTGGTGAAGATGATCGACGAGTACGCCGTCCACGCTGGACAGGCCCACATGCTCAGGTTCGCCGCGCTCGGGAAGATCATCCGTTGACCTGTGTGGAACCGCGTGGTGAAGCAACCCACTCCGTGGTTGCATCACGGCGGATTCGCGGGTCGAGCCGGCTCTGGCGATGATGCCCCGGTGACCCGCTATGTGGCGCTGCTTCGCGGCATCGGTCCTTCAGATCCGAGGATGCGCAACGAGAACCTACGGGCAGTCTGCACGGAGCTCGGCTTCACCAATGTGGCGACTGTGATCTCGAGCGGCAACATCGTCTTCGATGCCGAAGCTGGGGAGTCCGCAGAGATCGAAGTCCAACTCGAACAGGCTTGGCCGGAACGGCTCGGTTTCGAGAGCACGACCATCCTGCGCACGAAATCGGACCTGGAGCGGTTGATCGACCTCCGGCCATTCGGCGAGCGGGAGCACGGAAAGGACACGTATCTCCTGGCCACCTTTGCCAAGCGACCATTGACGATCGAGTTCGACCTGCCCCATCGACCCGGCGACGAGGCATTCGAGGTCGTCGCGGCAACCGACCGGGAGCTGTTCACAGTCTCCGACACCACTGCGGCGAAGACTCCCGACGTGATTAGCTGGCTGGAGAAGCAGTTCGGCAAGGAGATCTCGTCGCGAACGTGGCTCACGGTGCACAGGATTCTCAAGAAGATGGGCTGAGTGTCGGCGCCGAGATGCACCCAGGCGGGGTCGAGGGTGCATGGATGTCAACTTGTGTTGACATCCATGGCCTTGTCAACCTAGGCTGACAGCGATGAGCAGTCTGACCGACATCGCAACAGCGGTGGGGAGCGGGGATCCTTCGTCGGGATTGCGAGCTGTCGCTGCGCTGCGGCGGCTCGCCGACGAGCTGGAGGCCGGCCAGGTGCGTAAGGCGAGGATGGCCGGCTGGTCATGGCAGGAGATCGGTGACGCATTGGGGGTGTCCCGTCAAGCGGTCCACAAGAAGCATCGGAGGCGGAGTGTTTGAGAGGTTTGCCAAGACGGCCGTACGAGCGGTCCGGGCCGCCGTATCCACAGCTCACCACCGGGGTGACCCCGGGATCGGCACGGAGCATCTCCTGATCGGACTCGTCGCCCATGATCGCGAGCTGGCCGAGCTGGTGGGATCGCCCGCAGAGCTCACCACGGCACTGGACCGTCTCGACCGGGCTGCGCTGGCCGAGGTTGGGATCGACGTCGGCGTCGATCCGATACGTCCGCCAGCTGAAGCCCGCCCCCATCGCCCGTTCACGTCCGGCGCCAAGCAGGTCCTCGAAGCGGCGCTCGAGGAAGGCGTCGCCCTCGGGCATCGCCACCTGGCTCCCGGACACCTCCTGCTGGCGCTGACCCGACGCGGCCCCAACGACTCGGCGATACGACTCCTCGACGCTACCGGCGTAGATCCAGACGCGGTGCGTTCCGAGCTGCTGCGCCGGCTGCGTCGCTCGGCATAGGAGCCGGGTCGACGAAGCGATTCCGTCGTCCTCTGAGATTCGTCTGCGCACGAGTGGGTATACGCCCAACCCACCGAGCGTTTGGAGTGATCATGTCAAAGCGGGGCTCTGCGTGGCTGGCCGGAGTGGATGGACCGGCGCGACCGATGTTGTCCGGTGACGTATCGGCCGACGTTGCCATCGTCGGCGGAGGGGTGGCCGGGCTCACCACGGCCCTCTTGCTGCAGCTCGAGGGTCTCGACGTCGTGCTCGTCGAGGCCGGACGCATCGGTCACGGGAGCACCGGCAACTCCACCGGAAAGGTGAGTTCGTTGCACGGTCTGCTCTACAGCGAGCTCGTCTCCCGACACGGCATGGACAAGGCTGCGCAGTACGGAGCCGCCAACCAGCAAGCGATCGCCGTCGTGGAGTCGCTTGCGCTCAAGATGGAGCGGGACTGTCGGTTCGTGCGTACGCCTGCCTACGTGTACACGACCTCGCCCGACAGGGTGGAGGATCTACAACGCGAGTTCGAGGCGGCTGCGGAGCTGGGTCTCCCGGCGCATCTCACGACGGTCACCGACCTGCCGTTCCAAGTCGAGCAGGCGTTGCGGTTCGACGACCAAGCCCGCCTCGACATCGGGCTGTATATGGCGGGACTGGCGGAGCTGGTCGAGAAGGCCGGAGGGAGGATCTACGAGCACACGAAGGCCGTTGACCTCGACGAGCAGTTGAGCGAGACGGTGGTCACAACGCCCGGTGGCCGAGTCTCCGCAGGACGCACCGTTGTAGCGACGTTGATCCCCACCTTCGACCGCGGAGGGTACTTCGGCCGCATGAAGCCCACCCGTGCGTATGGCATCGCTGCGCGGGTGAACGGCGGCGGTCTCGAAGCCGTGCACATCAATGTCGGCTCGCCGACCCGGTCGACACGACCCTGGCGGGACGACGGGATCGTCGTGGTGGGGGAGGGGCACCCCACCGGAACCGAGCAAGCCATCCCGAGCCGGTGGGGCGAGCTGGAGCGGTGGGCGAGAGAGCACTTCGACATCGAGTCTTTCGAATACCGCTGGTCTGCTCAGGACTACACAACGCTCGATGGCCTGCCCTACGTCGGCAGATCCGGGCTGAGCAAGCGAGTGTATGTGGCCACGGGGTTCCGCAAGTGGGGATTGACCAACGGTACGGCGGCGGCGCAGATCCTGACCGACCTGTTCCTGGAACGGGACAATCCATGGCTCGAAGCATTCGATGCCTCACGCGTGAGCGATCTGACGTCGGTGCGGCGGCTGGCCGAGAACACTGCGAACGTCGCCAAACATTTCGTCGGTGATCGCATCGCACGGCTCACGGCCCCTGAAGTCGGAACGTTGGAGCGAGGCGAGGGGAAGATCGTTCGTACGAGCTCGGGTGCGGCGGCTGCCTACCGAGACCCGGAGGGCAAGGTCCATTGCGTATCTGCCACGTGCACGCACATGGGATGCACGGTGCAATGGAACGCTGCCGAGACCAGTTGGGACTGCCCGTGTCACGGTTCGCGGTTCGACATCGACGGGTCCGTACTCGCCGGCCCGGCTGTGGAGGCGCTGGGGGCGATCGACGTGCCGACCGAGGCAGTCTCGAGCGACTGAGAGTCTCGGTGAGCCTCTGCGATCATCGTGCGGTGGGGCGCCGGGCCATCTCCGCGAAGATGCCGACGCGTGTATCTGCACGTCTCGGCGATGGACAGTCTCCTGCTTCCGAGGGTACGTTCCGGCCTGTGGCATCGCCACGCGCGATGCTGCCGAGATGTCCGATCCGAACACCAGGGGAGGCGCAACAGATGTTTCAGACGGTCCTGATCCTCGCCACCTTGCTGTGCGGGCTCGTCGCAGGTCTGCTCTTTGGCTTTGCGGTCGTGGCGATGCCCGGCATCAACACCTTGAACGACGGCGAGTTCATCCGCGCCTTTCAGGTGATGGACAGGGTCATCCAGAACAATCAGCCGCTGTTCATCGTGACGTGGATCGGATCGGTGATTCTCGTCGTTGCGGCAGTGCTGCTCGGGGTCCGCGAGCTCGACGGTGCGCAGCTTGGGTTGTTGCTCGTCGCCGCCGCTGTCTATCTGGTCGGGGTGCAGGTGCCGACGGCGACCATCAACATCCCGCTCAACAACCGGATCCAACAAGTGGACACGGTCCAGGCGGAGGACGAGGTGCTGGCGGAGGAACGGAGCGCGTTCGAACCGCGGTGGAACCAATGGAACCGGATCCGCACCGTGATGGCGATCGCCTCCACCACAATGCTGCTCATCGTGCTGCTGCGGCTGTGAGTTCGTGCGGCCCGCAAGCCGCGGATGCCTCGGCGACGCGGTCAGTCGGCCTTCGCATCCCCAGGCTCGGCGACGTCATCGTCCCCGGGCTCTCGTGATGTGTCCGCGGTGCGTCCCCACAGACGAAACCGCGGCGCAAGGTCGTTGTCGCGGGGCTCGGTGCGCTCGAATTCGGCGATGTCGAACAGCGTCAGCACGAGCACGCAGGTGCTCAGGAATCCGAGGCCGAGTCCCAGCAACAGCGCCGGTACCAGCTCTTCCCGATCAGGTACGAGGCCGCCGAGGACGAGCGTCACGATGACCATGGCCAGGACTCCGGCAGTGCCAACGATCTCGTTGTACAGCAGAAGACGAGACCGGGTTGCGCTCATCACCGGGCCCACCCCACCGACGGTGCTCACGTTGGCGGCGAGGAGAGCCAGGATCAATCCCCAGAAGACGATTCGGCTCCACCCGATAGGTAGAGAGACGAGCGCCAGCGACACAGCGAGCGGCACCGAGTAGACGATGAGCACGATGCGGGTGCTGGCCCTGAAGTACGGCTCCACGACCGAGCGTGACCGCTCGAGCAGCCGGAAGCCGGTTTGGATGTAGAAGATCATGCCCACCAGGAACAGGCCGATGAGGCCTGCCGAGACCTCGGCCAAGCTGAGCAGAAAACCGTCCGTTGCCGTCACGACGTCGTAGATCCTGGGGTCGGGTTCGCGAGGGTAACCGGGCCGCCCCCGCCCAGCCCGCCAGGCCGGCCTGGTAGCTGCGCAATGGTCTCAGCACCCACCTGTGCGACTCGACCCAGCCGACAGCGGTCGCTCACCGATCCTTGGTTTGATTCGCGGGGCGTCCGGGTACGTAGCCGGCTCCTCGAAATATACCTAGATAGGAGGCAGAGGATGGGTGGTCTGGGAGTTCTGCTCTTGGCGGTAGGCGCAATCCTTGCGTTTGCCGTCAACTACGAGGCCGAAGGTGTGAATCTCAGCACGATCGGCGTGATCTTGATGGTCGCCGGCGCCGTCGGCGTACTCGCAGCCCTGGTGCAGGGTCGCTTCATGACCTTCCGCACCACGACCGAGCGCCACGTGTCCAGTGACGGTCGCCACGTCGTCGAATCTGAGTCCACGGGAGCCATCTGACAGACAACCGCCGAGCCGCCTCTGGCTCGTCGTCGTGCAGAGCGTTGCCGCCATACAGCTGCGGCAACGCTCGCACCGTTTGGGCCGCAACAACGGATGGTCGTTGGTGCGCCGGCATGGGTCCGGTGAAGCCCCTGGGTGAGCACCACATGCCTTGATGCGACGTGTATGTTCGGCAGGGAAGCGCTCGTATCAGCGGCGCCTGGGAGAGTCGGTGTTCCATGATGCGTTCGAGTCTGTCGAAGTCCCTGTTGACATGCGTTGCCGTTTTGGCGGCGACCACTTTCCCGTCGGACACGCCGATGGCCGCGGCGCAGGACGCCGAGGATGAACCCGAGTTCATCACGCTCTTCGAGCAACCTGCCGGTCTGGGTCCACACGAGGCCATCGCCCCGCTGAGCTCTTCGAGCTTGGGAGCTGAGCCCGGCGACGTCCCCCCGCAGCTGCCGTCGACGCAGGATGCACTCGAGGTGTTGGAAGCGGTCGCCGGGCCGGATGTGCGCACCACGAATTCGGCGGGCACCCAAGCGGAGATCTCGATGGCGGCGACTGCCGGCGGGCAGAACATCGTGCTCGCCTACAACGGCGGGCCCCAAGGTCTCGGCATCACCTCCTCGCAGAACGGAGGCCAGACCTTCGGCGCCGAGTTCAGCGCACCCACACCGGCTGGGAGCAACCCCTGCTGCGACCCATCCGTGGTAGGCGACGCGGCGAACAGCTTCTACCTCATTCAGCTCTATCGCGACGATGGCGCCAACACACCCGCCGCCGGCAACTGCACAAATTCTCTTCACATCTCCAACAACGGTGGTGCGACGTTCGGCAACATCGTCAGCTCGCCGTTCTCGTACGCACCGGGCAGCGGTCAGTTCCCCGATCAGCCGCACATCGGGATCGACCGCGCCAACCCCGGTCCCAACCTCTATGTGACGACGAGGCACTTCACCACAGGTGTCAACTGTCCTCAGACGGGCGGCGGGGGCACGGTGCAGGGCGAGATCGTGTGCTCGAACGATGGTGGTGCGACATGGAGCAACCCACTCGTCTGGCCGCAGTTCACCGACACGGCGCACATTGGTGTTGGGTCCGACGGCCGCACATATGTCGCGGGGATGGGAATCGGAACGAACCCCAACACGACGCGGGTGATCCTATGGCGGTCCACCGGCACGACGTGCCCCGGAGCGGGAAACACACCGGCCTTCACGGGTCCGACCGTTGTAGCGGACAACCTGACCTTCGCCGCCTCTGGCATCGACCGGGAGTTCGTGCAGCCGGATGTCATCGTGGATCCAACCAACAGCAACCGCGTCTTTGTGAGCTACTCGGCCGATAGCACACAAGGAAGTGGCGACCGTGACGTGTTCCTGGCAACGTGCCTGTTCCCGGCGGGCACCTGCACACCGGTCACCATCAATGACAACCCGGGTGATGGGACGCCGCAGTACTTCGTCATGACATGCATCGACCCCGTCAGCAATGCGATCTATGCGTCGTGGACCGATGCTCGGGCGCTGCCCAACCACCAGATCCGCGCTGCCACCATCACGAACAACGGAGCGACCGTATCGGCCAGCCAGCAGGTCTCGGACGTGACCTGGCCGATCATCAACCCTCCGGGCACGCCGGACTACGGCGACTACAACGAGAACAACAGCGCATGTCGGGCGAACCATCACTATGCCGCGTGGACGTCGCAGATCAGTCCGCCGGGCGTGTTCCCGCCGTCAACCGACCTCGACGTCTTCTTCACGGTGGTCAATGATCCGCCCGTCGCCAGTGCCGGTGGACCGTATGTGACGTCGGAAGGCAGCGACGTTGCATTGAACGCAAACGCAACAGACACGGAGAACGACACGCCGTTCGTCTTCGAGTGGGACTTCGACGGCGACGGACTCTTCGACGACGCCACAGGACCAACGCCGCTCTTCTCCGACGTGGGTCAGGACGGGAGCTTCCCGGTTTGCGTTCGTGTGAGTGACTCGATCGGCGATTCCGACGAGGACTGCTCGACGGTCACGGTGACCAACGTGGCCCCCGTCATTGTGACGCTGGGGAACAGCGGGCCCGATGACGAGGGCGTCGGCATCACCGTGAGCGGTCTCGCCAGCGACCCAGGCTTCCTCGATGTGCTCACGGCCACCGTCGACTGGGGCGACGGTTCGCCCGTGGAGGCAATGCCGGGGCTTGCCGAGCAGAACCGTCCCGATGCCACCCTGAACTTCTCCGGAACGCACGTCTACGGGGACAACGGCGTATTCAGCGTGGAAGTCTGCGTAGCCGACGACGATGTCGAGGTTTGTGACCAGACCTCGGTCACCATCGACAATGTCGACCCGACCGTTGTTCTCGGCGCAGGAGCCCCGATCGTCTTCCCCGGAGGGACGTATTCGATCGCCGTGATCGGCGAGGACGCCGCCTTCTCGGCCACCTCTACCGATCCCGGGTCGGACGACCTCACGTTCACGTGGAGCTTCGGGCGTGTCGCCACGTATTTCAACGACGGTGTGGGGCCCGATCCATTCCCCAGCCCGCTTGGCCTTTTCCCGTTCGCGGCGACCGATGATGCAACGTTCACCTTTGTCCTCCCCGGTGCGGTGGTGGTGACCGTGATCGTCGTGGACGACGACGGCGGGTCGGTGGCGGCAAATGCGGCGCTGGTCGTCATTGGAAACGCCGTTTCGGCCAACGGACTGGGGTGGTGGAAGCACCAGTTCAGCGGTGCCGGTCGTCCGCACATCGATCCAGCCTTGAGCGATGGTTACCTCGATGTCGTGGAGGCCGTCTCATCGGTGTTCTCGGAGGCCGTGGCGATCAGCAATGCGAGCGAGGCCCACGAAGTCCTGTCACCCACCGGGAGCGACCGCCGTGCCCGCGCCCGGGCGGAACTCCTGCTTGCGTGGCTTCACTTCGCCAGTGGAGCGGTGCCTTGGGACGCCACGGTGCCGCTTGGTGGCGGTGAGACCATTGGTTTCCTTCCGCTCATGTTCGAAGCCGAATTGGTGATCCTCGACCCGGCTTCCTCGAACAAGGCTCTCGGCGAGGTTGAGCGGAAGTTGCAGCAGGTCAGACACGCCGGCTAGCGCCATCTCGGCGGACGCCTGTTCGCGGACTTGCCATAACCTTGCCGCGTCGCTTCGACATGCCTGTCACCGAGACCGCCGCATCGGGTCACGGCGTGCCCGCGTGGTGGATCGC
>JBFISM010000061.1:0-19671 GCA_041608535.1 Acidimicrobiia bacterium
AGCGCGGTGCGGAGATGCCGGTAATGGTCTTCGGTGGCGAATCGGGCGACCCGGCCGGTCCCTGGTCGAGCCGGCCCCGGACGGCCGGCATCGGGGAGATAGCTCCACGCGGCTACCACGAGTGACCGTGCCCAGGGAAGCGATCTGGACACGTCGGTTGCGGTCTCCGGGTCGAGATACGTAAAGGTGAGCCCCGCCGACGACCCGTCACCCTTGCGATTCTTGATGGTGGTGCGGACCCCCTCGAATGTCTCGGGCCCGGTCACACCCCACGCCACCGCACCGGCCGCATCCAGCGCAGCACCGATGCGTGCCGTGAGACCTTCATGCGCTTCACCGGTTCGAGGGGTCACAGCTTCCTCCTCCGCACGAGGCTAGGGCCTCCACCCGTGGCGGAACACCCGAGGCCGGGTAAGTCGAGGCGGGCGCCCGAGGTCGGGCACTCGACATGGGGCACGTGAGGCCGGGTGGAAGCCATCGCAGCCGCCCGACGCCCCCCAAACTCGTCGGGCACGGCTGCGATCAGCCGGTGGCGGCGTCCGGGTCGGCGTGACGTGGGACCAGACGCAGCGGCGCCACCAGACCGGCCTCGGCGAGATTCTCCAGCGCTCGAGTCTCGGCAGGATCGAGGTCGACCCGCACCGGCGGTGGAGTGTCGGTTGCTCCTTCGAGCAAGACGGTGACGATGCATTCGTCACACGCCGAGGTGTGCTGCATCGCACAGGTGTCGCAGTCGATCAACATCCGTCACTCCTTTCGGCCGTGCTGCGGGCACCGTATCGACCGGGTGTGACAAGAAATGCGGTGCCCGCGTCGAGGATCGTTTGCGATGAGGAGCACCCTCCCCTTGGTAACGTCCGCCGCACCGCAGGAGAGACGGGACGACGGATGCGGCTGGCGATCAACATCGGATATTGGGGTGGGGACGCCGGTCTCGACCTGGATCTCGTGCTCGCCGCCGAGAAACTCGGCTACGACTCGGTGTGGGCCGCAGAGGCCTGGGGGTCGGATGCGGTGACCGTCCTGGCGTATGTCGCAGCTCGAACCAATACGATCAAGGTCGGGTCGGGCATATTGCAGATGCCGGCCCGCACACCCGCGATGACCGCGATGACGGCGGCCACCCTCAGCGACCTGTCGTCTGGCAGATTCCTCCTCGGGCTCGGTCTGAGTGGGCCACAAGTCGTCGAGGGCTGGCATGGACAGCCCTACGGGAAACCGCTCGGCAAGACGCGGGAGTACGTCGCCATCGTTCGCCGAGCGCTCGCACGGACCGCCCCGCTGGTGCACGCAGGCGAGCACTACCAGATCCCGTACACCGGGCCGGGCAGCACCGGGTTGGGCAAGCCACTCAAGTTGATGACCCGACCGGCCCATCCGATACCCATCTACATCGCGGCGCTGGGGCCGAAGAACGTCGCTCTCACCGCCGAGATAGCCGATGGCTGGCTGCCCGTGTTGTACTCCCCATACAAGGCGGCCGAGGTGTTCGGTCCCGCTCTCGCCGAGGGTTTCGGCCGCTCCGCCGAGGACGGCAAGGCCGATCGGTTCGACACCGTGCCGGCGGTCAGCGCCGTGGTCACCGACGAGCCCCAGCGAGCCAGGGACAGGCTGAAGCCGGGAATCGCCATGTACATCGGCGGCATGGGCGCCAAGGGCCGCAACTTCTACAACGATCTCGTGTCCCGCTATGGCTATGCGGAGGCGGCGGCGCAAGTCAAGGATCTCTACCTCGCCGGCGAGCGCCGTGCGGCCACGGCGGCCGTGCCCGATGCTCTGGTCGATGAGCTCAACCTCATCGGAACCAAGGCCGAGCTGCGCGACCGGCTGGACGTTTGGCGGGAGGCGGGAGTGACCACCCTCAACGTATCCGCTCCGGATCGCCACACGTTGGAGACGCTCGCCGAGGTGGCGTGACCGAACGGGTGACTGTCAGCGCTCCAGCCAGCGCACCAGCGCATCCCCCCACAACGGCAGTCCCCCGGCCTCTTCGCTGCGCAGCCGTAACTCACGATCGTTGCTGATCACGATCGCAGGCAGAGAGCTGCCCGCAACGGCAGCAACGATGTCGTCGTCGGCGATCACACCGGTTGCGGTATATCGGACCACCACCCCGGCCGGCGTCGTGAAGGGGTCCGTGTCAATCCCGTCGGCGGAATCGAACACCACCTCCACCGTCGAGTTGTCCGGTAGGCGTCGTCGCAGCCCGGCGAGGCGGCCCACCAGCGCCCGGCGGGCCGTGCCCGTTTTGAAGTCGGCCGGATCCAGCAGAAAGGTCAGGTTGTAGCCATCCACGATCACGGACACCGCCTGCGGTTGCGACAGCACCCAGTCGACGGCGTCGCCGCCGTCGGGGGCAATGCCCTCAGGAACCCGGAGTGATGCGGGCTCACCCGGCACGGGGATGGTCTCGCCTTCGTCCCCCACATCCGCTGCAGCCGCCGTGTTGGCCAAGGCGGCGAATTCCAGATCAAGCCGGCGTCCCAGAGCCGCGGCACTTGTCCGGCCGAAATCGCGCTCCGCCGATCTCGCCGCCGCCTCGGACTCGACGAGCCTCTCGCGACGTCTTCTGCGCAGATCATCGATCCGTTCCTCGAGTCTGGCTGCCTCCCTCCGCAGCTTGGCCGACTCTGCTTCGAGCTCGCGTACCCGCAGCCGCAAGCCCTCCACCTCCTCGGAGGCAGCGGTATCCGGATCCAGGCTCTTGCGCCGCCGCTCCTCACGTATCACGACTGCAAGCTCCTCGTTCTGCCGGCGCAGCTCCTTGACCCGTCGCTTCGCCTCGTCGCGCTCCCCGCGAATGCGCTCGACCTGCTTCTCGAGCTTCCCGTCCCGGTCGCGGGTTGCCTCGCCCCGCTGCGGGATCATCTCCTGCCACCACCCGGGAGACCGCTCCAGAAACGCCCGGAGCGTCTCCGAAGCGTCCGTGGAGAGATGGGCGGCGAGCGTGGAACGCAGCCATTCGTTCTTCTCCAGCTCGTCGAGCAGGAGCTTTGCGAGGGGCGGAGTCAGTCGCTTTCCGGTATGGTCTGCGACCTTGTCGAGACGATGTGGGATCAGATCGGCATCGAGCCGCTGCAACTGTTCCCAGGCAGCGTGCAACACCTCGTTGAGTGGATCGTCCCGTCCGGCCATGCGCACCATTGTCGCAGCGTCGCAACCGAGCCACCGGTTGGTCCCCAATCTTGACACTCACCACCAGAATGCGATACTCAAGGGCGATGCAGCGGCAGGAAATCGACCTCGTACTCATTCTTCACGGCGCATAGCGACGTCCCGTCGCCGTGCGTCCAACCCTCCGGCCGGAGGGTTTTTTCATGACCCGAACCAGTCCAGTTTCCACAGTCCAGTCAAAAACGAATCCGACCAGACCCAGCCCACCCAGGAGCCCGACATGAAAGACACGCTCACCGGAGCGCAAGCCCTCTTCCGAGCGCTCGAGCTCGAAGGCGTCGAAGTCATGTTCGGGGTACCCGGTGGCGCGATCCTGCCGGCGTACGACCCGCTGCTCGACAGTTCCATCCGTCACGTCCTCGCCCGGCACGAGCAGGGAGCCGGACACATGGCATCCGGCTATGCGCACGCCACGGGCCGGGTGGGTGTCGCCATGGCCACGTCCGGTCCGGGCGCCACCAACCTGATCACCCCGCTCCAAGATGCGTTCATGGACTCCATTCCGGTCGTGGCGATCACGGGTCAGGTGGCCAGTCATGCCATAGGGATGGATGCCTTTCAGGAAGCGCACACCTGGGGTATCTCCATGCCGGCGACGAAGCACAACTACCTCGTCACCGACGCCGATCGCATCCCAGACATCATTCGTGAGGCATTCCACCTCGCCGCCACCGGTCGGCCCGGTCCGGTGCTCGTCGACATCCCCAAAGACGTGCTCAACGCAACCATGACCTGGCACCGGGCTGGGGAGATAAACCTGCGTGGCTACAAGCCGCGCACCAAGGGTCATCCGAAGCAGGTCAAGGCGGCGGTGAGGTTGATCCACATGAGCGAGCGACCGGTGCTGTACGTGGGTGGCGGCGTCATCCGGGCTGGTGGGGGCAACGAGCTGCGCCGTTTCGCCGAGCTGGCCAACCTCCCCACCGTGACCACACTCATGGGCCGCGGCGCCATTCCCGACTCGCACCCTCTGGCGCTCGGCATGCCGGGTATGCACGGCAACTACACGGCAACGACGGCGATGCAGCGCAGCGACCTCCTCATCGCCGTCGGCGCACGATTCGACGACCGGGTGACCGGTGACGTAGCGGCGTTCGCTCCCCTCGCCGAGATCGTCCACGTCGATGTCGATCCTGCAGAGATCGGCAAGGTGCGCAACGCAGAGGTGCCCATCGTCGGTGACGCCAAGCTGGTGACCCAACAGCTCATCGAGGCCATGGAGAAGCACCTCGAGGGGGAAGCAGCCCCGGAGCGCAGGGACTGGTTCGAGACGCTCACCACCTGGCAACGGGAGCATCCGTTGCACTACGACCAGGACCCCGATGGACCGATCCAGCAGCAATACGTGATCCAGGAGCTGCACCGGCTCACCGGTGGGGATGCCATCGTCGTCGCCGGTGTCGGCCAGCACCAGATGTGGGCGTCGCAGTATTGGGGCTTCGAACGTCCCAACACCTGGATCAACTCAGGTGGTCTCGGCACCATGGGCTATGCGGTTCCGGCGGCGGTCGGCGCCAAGGCCGGAGCACCCGACGCCACGGTCGTCGCCATCGACGGTGATGGCTGCTTCCAGATGACGTTCCAGGAGCTGATCACCGCCGCGGTCGAGGGCATCCCCGTCAAAGTCGCTCTCATGAACAACCACAGCCTCGGCATGGTGAAGCAGTGGCAGCGGCTGTTCTACAACGAGCGCTACTCGGCGATCGATCTCACGGATCACACCCCGGATTACGTGCGTCTCGCCGAAGCCATGGGCTGTGTCGGGCTGCGGGCGACCGACCCGAGCGACGTTTCCCCGACGATCGAGAAGGCGCTTGCCGTCAACGACCGACCGGTGGTCATGGAGTTTCGCTGCGACCCCGAGGCGATGGTCTTCCCGATGGTTCCGGCCGGCGGATCCAATGACAGGGTGATCGAGCGTGTCGAGGACCTGGCATGAATCACGTCGTCTCGGTCCAGGTGGAAAACCAGCCGGGTGTGCTGGCACGGGTGGCCTCGATGTTCGCCCGGCGTGGTTTCAACATCCACTCGCTTGCAGTGGGACCCACCGCAGACCCCACGTTGTCGCGAATGACACTCGTCGTCGATGCACCCGACCTCGAACAGATCATCAAGCAGCTCTACAAGCTGGTCCACGTGGTGAAAGTCACCGAGCTGGCCGAGGGAGAGCGGATCGAGCGTGAGATCATGATGGTGCGAGTCAGCGCCGAACCGAAGCGCCGTCCGGAGATCATGGACGTCGCCTCCGCTTTCCACGCCGAGCCGGTCGACGTCGGTGCCGGCACGCTGACCTTCGAGCTGGCAGGCACCCCGGAGCAGCTCGCCGACTTCCTGGAGGTGATGCGCACCTACGGCATCATCTCCCTCGCCAAGAGCGGCCGCATCGCATTGCCCAAGGACGCAAAGAGCGGTGAGCACCTGTCCAAGCTGCGCTCCGCCTGAGTGATGCACACCCCCACGGCCGTCGCTACGATGACCCGCCTCATGGACAGCGCCGTCACCATCGCCTCGTCTCGCACCGCGAGCCCAATCGCATCGACCGGTCTGCTCCTTACGTAGCCGGGCGAGTTCGTCTCGACCCGGCACGTCCCACCGTCCCCTTTCCTTTCCTCACCATGGAGCAGCCATGAGCAACGACCGACTCATCATCTTGGACACCACCCTGCGCGACGGAGAACAGGCGCCCGGGATCGCCCTGTCGCCCGACGACAAAGTGGCGATCGCCGCTCAACTCGCCAAGCTGAAGGTGGACGTCATCGAGGCCGGATTCGCCGCCTCCTCACCGGGCGACTTCGAAGCGGTACGCCGGATCGCCACCGAAGTCAAAGGACCCGTCATCGCCAGCCTGGCACGCACCGTGATCGACGACATCGACCGGGCCGCCGATGCCGTCGCCGCCGCCGAACGAAACCGCATCCACGTCTTCATCTCCACATCCCCGATCCACATGGACTCGATGCTGCGTATGACGCCCGAGCAGGTGCTTTCGGCAGTCAAGGAGGGCGTAGCCCGAGCGAAGCGCTATACCGACGATATCGAGTTCTCCCCCCAAGATGCCACGCGGTCCGACCCTTCGTTCGTGATCGAGTGCTGCCGCGCCGCGGTGGCGGCCGGGGCAACGACGATCAACATCCCCGATACGGTGGGCTATGCGGTCCCTGCGGACTTCGTCGAGCTGCTCACCAAGGTGTACGACGACGTCCGTGAGGGCAACGAGGACGTGATCGTGTCGACCCACTGCCACAACGACCTCGGACTGGCGGTGGCCAACTCGCTGTCCGCGATCCATGCCGGGGCGCGCCAGATCGAGGGTGCGATCAACGGGATCGGCGAGCGCGCCGGCAACACGTCCACCGAAGAGATCATCATGGCGGTGAAGACCAGGCAGGACTACTTCGGCGTCGAGGTGGGAGCCGACACCACCGAGATCTTCGAGACCTCGCGTCTGGTGTCGCGTCTCACCGGCTATCCGATTCAGTTCAACAAGGCCGTAGTCGGCCGCAACGCCTTTGCCCATGAATCCGGCATCCATCAGCACGGTGTGCTGCGCAATCGGGAGACATACGAGATCATGGACCCGTCTTCGGTCGGCCATACCAGCCAGATCGTGCTCGGCAAGCACTCCGGGCGCGCCGCGTTCTCCAATGCACTCGACAAGCTCGGCATCAAGCTGGAAGACACGGATTTCGCCAGAGCGTTCAAGCGGTTTAAGGAGCTGGCCGATCGCAAGGGCGAGATCGGCGAGGACGGGTTGCGCGCCATCGTCGCCAACGAGACCGGTACCGGTGAGGAGGAGCTCCATCTCGTCGCCATTCGGGTATCGGGCGGCAACGAGGAGACACCGGTCGCCACGGTGCGGGTACGTCGTGGCGACGAAGAGTTCGAGATCACCGCCGACGGTGATGGCATGGTCAACGCCGCCTTCGTCGCACTCCAAGATGCGTTCAACATGGCGGCCGAGCTGGTGGACTACCGGGTGAGCCCGCTCAGCAGCGGCGCCGATGCGATGGCCGAGGTAAGCGTCATCGTGCAGGTGGGTTCCAACACGTACTCCGGGCGCAGCGTCTCGACCGACGTCGTCGAGGGTTCGGCCCGTGCCTTTGTCGTGGCCCTCAACAAGGCCGCCTTCAGTGCACACGCTCTGGCCGCGGAGCCCGGGGCCGAGTAGATGGACGCCCATTTCGTCGTGCTGCCCGGAGATGGCATCGGTCCCGAGGTGGTCACCGAAGCGCGCCGCGTCTTGGAGACGGCAGCACAGCGATTTGGGCACTCATTCATCTTCGAGGAACGGCCAATGGGTGGGATCGCCATCGACGAGTTCGGCGACCCGCTGCCCCAACAGACGTTGGAGGCTTGCCGCACCGCGGACGCCATCTTGCTCGGAGCAGTCGGTGGGCCGAAATGGGACGACCCGACGGCGAAGACTCGCCCCGAGGCCGGGTTGCTCGCCATCCGCAAGGAGTTGGGCCTGTTCGCCAACCTGCGCCCCATCCGCCCCCAGCCCCAGCTGGCCGGCGCCTCCCCGCTCCGACCCGAGCTGATCGCAGACGTCGACATCCTGTTCTTTCGCGAGCTCACCGGGGGGATCTACTTCGGCGAGCACACGCTGGCGAAGGACGGGCTGTCGGCACGATCGGTCATGGAATACAGCGCCGCCGAGATCCGGCGGATCGTGCGTCTGGCTGCGGCGGCGGCGCGTAAGCGGAGGAACCACCTGACGTCGGTGGACAAAGCCAACGTGCTCGAGGTCTCCCGGCTGTGGCGGCGGGTGGCGGCCGAGGTGATGGCGGAGGAGTTCCCGGACGTCGACTACGACGTGGTGCTCGTCGATGCGATGGCGATGCATCTCATCGCCCGCCCGGCGAGCTTCGACGTGGTGGTCACGGGCAACATGTTCGGCGACATCCTCACCGACGAAGCATCGATGTTGCCCGGTTCCATGGGGATGCTCCCGTCTGCCTCGCTCGGTGATGATGGTCCCGGTCTGTACGAGCCGATCCACGGCTCGGCGCCGGACATCGCCGGACGGGGCATCGCCAACCCGCTGGCGGCGATCCTGGCGGCGGCCATGGCCGTGCGCCATTCCCTCGGTTTGGAGGATGCAGCCCGAGCCATCGAAGTCGCGGTCGACAGCGTGCTCGATGCAGGGTTGCGCACTGCGGACATCGCCGCGGGTGGACCGTCGGTCTCCACGATCGAGATGGGAATGGCCGTGGCGATGGCTTTGGGGGGATAGCCACCGCCACGGCGATCACGATCTTCTCAAACCCGCCGCCTCGATGTGATTGCATGTTACAACCACTTTCGGCGATTTGGAGCACATGATCCAACTTGTATGACGAGCGGGGTTTTTGCTGCGCGAGCCTGCTGAGGCACTCCGGTGTAGCCCGCAACGGTTGGTAGCGTGGCGCCGGTGCTCCGCCGCCTCGCCGCTGTCCTCGTCGTTGCCTAGCTGACGCTGCGGACCGGAACCACCTCGACCCGCTGTTCGAGGCGTGGCTGTGCGCACCGACGATGCCCGCGTTCGGGGGATAGGGTGACACGATGAGCGAAGGAACCGGGAGACAGCTCGCCGATGTCGGCGTGATCGGGCTGGCGGTCATGGGACGCAACCTGATTCTCAACTTCGATGACCACGACTATCGGGTTGCCGCATACAACCGAACCACCGAACGGGTCGACGAGTTCATGGCAGGCGACGCCGCCGGTACCGATGTCATCGGCACCGCATCGGTCGAGGAGCTGATCGACTCGCTCGTCAAACCACGTCGAATCCTGACCATGGTGCGTGCCGGCGATCCTGTGGATGCGGTCATCGCGGAGCTTCTCCCTCATCTCGAAACGGGCGACATCGTCATCGACGGCGGCAACTCCCAGTTCACCGACACTGCCCGGCGCACCGAGCAGCTCGCCGGGCACGGCATCCACTTCGTCGGCGCCGGGATCTCGGGTGGCGAAGAAGGTGCCCGCTACGGTCCATCGATCATGCCGGGCGGATCACCGCAAGCGTGGCCTCACGTGAAAGAGATGCTCCAAGCCATCGCCGCCAAAGCCGACGACGGTGTGCCGTGCTGTGACTGGGTCGGCTCCGGCGGGGCCGGCCACTACGTCAAGATGGTCCACAACGGCATCGAGTATGGCGACATGCAGGTCATCGCCGAGGCCTATGACCTGCTGCACCGTGGACTGGGCATGGCGACATTCGACATCGCACCCCTTTTCCGGCGCTGGAACGAGGGAAAGCTGGAGTCGTTTCTCGTCGAGATAACCGGCGACATCCTGGCTCACGCCGACACCGACGGTACCCCGCTGCTCGACAACATCCTCGATGCCGCGGGACAGAAGGGCACCGGCAAGTGGACCGTCATCTCGTCCATGGACCTGGGGATGCCGGTGTCGCTCGTCGCCGAGGCGGTGTACGCCAGGATCGTCTCCGCTCTCGTGGACCAGCGCAGTCGAGCAGCCGCCATCCTCGGCTCGCCGCCCAGCACAATCGATGCCCCGCCCGACGACGTCACTGCCGATCTGTTCGACGCTCTCTATGCGTCGAAAATCGTGTCCTACGCCCAGGGTTTCATGTTGATCGACGCCGCTTCTGCCGAGTACGGCTGGCACATCGACAACGCCGGGGTCGCCTCGCTGTGGCGCGCCGGCTGTGTCATCCGCTCCCGGTTCCTCGGCGAGATCATGCAGGCCTTCCGGCGCCGCCCCGATCTTCCCAGCTTGCTGCTCGACGGCTTCTTCGCCGGAGAGATCGCAGCTGCAGAGCCGGGGTGGCGGCGTACGGTGGTGCGAGCCGTCTCGGCCGGGATCCCGGTGCCGGCGTACAGCGCGGCGCTGGCGTTCTATGACTCGTACCGCTCGGCTCGACTGCCCGCCAATCTCATCCAGGCACAGCGCGACTACTTCGGCGCCCACACCTATGAGCGAGCGGACGGACAGCGCGGCGAGTTTCACCACACCAACTGGACGGGGACGGGGGGCACCACCGCAGCGGGCACCTACAACGCCTGAGCGGGCCGGCCCGGGGCGGCGTCAGCCGACGCCCACATCCCGGGCGACGAACTCCGTGTTGGGGATGTCCATGAACCGGCCTTCGCCGAGATCGAGCCGGCTGGACACGAGGCCGATATCGGCGAGCACGCCTTCGACGTCGCCGATGCGGACTCTGTCGCCCAGCGCATAACGAGAGGCCACGTGCCGGCCTGCGGCCACTTGCTTGGCGACCGGGACCGACCCGAGCCCCACGCCGAGTGCCACGGTGAGCGCGGTGCCGAAAGCAATGGCTGCGACCAGGACGAGGATGATGTCGGTGGAGATCCCCAGCTGCTGCATGGCGATGATGAGACCAATCCCGGTGATCACGCTCGACGCCAGCAGCCGGGCACGCCCGGCGATCACGGCGGAGACCTGCCGCAAAGCGGTCTCCATGAAGAGACCGACGATCCTGCCGAGAGCCCTGGCGAGGATGAACACGATGACGGCGATGAGGACGCGGGGCACCGAGCTGATCGTCGACTCGAGCAACCGGTCCGCCTGCTCGGGGTCGATCACCACGAGCGCCCCCACGACCACGATGGCGGTGACCAGGACCGGAACCAGCTGCCCGACCAGCTCACCCCACCGCTCGGGCAGTCGCTTCTTCACGATGCGGCCCACCACCCAGACCACGAGCGCAACTGCAACGACCACACCGGCAGTGATGAGCCGATCCATCGTCACCGGGGTCCCTCCTCTCGTCGCCGGGGCGCAAGCGTAGATTTCCCAGACGCCGGGTGCGAGTCACCGGCTGCGGCGATCCGGGTCACGGCGAGTCGACCGATAGCCCCGGGAAGCGACACCACCGGGCGCTCAACTCGGGTCGGCACTCGGTCCCATTTGGATGACCGCCCTGCCCATGGCGCCGGCGACATCGACACCGAGCTTCGCTGCCGCCACCAAGAACTCGTCGAACCGAACGATGCGCATCACCGGAGCGCTGAGGTCGTGGGGCGCCTCCCCGATCCACAAGTCGGCGAGGAAGGCTTGGCACTCATCACAGCCGGCGACGTGCTGTTCGAGCGCTTCGTCCTGAATCCCGTCGGCGAAGTCGAAGAGACGCTCGTCGGTGATGCCACACGATCTCATCGCCACGCCTCCATCTCGTCACGCAGGGCTCGCCGCGCCCGCAGGATCCGGGTGCGCACCGTATTCAGCGGCAGCGACATCTCGTTGGCGATCTCTTGGTACGACATACCCTTTATTTCCCGCAAGATGAGCGGTTCACGCAGGTTTTCCGGCAAGTCGTTCATCGCCTCGCCGAGCTTTTCCCCCAGCAAGACGCGCTCTGCGGAGCGCTCGGCGCTCGGTGCCGTCGTGGAGACCGGTACGTCGTCGTGGGCGAACTCCCGCTTCCGAGTCACCGCATTCAGGGCGAGGTTGGTTGCGATGCGGTAGAGCCAGGACCGAACCTGGGACTCCTGGCGAAACTCCGGGAGTGCCTTGTACGCCCGAACAAAGGCCTCTTGGGCCACGTCCTCGGCCAATGTCGGGTTGCGTACCACGCGCAGCGCTGCTCCAAAAACGAAGTCCTGGTGGCGTCGCACGAGCTCGCCGAACGCCGATGAATCTTGTGCAACGACCGCTACGAGCTCGGCGTCACTGAGCTCGGACCACGCCTGTCTATGGGTCAGACCCACGCCATCTCCGGAAGTTTCCAGAAATCGTACGAGAAATCGCGGAACTCTCCCGCCAAGTGCGGGTCAGAGTCCCGAGACGAAGGGGGTTCCGTACCACCACCTGAGTCTCCCGGCGGTGGCCGCAGGACGATTGTCTGCCTTTCCCCCTCACGGATGTCGTTTGTGGCCGCCGCCAACTCTCCTCTTGCGCTCCATCCGGCGCGACAGCCCGTCACGTCGCCTCGATCGCGATCGTCTTGGCCTGGGCCAGGATGCGATGCGCCGCCGCGGCGTCTCCACTCTCGTCGAGTCGTTGTAGTCGTTGCCAGGTCGTGCGGGTGCGTACCAGGGCGGAACGCAGTACGAGGAGTTGTTCGGCTGCCGGCACGTGGGGCGATGTAACGACCGCCAACGCCTCGTTGAGAAGGGTTTTCGCCGCTGCGATCTCGCCGTGTTCCAAAACGCTGCGATCGAGCGCCGCCGTCACCCGGGACACGACTTCGGCGGCTCCAGCAACGAACCTCTGCAGGGACTCATCCGTCTCCATGGATTCGTGCCCGCTCATGATCATCCGGCCCATTCCACCAATGACCCGACGATACCGCACCGAGCGTGCGGGGGCGACACCGCTGGTACCGTGCCGGCCATGCAGGTCGGCGTCCCCCACCAACACACCGACACCGAGCGTCGCACCCCGGTCGTGCCCGATACGGTGGCCACAATGACGGAATGGGGCTGGAACGTCGTGGTGAGCCCCGGGATCGGCGAGCCATCCGGCATCCCCGACCAGCACTTCCGCGACGCCGGAGCCACGGTGGGCGAGGAAGCGTGGCGTGCCGACCTCGTGCTCGTCGTGCGACCGCCCAGTCCGCACCAGCTGAGTGAGCTCGCTCCGGGCACGATCGTCGCCGGGTTCCTCGACCCCTTCGTCGACGTGGACACGATCGGCGGACTGTGTGTTGCTCGGCTCACGGGAGTCGCCCTGGAGGCTATTCCCCGCACCACGCTCGCCCAGGCGATGGATGCGTTGTCGTCGCAGGCCAACATCGCCGGCTACGCCGCAGTGATCCTCGGCTCGATGGAGTCACCGCGGCTGTTCCCCATGATGGTCACCGCAGCCGGGACCATTCCCCCGGCACGAGTGCTGGTGCTCGGGGTCGGGGTTGCCGGTCTGCAGGCGATCGCCACCGCAAAACGCCTCGGTGCCTCGGTGTACGCGTACGACGTCCGTCCGGAGACGAAGGAGCAGGTGGAGAGTCTCGGGGCGAGGTTCGTCGATGCGGTGACCGTCGCCGCCGATGCCGGTGGCTATGCAGTTGAGGTGGATGAGAGCGCCCAAGCGGCCCAGCATGCTGCGCTCACCGAGCACGTTGCCGCCGCCGATCTCATCGTCACCACGGCGCAGATCCCGGGTCGGCCCGCCCCCCTCCTCGTCACCGCAGAGATGGTGTCGACGATGCGACCTGGTTCGGTGATCATCGACCTCGCCGCCGCGACAGGGGGCAACGTGGCCGGATCTCGACCGGACGAAACCGTGGCGGTCGGGGGGGTACGCCTTCTCGGGCCCACCAACCTGGCGAGCCAGTATGCGAGGGACGCATCACGCATGCTGGCTCGCAACATGATCGCCATGCTCGAACGGGGTCGCACCGACGACCACTTCGTGATCGACCCCGAGGACGAGATCCTGGGAGAGGCCACAGTGGTGCTCGACGGCGAGGTGCTCCATCCGCGCTCACGGGAGCTGCTCGAAGCGAACCGGACCGCAAACTCAGAGGCAGCGTCGTGAGCCCCGAGTTCATCGCCGGCATCGTGGTGTTCGTCCTTGCCGGCTTCGTGGGCCTCGAAGTCATATCCAAGGTGCCGCCGACCCTACACACCCCTCTCATGTCCGGTGCCAACGCGATATCCGGCATCACCATCGTCGGGGCCGTCATCGCGGCCGGTCTCGCCGAGGGCAGGTTTGCCACGGCGCTCGCCTTCTTCGCCGTGGTGGCGGCGACCATCAACGTGGTCGGCGGTTTTCTGGTGACCGACCGGATGCTCGAGATGTTCAGGAAAAGGCCGAGCCGGCCTCGATGACCGAGCTCCTCTATCTCGTCGCCGCCGTCGCGTTCATCGTCGGTCTCAAACAGCTTTCCGGACCGCGCACAGCCCGGAAAGGCAATGCGGTGGCCGCCGCCGGTATGTTCCTCGCCACGGTCGTCACGCTGGTCGAGCTCGAGGTCGTGAGCTGGCGAGTCATCGCAGCGGGGATCGCCGTGGGTGCCGCCATCGGGGCCGCGCTCGCTCTGCGAGTGCAGATGACCGCCATGCCGCAGCTGGTCGCGGCATTCAATGGGTTTGGTGGCGCCGCCTCGGCACTGGTCGCCGTCTACGAACTGGACCGTACCGGCGGCGGCTTCGCCACCGAGACCGCCGTCACAGTGGTCCTCTCGCTGGTGATTGGAGTCGTGACCTTCACCGGCAGCTTCGTCGCGTTCGGCAAGCTCCAGGGGATCATCGCCGGCCGTCCGATGAGACTTCCCGGTGGCCAGGCGCTCAACGTCGCGCTTGCGGCGACGACGGCGATCCTCGGGGCGTGGGCCGCGGTGAGCGGCGAGGCTCTCCCGTTCTGGCTGGCGCTGGGCGTCGCCTCGATCATTGGCTTCACCGGGGTGCTGCCCATCGGCGGTGCCGACATGCCGGTGGTCATCTCGCTGCTCAACTCGTTGTCCGGGATCGCCGCCTCGATGGCGGGCTTCGTGATCGGGAACCAAGCCCTCATCATCGGCGGGGCACTCGTCGGGGCTGCCGGGCTCATTCTCACCATGCAGATGGGCGAAGCGATGAACCGGTCGCTGGGCAACGTGCTCTTCTCGGGGTTTGGCGGCGGCGCAGTTGCCGTCGAGACCGCGGGCAAGCCCGTGAATCGAGCCACTCCCGACGACGTTGCCATCGCACTGGCCTATGCGTCGAACGTGCTGTTCGTCCCCGGTTACGGGCTGGCCGTAGCCCAGGCGCAGCACGCCGTGCGTGATCTCGCTGCGGCGCTCGAAAAGCGGGACATCGCCGTCGGCTACGCCATCCATCCGGTGGCCGGTCGGATGCCGGGACACATGAACGTGCTCCTCGCCGAAGCCGACGTGCCGTACGAGCAGCTGTTCGATCTCGAGCAATCCAATCCGAAGTTCACCCAGACGGACGTGGTGCTCGTGATCGGCGCCAACGACGTGGTCAACCCGTCGGCGCGAGATGATGCCACCAGCCCGATATACGGAATGCCGATCCTCGAGGTCGACAAGGCCCGCACCGTCGTGGTGGTGAAGCGGTCACTGTCGCCAGGATTTGCCGGGATCGACAACCCGCTGTTCTACGAGCCGGACACGATGATGTTGTTCGCCGATGGCAAAGAGGCCATCGAGTCTGTGCTCGCCGCCATCGACGACGTCTGATCATGGAGTTTCGCGATGTCGTCCGCCGCCGGCGCATGGTGCGCAACTATCGAAACGACCCGGTCGACCGGGCCGCCGTGGAACGCATCCTCGACAGCGCCTTACGCAGCCCCTCGGCGGGTTTCAGTCAGGGCGTGGCCTTCGTGGTGGTGACCGACGCCACCAGACGCCGTCGCATCGCCGAACTCGCCGGCGAGGACGATTATGTCGCCGGAGGATTCGATCCGTGGATCTCCCGGGCGCCAGTCCACGTCGTCATCGCAGTGTCAGAGCAGATCTACCAGGAGCGCTATCGGGAACCCGACAAGAGCCCGGATGGACGGCCGCCCGACTGGCCTGTGCCCTATTGGTGGATCGACGCCGGTGCTTCCCTGATGCTGGTCTTGCTGGCGGCCGTGGACGAGGGACTGGCAGCCGGATTCCTCGGCAGTCATGCGCTGGGCGACCTCGCCACCGAGCTGGGACTTCCCGACCACATGCAACCGATCGGCATCGTCACCATCGGGCATCCCGCGACGGATCGTCGGTCTTCTTCGCTGTCGCGGGGGCGCCGTCCTCGTACCGAGACCGTCCACGACGAACGGTGGTCTTGATCTGCCCGGCCGGAGAGACAGCCGGATTTCCGTCAGTGCAGAATGTGACGGGTGGCTGACAATGTTGTGCCGGCGACACACGACTCGACCCACCACGGAGACGGAAGCGCATGAATCGTGACTACGACGTCCTCGTCATAGGAGGCGGACCCGCCGGGGAGAATGCCGCCGACCGCGCCGCCCAGACCGGGCTCAAGACGGCGATCATCGAAGCCGAGCTACTCGGTGGCGAGTGCTCCTACTGGGGATGCATGCCGTCGAAGGCGCTGCTTCGCCCGGGGGAAGCGCTCGACATGGTGGGTCGAGTGCCCGGGGCCGCTGCCGCAGTGACCGGCGAGTTAGACGTGGACGCCGCACTGGCGCGCCGGGATGCTCTCTCCGGGAACTGGGACGATGCCGGCCAGGTGCAATGGGCCGAAGGCGCAGGTCTCGACGTGATACGCGGCCACGGCCGGCTCGCCGGGGAGAAGCGGGTGAAGGTGACCGCAGCCGACGGCACGGTGACCGATTACGAAGCATCCCGTGCCGTGGTCATCGCTACCGGATCGCGGGCGGTGATGCCCCCCATTCCCGGTCTCGCCGCGGCCGCCACCTGGGACAACCGGGACATCACGACGGCCAAAGAGATCCCGGAACGGTTGATCGTGCTCGGGGGCGGTGTCATCGGTGTCGAGATGGCACAAGCGTTCAAGAACCTCGGAAGCAGCGACGTGAGCATCATCGAGGCCGAGGAGCGGCTGCTCCCTCGCGAGGAGCCGTTTGCCGGAGATGAGCTGGCGCAAGCGTTCGAGAAGGCGGGCATCGCCGTGCATACCGAGGAGCGACTGGTCGCCGCAGAGCGGCGCGCGGCGGACGGACCGGTGACGGCGACGATGGAGAACGGCAGCACCCTCGAAGGTGACGAGTTGCTCGTGGCGGTGGGCAGACAACCGGCGACCGGCGACATCGGCTTGGGCAGCGTCGGGCTCGAAGCCGGCAAGTACCTGGACGTCAATCAGCACATGCAGGTGAAGGACATCGCCGGTGGCTGGCTGTATGCCGTCGGCGACGTCAACGGACGAGCGCTGCTCACCCACGTGGGCAAGTACCAGGCACGGATCGCCGGTGACCACATCGGAGGCCGCACCACCAACGTCACGGCCTACGGCGACGTGCACGCCATCCCCAGAGTCGTGTTCACCAACCCGGCGGTGGCCGCCGTTGGTTACACCGAGGCCCAGGCCCGGGGGCACGGGATCGAC
Source organism: Acidimicrobiia bacterium (assembly GCA_041608535.1). Classification (GTDB taxonomy): domain Bacteria; phylum Actinomycetota; class Acidimicrobiia; order Spongiisociales; family UBA5794; genus JBFISM01. The sequence goes on from JBFISM010000061.1 coordinate 17,100, forward strand.
GTCACCACGGTGCAGTACAACATCGGCCACGTCGCCGGGTCCGCCACCTTGGGCCGCGGCATTCGCGGCACCTGTCAGCTCGTCATCGACCACGAGAGGCGGGTCATCGTCGGGGCAACGTTCGTCGGCCCCGGTGTCGGCGAGATGCTCCACGCCGCCACGATCGCCATCGTCGGCGGGGTCACCCTCGATCAGTTGTGGCACGCAATACCGTCGTTCCCCACCCAGAGCGAGGTGTGGCTGCGGTTGCTGGAAGCGTATGGCATGTGATGCTCGTCGAGTGTGCTTGATCGCCGCGTAATCGAGCTTGCAAGCACACTCGACGGAGCCATTCGAGTCGGTAGGCTCGCTTCGTGCTCCGATTCGAGTCCATATCCAAGCGATATGGCGACATCCAGGCCCTCGACGGTGCATCATTCAGCGTGCCGCGGGGAGCGCTCCTCGGCTTTCTCGGACCCAACGGTGCCGGCAAGACCACGGCGATGCGGACCGTCTTCGGGTTGGTGCGACCGGATGCGGGGAGCGTGACCTGGGGCGGCGCCCCGATCACACCGGCGATGCGTCTCGATTTCGGCTACATGCCGGAACAGCGGGGGCTGTACCCCCGCATGCGAATCGCCAAGCAACTCGCCTTCTTCGGCCAGCTCCACGGGCTGGCGAAACAGGAAGCCACGAGGGCGGCCCACGACTGGTTGGAACGGTTCGGGCTGAGCGACCGCACCGGCGACCGGCTGGAAGATCTCTCCCACGGCAACCAGCAGCGGGTCCAGCTCGCGGCTGCGCTCGTGCATCAGCCCGCACTGCTCGTGCTCGACGAGCCCTTCTCCGGCCTGGACCCGCTGGGTGTGGCATCCATGACCGACGTGCTGCGCGACCAAGCCTCCGGGGGGACCGCGGTCGTGTTCTCCAGCCATCAACTCGACCTCGTCGAGGACATCTGCGACTCGGTGGTGGTGATCCACCGGGGTGCGATCGTGCTCGACGGGTTGGTGGTCGAGCTGCGCACCGCCTCACCGCATCGTTACGTGGAGATCGACGCCGACAACCCGAACCGAGACTGGTACGAGTCGATCGATGGCGTGCAGCTCGTCGACCCGGGACCGCCGCTCACCCTGCGGGTGCCGGCGCACCTCGACCCGAAGATGGTGCTCGCCAGCGCCGTCGGCGACGGCGATCTCCGCCATTTCGCCTTCTCTCCGCCGTCGCTGAGCCAGGTCTTTCGCGAGGCGGTGGGCCAATGACGTGGTGGCGTTCCGTGCATCTGGTGGCGATCCGTGAGCTACGGGAGCGTGCGGCGAGCCGGGCATTTCAGGTCTCCACGGCCTTCACACTGGTGGTTGTGATCGGTGGGCTGGCCGCAGCAGCCACTCTGGGCGGCGACGACGAGCAGGTCTTCACCGTCGGCGGAGTCGCGGCCCCCCGACCCGGCATCGTCGCCGCCATCGAACTGGGGAGCGAGGCGAGGGTCGAATACACCGATTTCGCTACGGCAGCGGAGCTGCGGGAGGCCATGCTCGACGGTGATCCGGCGATTGGTGTGGTCGGATCCGACACCGTGCTGTCCGGTCCGGAGACGTCACCGGAGCTGCTCGCCCTGACCACAGCAGCGGTTGCCGCCGCCGGTCTCGACGAGCGGGCGATGGCGTTGGGACTCTCCTCGACCGACGTGCAGGAACTGCTGGGCGGCGGGGTTCGCGTCGAGGAGGTGACCGACGCGTCGGACGACGAAGGTCGATCGTTCATCGCTTTCGTCGGCGCCATCTTGTTGTTCGTCTCGATCCTCACGTACGGCCAGTGGATCCTCATCGGAGTGGTCGAGGAGAAATCGAGCCGTGTCGTCGAAGTGGTCCTCGGCGCCGTTCCCGCTCCCCACCTCCTTGCGGGGAAGGTGCTCGGCATCGGAGCGTTGGGTTTGGCCCAATTGCTGCTGGTCCTCGTCATCGGCTTGGCGGGCGCCCGCTCCCTCGACAGAGTCGGGCTTCCCGAGCTCGATGCGGCTGCGGTCGCCATCATCACGTTCTGGTTCATCCTCGGGTTTGCCTTCTATGCGACCGGCTTCGCCGTGACCGGGTCGCTCGTCTCCCGGCAGGAGGAGGCGCAGAACGCATCGTTTCCGCTCACCATGGTGATGACCGCCAGCTACTTCGTTGCGGCGACCGCGCTCGACGGCTCGGACAACGCAGTGCTGCGGATCTTGTCGCTGGTGCCGCCGTTCTCACCGATCACCATGCCGGTACGGCAAGCCGGCGGCGATGCGGCGCTGTGGGAGATCGCAATCTCGGTCATCCTCATGGTGGTGGCAACGCTCGCCTTGCTGCGCATCGGTGGCCGGATCTACAGCGGTGGGCTGCTGAAGACCGGGGGCAAGGTCTCGCTCCGCGAGGCCTTCCGCTCCGCCGAGACCGGGTGAACGACCGGCCGCCGTCAGTGATTGGCGATCGACCGCGGCGCCAGCTTCGGACCGTACCTCGGTGCCGAGAATCCCCCACCCTTGAGCAGGACGATCACCCTCCGCCGATGACCGCGATACGGCTCGAGCAACTCGAGCATTCGCTCGTTGCTCCCCCGCGGC
>JBFISM010000062.1:0-19630 GCA_041608535.1 Acidimicrobiia bacterium
GACCAGGGTGGATCAGCTCCCGGGGCTGCCGCGTTGTGTGTCAGTGGGGGAATCGCCGCACCCGTTCGGGTGCGGGCGAATGTGGCGCCCGTTTTGGTTGGGTCCGCTCGCTGACGCTGTCGCTATCGGGCGTCACCGGCTTTCCCCGGGCGTGACGCATTTTGGGATTGCGGGTTGTCTTGTCTGGTTCGTTGCTTTCCCAGTTGGGTGGAGACGAGGGTGGGTCGTGTTGTTTTGGTCGCTGAGATCCGCGTTGCATGATCGGTGGGGGGTGGTGGGGCGGATCAGCTCCCGGGGCTGCCGCGTTGCGTGTCAGTGGGGGAATCGCCGCACCCGTTCGGGTGCGGGCGAATGCGGCGCCCGTTTGGTTGGGTCCGCTCGCTGACGCTGTCGCTACCGGGCATGACGTCGTTTTGCCGAGCGTGACAGTTCCCGATAGCCGGTCGTCTTATCTCCTTCGTTGCAATCCCAATTGGGTGGAGAGCAGGGCGGATCAGCTCCCGGGGCTGCCGCGTTGCGTGTGAGTGGGGGAATCGCCGCACCCGTTCGGGTGCGGGCGAGTGCGGCGCCCGTTTTCGAGAGCTCGCTCATCGGGTCTGTCCCCCCGGAGGGGGGAAGGATCCAGAGCGGGAGCAGCGCAGCTGCGGAGCTCTGGTAGGGGGGCATGGCGATCTCCATCGGATGCTCGTGCCGTGACCCCGGCATCCCTGGATGGCACCGTGCCCCTACCTCCGAGCCCTTACGGGCTCGGAGAGACCTTTCCTCCGGCCGGGGGGACAGACCTCATGTCCGCACGCTGCCGGAAGACGGGGTGGATCCGGGAGGTTTGGGGCTTAGCCGTATCATTTGCTGATGGTGAAGCGCCCCCCAAGCGCCTCGATCCCCGATACGCCCGGTGTGTACCTGTTCCGTGGTGCGTCCCAGGTGGTGTTGTATGTGGGGAAGGCGAAATCGATCCGTAAGCGGCTGGCCCAGTACTTCGCCAGGGACCTGCTGCCCCGGACGCGCGCCATGGTGGAGGCGGCCGAATCGGTCGACTGGATCGTCACCGAGACCGAGCTCGAAGCGCTGATGCTCGAGTACTCGCTCATCAAAGAGCACCGGCCCCGCTTCAACATCCGGCTGCGCGACGCCAAGTCGTTCCCGTACCTCGCCATCACCCGCAATCAGGAGTGGCCGCGCGCCATGGTGATGCGTGGCAAACGGCGCAAGGGTGTGGAGTACTTCGGCCCGTATGCCCATGCGTACGCCATCCGGCAAACCCTGGATCTGGTGCTGCGCACCTTCCCCATTCGGACCTGCACCGACAGCAAGTTCAACAGTCACGAGGCCTTGGGCCGGCCCTGCTTGCTCTTCCACATCGAGCGGTGCTCGGGGCCGTGTGTCGGCGAGGTCACGCCAGAGGAGTACCAGGAGCACGTCGACGGCCTCGCCGCATTTCTGGATGGCGATCGAGACGACATCCTCACCAGCCTGCGCAACGACATGCTGGCAGCCTCGGCACGCCAGGACTACGAAGCGGCGGCGCGCTTCCGGGATCGGGCGAATGCCGTCGAGCGGGCGCTCGCCAGACAAGAGTTGGTGACACAACGGACCGAGTCGTTCGATCTCATTGCCATCGACGAGGATGACCTCGAAGCGGCTCTCGTGGTGATCAGCGTCGTGAAGGGAAGGGTCACGGGACGCAAGACGACGATCGTCGACAAGGTGGAGGATGTGACCACCGAGGAGTTGATCGGGGTCATGCTGGGTCAGCTGTATGGCTCGGATCCTCCGCCACGCCAGGTCCTCGTGCAGGCGATGCCGGCAGATGCAGAGTTGTGGACCGAATGGTTGGCGTCGCGGCGAGGATCGAGGGTCTCGCTCCGGGTGCCCCAACGGGGAGCCAAGCGACGGCTCATGGAGACCACGATCGCCAACGCCAAGGAGGAGTTCGCCAGACACCGGCTCAAGCGAGCGAGCGATCACAACGCTCGGGCGCAAGCGTTGCGCAGCCTGCAGCAGCACCTCGAATTGCCCGAGCCGCCGTTGCGTATCGAGTGTTACGACATCTCGACGATCCAAGGCAGCGACACCGTCGGCTCGATGGTGGTGTTCGAGGATGCGCTGCCGAGAAAGGCGCACTATCGGCGGTTCAAGGTCAGGAATCTCGATGGACAGGACGACTTCGCCGCCATGGAGGAGGTCCTGAGACGCCGTTTCACGGCATACCTCTCGGAGCAGGAGAAGCCGATCGAGCAAACCAAATTCGCCTACCGCCCGTCGCTCGTCGTGATCGACGGCGGCGCCGGTCAGCTGGGCCGTGCCGTCAAGGTGCTCGACGATCTCGGCCTCGACATCCCCGTCGTGGGTCTGGCCAAGAAGCTGGAGGAGGTGTATTTCCCGCAACAAGGAGAGCCGCTCGCCATCCCGCGGGGCGACGAAGCCCTCTATCTGCTGCAGCGGGTGCGCGATGAGGCGCACCGCTTCGCCATCACCTATCACCGCAAGCTCCGCGGCAAACGTATGGTCGACTCGGTGCTCGACGAGGTTCCGGGGATCGGCCCCGCCAGGAAGAAGGCACTGCTACGCCGCTTCGGATCTCTGAAACGGATTCGCGAGGCCGACGAGCACGACCTGGCCGACGTGGTGCCTGCCGACGTCGCCGCCAGCCTCTATAGAGTGCTGCACTGAGAGAGGTGGCTTTGGGCTCGACGATGCTCCAACAGAACGGTGCTCCGGCTCCTCATGTAATCGTTGTCACCGGCATGTCCGGGGCGGGCCGCTCGCTGGCGGCCGACGTGCTCGAGGATCTCGGCTACTTCGTCGTGGACAACTTGCCGCCCGGGCTCATCGTCGACGTCGTCGATCGGGTGGGCACGGTGGAGGGGGATCGCCCGCTCACCGCTCTCGTGGTGGACACGCGAGGGGGAGTGACGGCTGCCGAGCTCGACCGAGCGGTCCAGGGCATGCAGGCGCGCGGCATCCGCACGACCGTGCTCTTCCTGGACGCCGACGATGCTGCGCTTGCCAAACGGTTCGAGGAGACGCGACGCTCGCACCCGATCCGGGCCAGGTCGCTGGCGGAGTCGATCGCCGAGGAGCGGCGTGCTTTCGAAGACATCCGCGGCGGCTCCGACATCATCATCGACACCTCGGAGCTGAGTGTGCACGATCTGCGCCGGATGATCGAAGGCGCTTTCACCGACCTCGACGACAAGGGCAGAATGCGGGTCGACATCGTGTCGTTTGGGTTCAAACGGGGTGTTCCCCGGATCGTCGATCTCATGTTCGACGTGCGATTCCTCCCGAATCCGCATTGGGTTCCGGAGCTACGGCCCCTCACCGGTCTCGATCCGGCGGTGCGCGACTACGTGTTCGCCACGGAGGAGGCCCAGGAGTTTCTCGCCAAACTGGAGGGGATGGTGGACTATCTGCTTCCGCTCTACCACGCCGAGGGCAAGAAGTACCTCACGATCGGGATCGGCTGCACCGGCGGCCAACATCGCTCGGTGGCCATCGCCAAAGCACTGGCCGACCATCTCGCCGACGGTGCGCTCGAAGTGTCCCTCAGCCATCGGGAGCTGGCGAGGAGCGGTGCCGCACGATGAGACCGATGCGGACCGAGCCCGAACTCGAGCTCGAAGCGTTCATCGACGACCCGGGAGGTCCCCGGGTCGTGTGTATCGGCGGCGGTCATGGCTTGGCGCAGGCGCTGCTCGCAGTGCAACGCTACGCCGGATCCGTCCAAGCAGTCGTCACCGTGGCCGACGACGGCGGATCCTCGGGGCGGCTCGCACCGGCGCTCGACATCCCACCCCCCGGTGACATCCGGCGTTGCATGCTGGCGCTCACCCCAGACGACACCGTGTGGCGCAGGCTCTTCGAGTATCGCTTCGACGAGTCCGACGTGGGCGGCCATTCCCTGGGCAACCTCATCATTGCGGCCCTCGCCGATCTCGAAGGCGACTTCGAGGCGGCGTTGCGCGCCTCCGAACGCCTGCTGCACTCGGTCGGCGCCGTCATTCCATCCGCCTCCGAGAGGCTTCACCTCATGGCGAAGATCGACGGCGCCGATGTCGAGGGGCAGCTTGCGATCTCCCGCACCGCAGGTCATATCGATTCGATCTCGGTGTGGCCGGCCACGGTGAACGCCAACCCGCGAGCGATCGAAGCCGTGGCGCAAGCCGAACAGATCGTGCTCGGCCCGGGAAGCCTCTACACCTCTGTCGTTGCTTCCCTGCTGGTGCCGGGATTGGTCGAAGCGGTGAATGCATCAACGGCGACGTTGGTGTTCGTGGGAAACCTCATCACCCAGGATGCGGAGACTCTCGGTATGGACGGAGCCGATCACCTCGACGCCTTGTTGACGATGACCGGGGTCAGACCCCCCAGTGCTATCGTCGCCGAGGAAGGCGACGTCGCAGTGAACGATCCGCTCGAGCCGGTGGGGTTCGATCCCGAAGTGCTGGCCACCTACGGCGTCGACGTCGTGCTGGGCGACATCACGGACCGAGAGGCCCCATGGCCTCAGCACGATCCTGGTCGGCTCGGCGAGGTGCTCGCCAAGCTCGCCGGATGAGGCCCCAGCGCCACCGCACAGGCGGACCTGGCCCGCAGCGCAGCCAAACACCAAACTCGACCACCACCCACCCTCTATCCAGGAGACGAGACCCATGAAGGTAGCGATCAACGGCTTCGGCCGTATTGGCCGCAATTTCTTCCGCGCCGCCAAGAAGACGGGCGCCGGCTTCGACATGGTCGCCGTGAACGATCTCACCGATGCCGAGACATTGGCGCACCTGCTCAAGTACGACACGGTGCACGGCACCTACCCGGGCACCGTCACCGTCAACGACGGGTCGCTCTTGGTGGACGGCGACGACTTCAAGGTGTTCTCCGAGCGCGATCCGGCGGATCTTCCGTGGGGAGATCTCGGTGTCGACGTCGTCATCGAGTCGACCGGGATCTTCCGCACCCACGAGCAGGCCTCCAAGCACCTCGAGGCGGGCGCCAAATGGGTCGTGATCTCGGCACCATCGAGCGATCCGGACATCAGCGTCGTCCTCGGAGTCAACGACGACCAGCTCGACCCCGCACAGCACAAGGTCATCTCGAACGCCTCGTGCACCACCAATTGCATCGCACCGATGGCCAAAGTGCTGGACGATGCGTTCGGGATCGAATCCGGCATGTTCACTACGGTGCACGCTTTCACCAACGACCAACGCATCCTCGACCTGCAACACAAGGACCTCCGCCGATCGCGCGCCGCGGCCAACAACATCATCCCCACGTCGACCGGTGCGGCGTCCGCAGTGGGCAAGGTGCTCCCCAAGCTCGACGGAAAACTCGCCGCGATGGCGATGCGAGTACCCGTTCCCGACGGATCGATCACCGACCTCACGGCCAACCTGAGTCGGGATGTCTCGGCCGACGAGGTGAACGCAGCCTTTCGCACCGCGGCCGATGGACCGCTCAAGGGCATCCTGCGGTACACCGAAGATCCCATCGTGTCGAGCGATATCGTTGGCGACCCGGCTTCGTGCATTTACGACGCCGCAGCAGTGATCGCACCGGGCGGGCCACTCGTCAAGGTGCTCGGTTGGTACGACAACGAGTGGGGCTACTCGAGCCGTCTCGTCGATCTCGCCGCGAGGCTGGGCTGAACGTCCCCTCCGCCGGTCTCCTGCCTGCCATCGAGTCGCTTCGTCCCGCCGGGCGGACGGTGCTGTTGCGCGCCGATCTGAACGTACCCCTCGACGCAGGCGAGGTCACCGACGACTACCGGATCCGGTCGTCGCTGCCTGCGATGCGCACGTTGCGCGACCTCGGGGCCCAGGTCGTCGTGTGCAGCCATCTTGGTCGACCGAAGGGTCCCGACCCCGAACTCTCGATGCGGCCCGTCACCTCGACTCTGGCAAAGCTCGCCGACTTCCCGGTGGTGCAGATCGACGGGGTGGTCGGCGAGGACGTGACCGCGGCAGTGCGGGCGGTCCCGGACGGCACCGTTGCAGTGCTCGAGAACACCCGTTTCGAGCCTGGGGAGACGAAGAACGACCCAGCTGTTGCCGCAGGGCTCGCCGCCCATGCCGACTGCTTCGTCCTCGATGCATTCGGCACTGCCCATCGCAGCCATGCGAGCACCGTTGGCGTGGCGGAACGCCTGCCGTCGGCCGCCGGCCCGCTGCTCGCTGCCGAGATCGCGGCTTTCACCACGCTGCTCGACGAACCGCCCCGGCCCTTCGTCGTGGTGTTGGGGGGCGCCAAGGTGGCGGACAAGCTCGGTGTGATGCGACATCTCCTGCCGCAGGTGGACCGACTCGTCGTCGGCGGGGGCATGTGCTTCACCCTGCTCGCGGCGCGCGGGATCGAGGTGGGTGCCTCCCTCGTCGACGAGGACCGGCTCGAGGAAGTCGGCGCTCTGCTCGACGAATACGGTGACACGATCGTGCTTCCCGTAGATGTCGTGGTTGCGGATGACTTTGCTGCCGATGCCGGACACGAGATCGTCGATGTCCATGACATCGACCCCGGCGCGATGGGTTTGGATATCGGACCAAGGTCTGTCGATCGTTTTGCCGAGCACATCGAGGCCGCCCGAGCAGTGTTCTGGAACGGCCCGATGGGTGTGTTCGAGTGGGAGGCCTTTCGGGAAGGCACTGCCGGGGTGGCCGCTGCGGTGGCCGGGGCCGATGCGTACAGCGTGATCGGTGGCGGCGACAGTGTGGCCGCGATCCGGATGCTGGGTCGCGACGATGAGGTGAGCCATGTCTCGACCGGTGGCGGCGCCGGTCTCGAATTGCTCGAGGGCAAAACCCTGCCGGGCATCGCAGCGCTGCAACGGTGGTCCGGAGCGACGAACAGGAGAGAGTCGTGAGAAGAGACTTGATCGCCGGCAACTGGAAGATGAACGCCACCCATCTCGAAGCAATTCAGATGGTGCAGAAGCTCTCGTATCGCCTCAACGAGGAGGATTTCGACCGAGTCGACGTGGTGGTGTGTCCGCCGTTCACCGCACTGCGCTCGGCGCAGACCGTGATCGAGACGGACCATCTGCGCATCATTCTCGGTGCGCAACACTCCCACTGGGCGGACTCGGGTGCCCACACCGGCGAGATCTCCCCGGTGATGCTGAAACGGCTGTCCGTGCGGTATGTGATCGCCGGGCACTCCGAGCGCCGTGCGGCCGGCATGAGCGACGGTGACGTCAACCGGCAGGTGCTGGCGCTGCTCGAGCACGAGTTGACGCCGATCATGTGTGTGGGTGAGGTTCGTGAGCAGCGAGATGCCGGTGAGGCCGAGTCTGTCGTGTCCGCCCAGCTGGCCGCCAGCCTGGCCGGGCTCACCGCCGAGCAGCTGGCGGCGTGCGTGATCGCATACGAGCCGGTCTGGGCGATCGGAACCGGCCTCACCGCCACACCGGACGATGCCGATGCCATGTGTGCCATGATCCGCAACGAGTTGCGCCAGCGGTGGGGCGACGTGGCCGATACGGTGCGCATCCTCTACGGCGGCTCCGTGAACCCCGGGAACATCGCTGCCCTCATGGCCAAGCGCGACATCGATGGTGCCCTCGTGGGTGGAGCTTCGCTCGACCCGGACACGTTCGCTGCCGTGGTGCGTTACTGGGTCTGACCGCAGCCGCGGCACGGGAACCGGGCGAGATGTGCGGCACCTCCCGGGAATGAGCCCTCGGACCCATTGAGCCGCATGGGTTTCGGATCGTACGCTGGTCGAAGGTAGGCGACGAGAGGGGATGGAGCCAGTCATGGAGTTTTCGGTCTATTACGAGTTTGCGATCACCCGCCGCATTCCGTGGGACGACGAATCGGAGCGACTGCGCCAGCACATCGCAGATGTGCGTGAGACGATCAGTCGCAATCCAGACGTCGAAGCCGTCACCGTGCGGTCCGATCTCGCCAAGGCACAGACGGTCTTCGAGTTCCGTGTCTTCGGGTCACATCGCGAAGTCGTCGAAGATCATGTCCCGCAACTCGTAGCCGAAGCGATCCGAGACGCCGGGGCCTATCACCAAGGCATGATGTCGCACGACGTCGAGGTGCGACTCCGTCCCAAGCCGCGCCGGTTGTCCGGACTGCGGACGCCCAGCTGGCGAGTACGGCGCTCTTCGATCGTTTTCGAGCGTGGTGCGGCTCATTCGGTGTCGGCGACCGGCTGATTCGCTCCGGCGCTTTCCGCCCCGAGCGGGGCGGTTCTAGATTGGGAGCATGACCTATACCATCGTCTTGCTTCGCCATGGCCAGAGCGTCTGGAACCTGGAGAACGTCTTCACCGGGTGGACGGACGTGGAGCTCACCGATCACGGGATCGCCGAAGCCAAGCAGGGCGGGGCGCTCATGGCCGACGCCAACCACGTCTTCGACATCGTCCACACATCCGTGCTGCGCCGCGCCATCCACACTGGGCAAGTGGCGCTCGACGAGATGGGGCTCGGCTGGATTCCGATGCGCAAGCATTGGCGGCTCAACGAGCGCCACTACGGGGCTCTGCAGGGACTCAACAAGACCGAGACGGCGGAACGTCACGGGGCCGAGCAGGTCCACGAATGGCGGAGGTCCTACGACGTCGCACCACCACCGCTGGAGCTCGAAGACCCGCGCCATCCCCGCCACGATCCACGCTACGCGTGGTTGCCGAGCGAGCGACTCCCGGCCTCCGAGTGTCTTGCGGATGTCGTGGAGCGGATGCTGCCCTACTGGTACGACGCCATCGTTCCCGACGTTCGAGAAGGCAAGCAGGTGCTCATTGCTGCGCACGGCAACAGCCTGCGCGCCCTGGTCAAGCACCTCGACGACGTCAGCGAAGCTGAGATCACAGGCCTCAACATCCCCACCGGTGTGCCGCTCGTGTACACCCTCGACGATGACCTGAAACCGATCTCCAGCCAGTACCTGGGGGACCCGGAGGAAGTGGCCGCCGCAGCCGAGGCGGTGGCCAACCAAGCCAAGGTCTGAATCGCTCGACGGCCGTGCCCTCCGCGGTCTGCGTCCTCTCCTGCGACCTGGAGCCTGCTACCCGCAAAGTTTGCATAGATGCGGGAGAACATCCATACTTGACCCCTGGAACCCGCATCGAGGTGCGGGTTTCCTGTGAGAAAGGCACTCTGTCGTGGCCGGAATAGTCGCCGCTTTCCACGCTCTCGTATCGCTCGGACTCATCTTCTTGATCCTGCTCCATGCAGGACGGGGCGGTGGGATGTCCGACATGTTCGGCGGGGGCTTCAGCAGTGGAGGGTTCTCCGGGTCGACGGTCGTGGAACGCAACCTCGACCGATTGACCGTGTTCGCCTCGGTTCTCTTCGCAATCACCACGTTCACGCTCACCTGGCTGTGGCGCTGAGTTGACGCGACCCCGGCGCCAGGGCCTGGAGACTCGCTAAGGAGGCACCAAGTTGACTCGTGTGTGGCGCAGCCGCACCGTCGCGTGGGTCGCCGCTCTCCTCGTGTTTGCCCTCGTCGCCGCTGCGTGCGCCAATCGAGAGGATGCCGAGCCCGAGCAGACGACCGCAGCCCCCGTTACCACCGCAGCTCCAGAGACGACCACCACGGCTCCTCCCGCCACCACGACGACGGCGCCACCGCAGACCACGACCACCGAACCCGCAGGCCCGCAGTACGGCGGCGAGGTTGTGTTCGGCCACGACCAGGAACCTGCCACGCTCAACCCGCTCGTGCCCGGTGGCAACAACCCCACGGTGTGGACGGCAGCGCAGCAATACCTGGCCGGCGCCTATGACATCGACGGGTTCACGCTCGAGCTGATACCAGACCTGCTGACCGAACTGCCGACGCTCGACAACGGCGGCGTCATCCTCAACGAAGACGGCACCATGACCGTCAACTACCAGATCCGGGAGGAGGCGGTGTGGAGCGATGGTGTCCCTGTGTCCGGCGAGGACTTCCTGTTCACCCTCGACCTTCATCTCGATCCCGAATTGCCCGTCGATGACACGCTGTATGAAGACGTGATCGCCACTGAGGTCGGACCCAAGACCTTCTCGTTCACGTTGGCGGCGCCGACCGTGCAGTACGAGCTGATGTTCGACTATGTCGTGCCGAAACACGATGTCGAGGGCTCGGATTTCGTCTCTGACTGGAATGACGAGCCGTGGGTGTCCGCCGGGCCGTTCGTTTTCGAGTCTTGGATCAAAGGTGAGTCACTCACCGTGGTGCGTAACGAGAACTATTGGAAAACAGATGCGGAGGGCAATCAGCTCCCGTACCTCGACCGGGTCACCACTCGGTTCATCCCCGGCACCGCAGCACTGATCGATGCCTTCCGCGCTCGTGAGGTCGACGTCATCAACCCGCCGCCGGATACGGCAGCCATCGATGCCCTCGAGGAGTCCGAGTTCGAGGGTGCCGTTGTCGAGGTGCTGAAAGGCACGACCTGGGAGCATCTCAACTTCCAGTTCGGGCCCGGGCGTTTCGAACGCAACGAGAACTCCCCGAACGAAAGCCTCGCCTACCGCAAGGCAGTCGCTCACCTCATCGACAAGGAACTGATCGTCGACGAGATCCTCGACGGGCAGGTCGAGCCGCTCGACTCATTCGTCGAGGCGTACATCCCCCAGCTCTCAGCAGGTGCCTGGGCACAGTACGACTACGACGTCGAGAAAGCGGTTGCGCTCGTGGAGGAAGCAAAGGCCGAGCTCGGCGTGGACACGATCACAACGGTGTTTTCGACGACCTCGAACAGCGATGCCCGGGTGCAGCTGGCCATCTTGCTCGAGGACATGTTCGCCGCGGCTGGCATCGAGTACGACACCGAGCTCGAGGATTCGCAGCTCTTCTTCGGGGAGACGCTCGACGACGGAATGTGGGATCTCGGTGAGTGGGCGTGGGTCGGGTCGCCGGGATTCTCAGGTGTGATCGAGATCATGGATGTGTTCGATCCGCAATCGCCGCCACCAGAGGGCTCCAACTACTACCGCTGGGGCTCGCCGGATTCGGTCCTGGTCGACGAGAGCACGCAGCGGCTTGCCGAGATCCGCGATTTGATCAACACCTCGGTCGATTCGGCCGTGCTCGAGCCACTGCTCGCCGAGGCGGAGCAGATCCTCGCTGACCAGGTTGTGATCATCCCGCTGTTCTCCCGGCTCGACGCAGCTGCTTTCTGGGCCGACGAGATCGGGGGCTTCAAGCACAACGCATCAGATGCCGGCCTGATGTGGAACATCGAGGAGTGGTATCGCCTCGACCAATAGGCGAGGATGCTGCAGTCAGATCCACGCCGGTGAGGAGGTCCTCGTGATCGAACAGCTCGAACCGCTCGTGGGAACCGAGATCGGGGTGTCGGATTGGTTCGAGATCACCCAGGACCGCATCGATGCGTTCGCCGACGCCACCAACGATCACCAGTGGATCCACGTCGACGAGGAGCGGGCGGCGGCGGGACCCTTTGGCTCCACCATCGCGCACGGTTTCCTCACGCTCTCGCTGCTCGTCGATCTCGTGACGATGCCGGAGGTCGAAGGCGTCGCCATGGGCATCAACTACGGGCTCGACCGGGTTCGCTTCATCAGCCCGGTCCGGGTCGGGTCACGCATCAGGGCGCGCACGGTTCTCAAGGAGGCGACGGCCATCGAGGGAGGGGTGCACTTGAAAGCCGAGGTGACCGTGGAGCTCGAAGGATCCGACCGCCCTGCGCTCGTTGCCGACACCCTGACGAGGTACTACGGCTGACACCTCGGCGGTATACTCCCGCTTCGGCTTGGCCTTCCCGCCAAGCCGCAACGTCGGAGTGGCGGAATTGGTAGACGCGCTAGGTTGAGGGCCTAGTGGGAGAGTATCCCGTGGAGGTTCGAGTCCTCTCTCCGACACAAGCCCGCCGCCCCCTTCGTCTCGATCCCTGTTCGGGATCGAGTCTCGCCCATCGGCTTGCGTTGACGTCGTTGCGCCCGATGGTTGTGGTTGTTGCCGGTTGGGTGGTTCGTTGTGGTCAGGGGTGGATCAGCGAGGGTTCGAGTCCTCTCTCCGACACAAGCCTCAAGAATCGAACGCGCCGATGGAGCGAGCAACTTCGGGGGCGAGAGTACGAGATCGAGGTCCGCGAGCGGCGAGTGGAGGCAGCGGCTAAGTGGGTATCGCAGCCCGCCCAGACCCGGATCAAGACCGGCCGCAACGAACGCTGCCCGTGCGGGTCGGGCCTGAAGTACAAGCACTGTCACGGGCTGCCTGGTCGGGCACAAGATGGCGCTCCCAGATATGTCTGGCTAGTGCAGATTGCCGGATCCAGAGCGCCGGTTGGCGCTGAGCTCGGTTCCGCCGATCGTCGTTATGCGCTATCTCTCGGCTCGATGGTATTCCTTCCGGATAGCGGGGCGGGTAGCCCCTGCCTGCTCTGCTCGGAGCGAGGTGCGCCATATGGGGGGGCGTAGGGGTGCGACTCCGCCGAACGCTGGGCTACGAAGACGATGGTGCCTCCGACCTGGCGGCGCTGCTGGAGACCTTCACGGAACGCGCAGGCGAACCTGACGTACTGTCCGCACGGGCACTGGTCGAGGCGACGCTGTAGTCGACGCCCCTCGCCGCGCTGGCTGAATCCGACTGGGCTGAGCGGCCAGGGAGCCGCGACGCGCCACCGCGAATCGCCCTCAGCTCGGCATCGGTCCGTGACGCTGCAGGCGAAGGGCCTGTTGAACCGCCCGTGGCGACCGACTGTCAGCTGCGTCCCGCGAGGAGCCAGGTGTCCATGGAACCTTTGCCTTTGACTTCGATGGTGCCGCGGGGTTCGAAGGCGTAGCCGTTGCCCGCAAGCAACTCGTAGGTGGCCGGGGACACCTGGATCTGGCCGGGAAGCCCACCCGACTCCATCCGGGACGCCGTGTTGACGGTGTCGCCCCACAGGTCGTAGGCGAACTTGTGGGTCCCGATGATCCCTGCCACTACCGGCCCCGAGTTGATCCCGATCCGTAGCTCGAGCCGCTTGCCGTCGAAGTCGGTCGACGCCATGTAGTTGCGGATCCGCAACGCCCGCTCGGCGATCGCCTCCGCATGATCGGCGCGGGGTACCGGGACCCCTGAGGCGACCATGTACTCGTCACCGACGGTCTTGATCTTCTCCAACCCGAGCTCTTCGACGAACTCGTCGAACTTGGTGAACACCTGATTCAACAAGCCGACGAGTTCTGGTGGGGTCATGGTGGCCGACATCGGGGTGAACCCGACCACGTCGGCGAACAACACTGAGGCGTGGGGGAAGTCGTCGGCGATCATCGACGTGTCGCTCTTCAACCGGCTCGCGATCTCATCCGGCAGGATGTTGTGCAACAAGTCATCGGACTCCTGCTGAAACCGATCCCGCTGCCGCACGAAATACACCATTGCCACGATGACTATGAAGCTCAGGGAAACGAGATTGAAAGCTGCGGTGACCTCTGGATCTGCCAGCTCGTACACCGGGTCAACCCAATTGGGGAGCAGCGCAGCCACGATGAAGGACACTATGAAGGCGCCAAACCACCACAGTGCGGTGCGGATACCGAACAGAACCAGAATGAGGAGCACGACCGCCATCCCAAACACCGATTCGAGGCCCGACTCGAACAAGCCGCCGGCCATGACGGCCTTCACCATTCCCTGAAGGAAGACGTAGCCGAGGAAGATCTGAACCAGCGGAACGAACCATCGAGGTCTCCAACTGATCGCTATCAGGAAAGCGGGTAACAGGATGATCCCGATCAGGTTGATGCCGACGCTCCAGGCCCCTCCCTCCTCGGCGCCCCCAACGGTGGCCAGCAGCGTCAGAGTGGTCCCCATCCACGAGACGGCGACGAAGATGCGTCGCTTGCTGCGCTGCTCGGGCGACTCCTCCGGGTAGGCGCCGAAGTGGAGCATCCATTCCCAGGCGCCGCGCAGACGCTGCCGGAGGCCCATGTCAGCCGCGTCCCACCAGGAGCCAGGTGTTCATTTGGCCTTTGCCTTTGACATCGATGGGGCCGCGGGCCTCGAAGCGGTAGCCGTTGCCGGATAGCAGGTCGTAGGTGGCGGGGGACACCTGGATCTGGCCCGAGATCCCACCCGACTCCATGCGCGACGCGGTGTTGACGGTGTCGCCCCACAGGTCGTAGGCGAACTTGTGCGTCCCGATGATCCCCGCCACCACCGGCCCCGAGTTGATCCCGATCCGCAACTCCAAGCGGCGCCCATCGAAGTCGTTCGACGCCATGTACTCCCGGATCCGCAACGCCAGCTCGGCGATCGCCTCCGCATGATCGGCGCGGGGTACCGGGACCCCTGAGGCGACCATGTACTCGTCACCGACGGTCTTGATCTTCTCCAACCCGAGTTGTTCGGTGTATTCGTCGAACTTGGTGAACACCTGATTCAACAAGCCGACGAGTTCTGGTGGGGTCATGGTGGCCGACATCGGGGTGAACCCGACCACGTCGGCGAACAGCACCGAGGCGTGGGGGAAGTCGTCGGCGATCATCGACGTGTCGCTCTTCAACCTGGTGGCGATCTCGTCGGGAAGGATGTTGTGCAACAAATCATCCGACTCCTGCTGGAACCGATCCCGCTGCCGCACGAAATAGGCCATGCCGGCGTAGATGAGGATCGCAACGTTGCTGAGGATGAAGGCTACGTCAGCAGCCGCTGCAGGTTCGACGTCGTAGATGGGATCGATCGACTGGGGTAGGACGACGGCGAGGACGAGTCCGGCGATGAAGGCCACGAACCACCAAAACGCAGCCCGGCGAGGTAGCGCAATCAGCGCCCCGACTACCACCAGGAACGTGAATGCCATCAGCAGATCTGCTTCGAGCAGACCGCCGTACATGAGTGTCGGTATGAGGTTTTCCAGAATCAGCGCCGCCAGCATTACGTGAACGACGGGCGTGTACCAGCCCGGATTGAAATGCAGGGCAGTGATCGCGATGACAGGCACGAACGCCGCCGCCCAATCGATGGCGCCGGCCGCGGCGAACCCTTCGGAGATGGTGATGGTCCCGAAGAAGAGCCGGGGCACAAAGCCGATGGCGGCGTAGCCCACAAGAATGCGCCGCTTCCCGGCCTGCGCGTCAGTCTCGCCCTCGTAGGAGCCGATCGTCATCAGGCGCTGCCAGACGCTTCTCAAGCGGCTCAGGGTTGTGTCCCTCCGTGACGCACCACGATTCGGCGTGGCGTTGACGGGAGAGTAGCGATTCGAAGGCGCCGCCGTTCAGCCTCCTTCGACTCGACGGGCGAGTACATCGGGAGCGATTCCTGGCCCTCTGTGCAAGCGAAACAGTACGCACTTGCTCCGATCTGTCAATCCCTACGAACCCCCGTGTAACAATTGCGCTTGACCGACAGACGGAGATCCCAACCGTTCGGGATGGCAGGTGCGAACTGCCACCAATCGCCTCCTGGACCTGGTGCAAGGGTCACGTCCAGAGGCCATTACGGGATCCCGTTGCCGTTGAAGCTGGCCGCAGGCCGGCTGCGGTTGTTGTCACGTGGCGAGATGCTGCTGCGGCTCGAGGACCGCTGCGCCGACGGTGAAAGCCGGCGGCTCCGACGAAGCGGCCCGGAAGGTGATGCGGGAAGCGGCCGGCATCATCGACCGCCTCGCTGCAACGATCGAAGAGGACGACGTGCGCCAACGCCTCACCGACGGAGCCGCCGTCGAGGCCGGCTTCGCCGAGACCTCGAGCCCTCGTTGAGACCAGGCTCCCGCCGTTGCCGGTCCTTACCTAGTTGGCTTCGACGATTCTCTTGATGTTGGTCATCGTGTCGTCGAGGGCGGCCTGGGCGCGCTTACGCATGAGAGCGGGCCACATGACCGCCATCACCGGTGCCAGGAACCACGCCGGCGACAGCTCCATGCTGTGGGAGAGGCGGGTCCCAGAAGCAGTCGCCGCGAGGTCCCAGTCGACGTGGATTCTCACATTCCCGTCAGTGCCATCGCTCACCAACCGTCGATTCGGAACGACCTCCGCGACCGTCCACGTCATAACCGACTTGACCGGGGGAATCCCTCCCCGCTCCTTGTAGACGTATCCCTCCCGCAGGTCTCCCTCACCGAGTTCGACAATCGCGTCCGACGGCGTGGCGAAATCCGGGTAGCGCGCCGGTTGTGACACCAGCTCCCAGACCGCCTCGGGGGGGCCATCGATGTCGATTCCGGTTTCGACACGCATCACGACTCCTCGTCGCCACCAGCGATGTTCATCATACGCAGGCCCCTATCTGTGCGCTTGTCCTCGTGGCGACGTGCTCGCGCACAAGTCCCGGGTGGGCGCCGGCAGCGATCAGCATCGACGCGCAGGTGTGGCGTAGGTCGTCCGGGTCCCTCTTCACGGATGTGTTCAACGGCGGGGTACCACACCCTCCGCCGGAAGTTCGATGCCCTTCAGAATCGCCTTCGCAGGGGGCCAATACCACGAGGCGGAAGAAGGAACTCCATCGCCGGCCACAACCCACCGTCGTTGTGGTCTCATCGCACCCACCGTGGATTGGGTAGGGGTGCAGCAACCGACACATCGGTCAAGGCAGCCATCAGCCGGCCGTACGCTTCTGCGTAGCGCACCGCCACCTCCGGGGAGTCGCCGCGCAGCACCTCGCCGCCGGACCTCGACTCCTCGGCGTGGACGGCCACCGGACCGACTCGCGTCACAGGCGTGAGTGGTCGAGCACACGGACACCCGCCCTCGGCAAACCGACCTGAGCGCAACGCAGGATGCGGCCCAGGGCCAGGCTGGTCGCCGTGGCGACGATGAGGCCAATACCGAGGAACCACCACAAGCGGCGCATGACGGGAGCCTGACAGAACGCAACCTCAACACCGAGTCGGAAGTCGCGAAAACCGAGGCGAGCGCCGCACATCGGAACTGGTAGCTTCGCCCTACGGGACGAAGGGAGACCCATGTACATGCTGGCGATCAACCATGCGGTAGCCGACTACGACAAGTGGAAGGCGGTGTACGACACCATGCCTCCCACCACGCAGGGGGCGAAGTTCGCGCGCGTTAACCAGAAGGTCGATGATCCCAACATGGTCACGGTGGTGGCTGGGTTCGACTCACTGGACACCCTCAACGCGTTCGTTGGCGACCCGCGCCTCAAGGAGGCCATGCAGGAGGCCGGGGTGGTGGGCGAGCCACGCATCGAGATCTACGAGGAGGTAGAGGCGATACAGGCCTAGCAATACCCCGCTCTCGGAAGCGCAGCGCCCACCCGTCGTAGGGTGGGCGTCATGCGTTGGGCAGTGCTCATTGCGGCGGCGGCAATCGTCGCCACAGCCCCTGCAGCCGCCGACGACGACATGGGGTTCGTCGACCCCGCCACCGGCGAGTGGCACCTTCCCGGCGACGCTGCCTTCTACTTCGGCGACCCCGGAGACACGCCGTTCATGGGTGACTGGGACTGCGACAGGACCCGACGCCAGGCCTGTATCGGGCCCGGGACGGCTTCGTGTACCTCAGGAACTCCAACAGCCAGGGCATCGCCGATCGCCGCTACTACTTCGGCGACCCCGGTGACTACCCCCTCGCCGGTGACTGGAACGGCGATGGGTGCGACACGGTTTCGCTGTGGCGTCAGTCTGAGCAGCGGGTGTACGTCATCAATCGGCTCGAGTCGGAAGCCGCCGGTCTCGGCGCCGTCGAGTACTGGTATGCCGCCGGTGCCGCCGGCCAGGTGCCGGTCGTCTTCGACCACAACGACAACGGGGTGGACTCGGTGGCGTTCCACGATCCGCTGACGGGCCGGGTCACCGTCGAGGGCACCGAGTCTTACTTCGGCGACCCCGGAGACCGCTTGGTGAGCGGACGTTGGGACGGGCCTCCCAGCCTCGGTGCCTTCCGGCCGGGGACACGGGTCGCTTACACCTACGGGAGCTGTCGCGACGGGGACCGCCGCTGGCTTCCGGTCACGGCGGCCGCTCCCGCTCCCTCCGTCGAGGCCGTGGTGGTGCGCCTCAACGACGCCGAGCGAGAGGCACTCGGCCCCAGCGTCGTCGTCACCGTGACGTGGTCCGGAGGTGCTGCCATCCTCGACGACTGCGCCCCGGAGCTGGCGATCGATGCCGCGCCCGGCACCACCGTCACCGCCAGGTACCTCGACGCCCGGGGGAACCCGACCGAGATCGAATGGCAGCAAACTCTGGAGGCCAACACGCTCATCCGCCAGCCATGGCGCGTCGAGGAGACGGCGCCAGGCGACATCATCCTGGCGTGGCAGTCGACCGGGGACTCCGCCCGTTACCTGCGAGAGATCGACGCCGCCCCCGGCCTCACCGTCACCTCTCCCATCCGCTGGCGGCTCAACGCAGACGGGTCGGTGAGCGGACGGCCCGACGCCGGGTTCATCGCCTCGGCCCACGCCCGCGGCATAGAGGTGTGGCCGGCCGTCGCCATCCTCGACGCCGATCGCATCGCGCTGGCTATGGACGACCCCGCCGGGCTGGCCGAGCTGCTCTCGGTCACCGCCGACCAGGCCGGTGCCGACGGGGTCAACATCGACCAGTGATCGTGACGCGCCTTACGACGACCTCAGTCCCGTCATCCATCCGCAGGCCGATAGCGGCCGACAGTTGGTGGAGCCGGAACAAGACATCGACGGGCTCGCTCCCCGGATGCTCCCGTGCCGTCGACGTATGGGTCGGGGAACGCAAAGAAGGTCCGATCTTCCTCAACAGGGACGGCACCCGACGCCTGGACCGGCACGCCGCCACCCGGATCGTGAAACGCATGTCCCGACGAGCGGGGATCGACAGGGACCATCTCGCCGCATTCGCTGCGGCACTCGTTCATCACCGCCGCCCTCGACGCCGGCGTTGCCCCCCGTGACGTCCAGGAGGCCGCATCACACGCCGACCCAAGAACGACGATCCGTTACGGCCGAGCTAGACGGTCCCTGGATCGGCATGCCATGTACATCGTGGCCACCTTCGTCGCCGGCGCAAGCCGCTGAATACCCAGCCGGGGACCTGGCACCACCCAGCGTGTCGGCTCCCCGCCCAGAACTGCCGGTTCGGCTCGGAACGGCGTGCGCGAGATCAGCTCTGGGTAGTGGGCGATATATGCGGTCGACGGAAGGGGTCCGGCCTACCAGAGGTTGAACAGCAGCGGACCGTCCTCGGCGGCGGCTGGATGGCCGGACGGGTCGAGGTTGACCGCGACTCCGCAAGCGGAGTGCCGAGGGTGCGAAATCGAGCAACCAGCGTCGGGCGCGCTCATTCCGTTCCGCAGGTACTCTCACGTTTCGTAAACCATCTCACTCACGGGGGCTGGCCACATGAGCAGCAACATCCGAGTCAACGCAGTCCACTCGATCCTGGAAGGACACGTAGACGAAGTCAAGAAGATGAGCGTCACGTTCGCACAGAAGGTCGAGGGCGGCGAACCCGGGTATTTGAGCTACGAGTGGTTTCTGAGCGATGACGAGAGCAAGTTGTACATCGTCGGGCTTCTCGAGGACTCGGCGGCGGTTATGCACCATCTCACCAGCATGGGCGACATGATCGGTCGCTTCTCGGAGATCGCGCCCACAGCCAGGCTTGAGATCTACGGTGATGTGTCGGACGAATTAAGGGAACTCGTCGCGCCATTCGGCCCCGAGATCGCCGGGCACTTGAACGGGTTCACACGCTGAAGCGTGCTCGGGTGATTCCGGCCTCACCTCTCGACGTCTGTTCGGCTCGC
>JBFISM010000063.1:0-19592 GCA_041608535.1 Acidimicrobiia bacterium
ATGCCGATCATCCTGGTGGTGTCGTACATCGGCGTGTACTCGGTGAACAACAGCCCTCTCGACATCACGATCATGACCATCTTCGGGATCATCGGCTACTTCATGCGAAAAATGGACGTACCGCTGGCTCCGATACTCATGGGGCTCATCCTCGGCGACGATCTCGAACAGAACTTCCGAAGATCCCTCGTCGCCGCCGATGGCAATTACCTCACCTTCTTGGAGGGCCCGCTCAACATCGCGCTGGCGTTCGGGGTTCTCGTGGTGCTCTTCCTGCCGCAGATCCTCGACCGCTTGCGGGGCACCCACATCAAGGAAGAGTTCGCCGACTCCGGCGCCGAGGTGTGACGGTGTCGCGATCCGTGCGGTTGCGCCGGGCGCTCGAGGAGCGGCGGGCGCTCGTCGTCCCGGGTTGTCACGATGCGCTGTCGGCCATGGTGATCGAGGCAGCCGGGTTTGAGGCGACCCAGGTCTCCGGGTTCGGTCTCGCCGGCTCGCTCCTGGGAGCACCCGACGTGGGGCTGCTGTCGATGGCGGAGAATCTGGAGGCGACTCGGCGCATCGTGGCCGCCGTCGACGTTCCGGTGATGGCGGATGCCGATACCGGTGGGGGTGGCCCGGTCAACGCCGCCGACACCACCCGCCGGTTGATTCAGATGGATGCCGCCGGGATGAACATCGAGGACCAGACCTTCCCCAAACGGTGCGGACACCTCGCCGGGACGTCCGTCATCGAGTTGGAGGGGATGACGGCCAAGGTGCGGACGTGCGCTCGAGTCCGTGACGAGCTGGACCCCGGATTCGTGATCAACGCCCGCACCGATGCGATGGCGACCCACGGGCTCGACGAGGCTATCAAGCGGTGCCGGGCCTATGTCGCGGCCGGGGCCGACATGGTGTTCGTCGACGCCATCCCCGCATCCACGAGATCCGGCGTGTCGCCGACGAGGTCGACGCACCGGTGTCCGTCAACCTGATGGAGGCCGTCACCGGGTGGCGACGACGGCGCCCTCCATCGCCGAGCTGCGCCAACTGGGTGTCGCCAGGGTCTCGGTGCCCGTGGCCTCGATCCTGGCGATGCACCGGGCGCTCTCCGAGTTCTTCAGCGATCTCGCCGAGCAGGAGAAAGGCGACGCTCGGCTGATCACTCGCTTCGATGACTACGTCCGTTTCGTCGGACTCGACGATTACCTGGCCCTGGACGACGCCGTCCGGAAGTGAGGGCCCGAGCACCGAGGGGCGCCCTCCCCCATGCGGCGGCGCCCCCGGTTGGCCATGGCTCCTCTCAGCTCCCGGTGTTGTCGAGTCCGGTGTTGTCGAGAAGCGTGCCCCGCCACACGCCATGGTGGTGCAGCGTCTTCCAGCGGCCCTGGCCGGTGAGTTGGGCGCGACCCCTGCCCATACCGTGGAACCCCATTGTCCCGTCGGCCGAGATCTCCATGTCCGTGCCCTGGACGTAGATCACCCCGTCGAAGTTCTGCAGCCGGATATCGCCGTCGACGAACTCGCCGTCGACGATCCCGACGTTGATCCCACCGGCGACGGTGACGTCGCCGTTTATCCGCATGGCGACGGCGCCGTATTCGACGGCGAGTTCGGCGTTGCCGGTGCCCCTGGCCCAGATGGCGCCGACCCGGTAGTCCGTGGTGTGCAGCTCGACGACCTCGGGCGCCCCACCTTGGGCATCGTCCTGCGCCAGAGCGGTACCGGTCATCGTGGCGACCATCGCCAGCGCCGCCAGCACCGTGAGCATCTTCCGCATGTGTGCCTCCTTTCGGCTACCAGCGTCACGATGCGGGACGCATGTCAGAGAACTGTGAGCCTGGTGTTCGGACTTCTCGATATCTTGTGACCTGGAGCAACGAGCGGTGTGGAGGTTCGGAGACATGACGGACACGTTCTTTGGCGATGTCGACCCCGTGGAGTTCGGCGGCCTAGATTCGGAGAACCCGCTGGAGTTCAAGGTCTACGACCCAGACCGGCTCGTGCTGGGCAAGCGGATGGAGGACCACCTCCGCATCGCGGTGTGCTACTGGCACTCCTTCAACTGGCCCGGATCCGACGTGTTCGGCGCCGGTACCTTCGATCGGCCCTGGCTGACCGGCAGTGGCGACCCCCTGGATGCGGCTCGGGCGAAGATGGATGCGGCGTTCGAGTTCTTCGCCAAGCTGGGCACGCCGTTCTTCTGCTTTCACGACGTCGACATCTCCCCGGAGGGCGACACCTACGCCGAGACCGTCAGGAACCTCGAGGCGATGATCGACTACGCCGAGGCGAAGATGGCCGAGACCGGTGTCCGGTTGTTGTGGGGAACCGCCAACGTGTTCTCCCACCCCCGCTATGCCGCCGGTGCATCGACCAATCCCGACCCCGACGTGTTCGCCTACGCCGCCGCCCAGGTGAAGCACGCCTTGGAGGCCACGCACCGGCTCGGTGGGGAGAACTACGTGCTGTGGGGTGGCCGGGAAGGCTACGAGACGCTGCTCAACACCGACCTGAAGCGGGAAGCCGATCAGCTCGCCCGCTTCCTCACGCTGGTCGCCGAGCACAAACAGGCGATCGGCTTCGACGGCACCTTGCTCCTCGAGCCCAAACCACAGGAGCCGACCAAGCACCAGTACGACTACGACTGCCAGTCGGTGCGCGGCTTCCTCGACCAGTACGACCTGCTCGACGAATACAAGGTCAACATCGAGGTCAACCACGCCACGCTGTCCGGGCACAGCTTTCATCACGAGGTGGCCTACGCCGTGGCCAACGGCATCTTCGGCAGCGTCGACGCCAACCGCGGTGACTACCAGAACGGGTGGGACACCGACCAGTTCCCCAACTCGGTCGACGAGCTCTCATTGGCGGTCTACGAGATCCTCGAGGGCGGAGGATTCGATACCGGCGGGTTCAACTTCGACACCAAGCTGCGGCGGCAGTCGCTGGCCCGTGACGATCTCTTCCACGGCCACATCGGTGGGATCGACACACTGGCCCGGTCGCTGCTGGTGGCAGCTGCGATGGTGGAGGAGGAGACGTTGCGCGACCCGCGGCGGGATCGCTATGCCGGATGGGACGGACCGTTGGGGACGGCGATCCACGACGGATCGGAGAGCCTGGCGTCCCTGGCCGAGCGGGTCGTGGCGGGCGAGATCGATCCGGAGCCGGTGAGCGGCCGCCAGGAGGCGCTGGAGAACGCCGTGAACCGCATGATCTGGAGCACTTCGTAGCTTGGGTACGGGTCGTGTCGATTGGCCGTGTACGGGTCGCTGGCACCTGATGGTCTGAACCACCACGAGCTGGCAGGCTTGTCGGGGCGATGGAGCGACGGGTGGGCACGCGGCGAGCTGCGCAACGATGGCCCGGGGCGCCGGTCTCGGGTACGCGGGCTTTTTGCTCGACGAGGACGCCGGCGACGTTGTCGTGCAGGTCTTGGAGTCGGCCGATCTGCCCGATCACTGGGATCGACTCGACGCCTTCGAAGGTCCCGGTTATTGGCGGGTGGCTGTTGCTGTTGCGGTCGCCACTGCGGCGGGTGATGTACCGGCGTCGATCTACGTGCTCCGCGACGACGAGTGACGAGCCTGTTGGTGTCGTTTTTCAGAGGTGCTTCAGGTTGCACACTCCGCCGATGTGCACCATGCGGCGATCGAGCCAGCCGGGCGGTAGTCCACCTTGGCCACCTGGAGCTGCGCATCACCGGGGCGATACGCTGCCACCGCGATACCTGCATGATCGAAGTTCCCGTAGAGGACGAGTCGTCCGTCTGCGGTCCAGGCGTAGTCACTGGCCTTCAGGGCTGCAGCCACCGGCATCGAGGGAAGTCGCCGCCATTCGAGGTTCCGCATATCGAGGAGCCATATGTCGAGTCGCTGGCGCGGACCGGGCCAAGCCGGGTGCTTGAACCCCACCGCCAGGAAGGTCTTATCCGGATTGGGTTTGCCGTACTCGAGGCCTCCCACATCGGTGGGGAGTGCGATGACGAATTCGGACCCGCTCTCAGTGTCGAGCAGCACGAAACCATCATCCTGTCGGTACAGGATCTTGCTTCCCACGACACCCGCGAGTTCGCCGACTTCCCAGACGATGGCGAGACTCGTCGGATCGAAGATGAGTCCGCGCCGGGATGCGTCGCTCCAGGCCACCAGGCCGAGCGGTGTTTCCTCGAGGAGGTTGAGTCCGCAGCTGAAGTCGGTTGCTGGACGGAGGATCTCCCCCGTCCAGCCCACCTTCTCGAGCGTGCACGCGTCGCGCGAAATGACTTTCCGAATCCACACGCCGTTGATGCCCGGCGTTGGGAATCCCTTGCCGATGGGCCGAGCCACCGATTCCCCCTTCGCCAGGGCGAACACGTCGGCCTCGGGGCAGCCGGCTCCACAATGAATCACCGCATGGGAACCCGCCGGTACGGTCCAGTATCGATTGCTCTCATCCGGGGGCTCGGGTAGTCCGTCGAGCCTCTCGACCGATCCCGCGTCCAGGTCGATGAGGTGGTCACCTGCCACGATGAGCAACTCCGATGGTTGCTCCAGGTCTGCGCCATGCAGGAACTCGATCGGAAAAGCCGGGTCGACGGCTGGCACGGGCTCATCTGGGGGTGCGGTCGAGGGGGCGGCGGGATCGGGCAGCGTTGATGTCGCGGCCTGAGGAGCAGTGGTGTCCGACGAGCTGGCGCTTGCGGGTTCGTCGGAGCAGGCCGACAGAACGACGAGCGCAAGTAGCGCCGTCGGGACGAATCGCATGGTCATCACACGAGTACTACACCAACCGGGATCCGGAGGTTCCGCCAGCTGCGTTGGCGTTCTCGGCGGTGCGTTGCTGGATCATCGAAAATCATCTCGGAGATATGTCGTTTTGCGTTGTTGTGTGTCGGAGGTGAGTGGTAGCTTGTGACTCATGAACGAACAGGTGTTCGACGCCGGCAGGTCACGGCAACTGCTGCCTGAAGGTCTCGACGACACAGCGCCGGGACCACAACTGTCGGCGGTGCTGGCCGAACTGGATCACACCCGTCTCAACGGTCACGATCTGGTGAGAGTGATTCGGGCCCAGCAACGGCAGGTCGCCTATGAACAGGCCCGTCTCTATGCGGCGGTGGCGGAAGATGGCGCACTGCCCCGACGGCCACCCCGATGACACGCCGTTGCGGTACACAGAGCCGAACGAGTTCGGGGTCGACGGACTCCGTCCCGCCCTGACATTGACTCGTCGCGCCGCCGAGCACGAGGTGGCCTTTGGGGTGGCGCTGTGTCGCCGGTTGCCGCAGGTGGCTGCGTTCCTGCGGCGGGGTTTGATCGATGTGCGCAAAGCCAACGTGTTGATCGACGGAGTACTCGGTCTCCCCGAAGACCAGGCGAGAGGCTTGGTGGCGGCGGTGATCGATGACGCTCTCGATCTCGCCACCGGGGAACTCCGTGCCCGCCTCCGCCGGGAATGCCTCATCGCCGACCCGGAAGTGGAGAAGCGACGCTACGAGGAGGGGCTGGAGGGGCGCCGAGTGGTGACGCAGCCGGAGTCTGATGGCACCGCCTCTATCCACGGTATCCAACTCCCCCCACACGCCATCACCGCCATCCGCAAACGCATCGAACAACTCGCTCGCAGCCTTAGGCGGGGCGGTGACACGGAGCGCATCTGAGACCAACTCCGTGCCGACGTGTTCCTCGACCTCCTCCTAGGTAGACAGCAACCCGAGGATCAGGCGGCGGGAGGCAAGATCCAGTTACGCATCGACCTCGAAACACTCGCTCAATTGAACGACCATCCCGGCGACATCCCCGGATGGGGACCCGTCCTTGCCGACATCGCCCGCCAAATCGCCCAACCCGCCACGACTTGGGACGTCGTGATCACCGACCCGACAACAGGACGAGCCGTGTGGTCCGGGATCACCCGCCGCCGCCCCACCACCGGACAACGCCGCAACATTCAGGCTCGGAACCCCAGCTGTGTATTCCCCGGATGCCGCATCCCAGCCACCGACTGCGACCTCGACCACCGCGTCCGCCACACCGACGGGGGACCCACCACCGACTGGAACCAAAACCCCCTGTGCCGCCACGACCACCCCACCAAAGACCACCTCTGGCAACTCCACCGCCTCCCCAACGGCGACTACCACTGGACCAGCCCCCTCCACCACACCTACACCCCCGGAAACCCCCATAGACAGAGAGACACAAACTTCCCCGCACACTCGGTCGAATTGACGCAGCACTCGGCTAGCCGAGATTGTCCGCCATCCACTCGACCGCAAACCGGACGACGTCGGCCCCGTCGATCAATTCGGATGGAGCGTTGCCCACCGTCCCACACTGAGCTCGGCCGGTCGATAGATACGTACGCACAATGGATGTGAAATAGTCCTCGGCCGGGTAGTCGACGATGCCGTCTGTGTCGTCGAGGCTCTCCACGACTCGTATCGTCGCACCTTCGGGCCCGAGCACCTTGCGGTGGCGACGAATTCGTCGTTTCGACAGGAGCGGAGCGAGGTACTCGGCGTAGTGCAGCAATGTGACGGTGTCCGGGTCGGCGCCGAGGCGGAGCACACGGCCACCGGCGTCGACGAGCCGCTCGAGCGGTGATCCCGGACCGAAGTAGTCGTGCCAGGGCACATCCCTGGTGAGATGCTCGGCGACACGACCTGAGGCGGCGAACCGCCCCTCCGGATGATCGCTCACCAGCGTTCCAGGTCGGGTGCGGAACACCTCGGCGAGCGCGCCGACTTCGGGGTCCGCTGGTGTTTCGAGCGCATCGAACGGGTCTGCATCGCGCAGGAGAGCAGCCCGCTCGGGTTCGGGGCGCTCGTTGACCCAGGCCCACTCGTCGAGGGCCCCCAGCACCATGAGCACCGTTCCGTCCGAACCCACGGCTGTGACCAGTGCGTCGAGCACGCCGTCTGCTCCGCCCTCCACCGGACCGATGGATCGAAGTGAGGCGTGGACCATCAACAGGTCACCGGTCTGCACCCCCAGCTCCCGGAGGTGAGCAGCGATGTCGGACGGCGTTGGCGTGCTGACCGCCATTGCTTCATTCTGCTGGATGGCCGCCGCCGATCGAGCGCACCAGTGAGCCTCGGATCGGGGAGTCCCGCCGGCAGCGGGGTCAATCCATCTTGGCCAACGTGAGCGAAGCGATGTGCTCGCCGATGGCGAGTGAGGCCGTGGCCGCCGGTGATGGTGCGTTCAAGACGTGCACGGCGTTCTCCGTCTCGTGGATGACGAAATCCTTCACCAGCTCGCCCTTCGAGTTGACTGCTTGGGCGCGGATCCCCGAGCGAAAAGCACCCAGATCCTCCTTGCGCAGCGCCGGTAGCAGGTTGCGCGCATCGTCGAGGAACGCACGCTGCGACAGCGAGCGCCACAGCTCCCCGGCGCCGGTGCGCCAGTGGGTCATCGCCAGTTTGCGGAAGCCGGCCGTGGTCAGCGTGTCGCGTAGATCGTCCCAGCGGAACGAGCTGCGCTCGTAGCCCTCGCGTGCCAGGGCGAGCACGGCGTTGGGACCCACCTCCACGACGCCGTGGATGTTGCGGGTGAAATGAACGCCCAGGAAAGGGAAACGAGGATCGGGCACCGGATAGATCAGTCCGCGCACCAGCTCGGCGCTGCTTCCGGTGATCTCCCGGTACTCGCCACGGAACGGCACGATCTGCAGAGGCGGGTCGTACCCCGTCATCGCAGCTACACGATCGACGTGCAGACCGGCGCAATTCACCACCATGCGGCCGGTGATAGGACCCCCGGGTGACTCGAGCCGGAGTGCACCGGTGTCGGTGACGTGACCGGCGACCACCTCGAAGCCGGTGCGGATCGTTGCGCCATCCTTCGCGGCCAGCTCCGCATATCGGTCGGCGACATCCCCGAAGTCGACCACGGCGGTGTCCGCCACCCATAGGGCATCGACACCGTTGGCGTAGGGCTCCCGCTCGGCGAGACCGCTCGCACCGATCCGCTCGGCGGCGGCGCCGTTGGCGGCGGCACGCCGTTCCAGCTCGTCGAGCGCCGGGAGCTGGGTCTCGTCGGTGGCGACGACCACCTTCCCGCACTCGGCTAGGGGAATGCCCTGTGCCTTGCAGAAGTCCTTCATCATCCGGTTGCCCTCCACTCCGAACCGGGCCTTGAGCGAGCCGGGTGCGTAGTAGAGACCGGCGTGGATGACACCGCTGTTGCGCCCCGTCTGGTGGAGGCCGAGCGAGTCTTCCTTGTCGACCACGACCACGTCGAGACCTGGACGCAGACCGACGAGAGCCCGTGCGGTAGACAGACCGATGATCCCGCCGCCCACGACGACGACGTCATGGGTGGTCATTCGGTCTGTGGATTCAGAGCGATCATCGGTGCATGGTCGACGAGACGGTCGAGCTCCACCTGCGTCCGGTACCACGCGGGTCGCCGGGCCGAGAAGAACCTGCGCCGAAACCCGTCATCCTCGATCAGGGTGGCGGTGGCGACGACGTCGAACCGTTCCGGATGGTGAACGTGCACAGTCACGCGCGGGTGCGCGAGCACGTTCGCCATCCAATCCCGCCTGCCTGGAGTCCCGGTCACGACGAACAGGTCTTCGAAATGGAACATCCAGATCTCGATGCGGCGCGGCCGGCCGGAGCGTCTTCCGATGGTCGTGATGTCGACCGTCTCCGAACGCGCCAGAGCCGTGGCGAGGCGGCGTCGCATGTGGTGGTTGTCTGTCATCGGCTGCCAGAGCGTACCCCGGAGCACGGCCGACGCCGTAGCGCCGTGTGGCAGACCCAGCCCGTATTACGGCAGCGAACCGATGATCTCGCGATACTCGTTCTCCGAGAACGCCCGTAGCGTCTCGCTCGTGACGTTGCCTGCCATGCCATTGAGCAGGGCAGCCTTCGCCATCGTCGCGTCGTCCGGGGCTTCCACCATGGCCACCAGGTCGTACTGACCCATGGTGAGATAGAAGTCCTTGATCGTGACCCCCATGCCCCCGAGCATGTCTCGAGCGGCATCCAGCCTGGTGGGGCTGTCCTTCACGTTTCTGATTCCCTGATCAGTGAAGTTGAACAGACCGATGTACGTTGGCACGGGAACCTTCCTCTCCCTAGACCAATCCACTGCCTCGAAAACTATCTCCTTCTCTCAGGTGGTGACGGCCGCGGCGACCAGCTCGGTAGCCCGCAGGGCGTGGCGCTCCGTGGTGCGGTGGTTGAGGAAGGCGAGCCGAATCGTGAAACGGTCGGCGACGGTCGTACTGGAGACGTGCACCTCGCCCGATTCGTTGAGATGCCGTATGATCGCCCGGGTAGCGTCATCGCCGGCCGTCGCACGAAATGCAACGATCGACAGCTCGGGTTCGACGGCCAACTCGATCCCGGGCATCGTCCTGAGTCGTTCGGCGGCGCCGGCGGCGAGGTCGAGCATACGATCGAGCTCGCTGCGGAAGGCTGCGAGGCCGTGGTAGTGGAGGGCAAGCCAAACGTCGAGCCCCCGGTAGGGGCGGGACAGCTCGGGACCGAACTCGAAGAAGTGGGGCAGCGCCGGCCGATCACGCACGTCCTGCATGTAGGCGCCTCGGCCCTCGTTTGCCTCGAGGAGCGCCTTGGCGTCCTGCACGATCAGCCCACCGAGACCGTATGGCAGCAACAAGCTCTTGTGGGCATCGACCGTGATGCTGTCGGCGCGGTCGATCCCGCCGAGCCGTCGCCGGCCCCGTTCGGTGAGTACGAAGAAGCCGCCATAGGCGGCGTCGACATGGAGCCATGCCCCGGTCCCGGCGGCGATGTCGGCGCAATCGTCGAGGGGGTCGATGGCGCCGGTGTCGGTGGTGCCCGCGGTGGCGACGATGAGCATCGGTCGCAGCCCGGCGTCCTGGTCCCGAGCGATACCGGCGCCCAATGCCGTGGGGTCCATCCGCAACGATGGATCAGCCCGCACCAGCCGGACGTTCGCCCGCGGCACCCCGGCCAGCGCTGCGGCCTTCTCCACCGAATGGTGTGCCCGCTCGGAGGTGTAGACGACAGCGTCCTCGAACCTCTCGCCGAAACGGGTACGGGCCGCGATGGTCGCCATGAGGTTTGCCAGCGAACCCCCGGACAGCAATACGCCGGCAGAGTCGTCGCCGTAACCAAACAGCCGGCGGAGCCAGTTGACAATGCTCTGCTCCAAGGCAACGGCACCGGGCTGAGCCTGGCTACCCCCGGTCCAGCGATTGGTCGCTGCCCCGATGAACCTCCCCAGCGCCGCCAGGTACACGCCCCCGCTGGGGATGTACGAGAGGTGGCTGCCCGCAGCCGTGTCGAAACCACTACGTAGCGCCACCTCGACCGTGTGCAGGAGTACGTCGATCTGCCCTGGGGCCTCGCCGGGGAGTGCGAGGAGGAGGTCCGTCACCTCTTCGGGCAGCGGCGGATAGCTCGCCGGTCCTTCGTCGAGACTTGCGATGAACGCATCGACGAAGGTCGTCACCGCTTTGGTAGCTTGTTGCCGCTCCTCGGCGCTCAAGAGGAGCCGCTGGCGACGGTCAGATCCCATCCAGCTCACCGTCGAGAAGACGGGCAAACAGACCGCGGTCGGTGTCGAACGCCAAGGGAGGCAGATCGTCGAGGGAGAAGAACCGGGCGTCTACGGCATCGTCTCCGGCGCGGAGTGTGCCTCCAGTCACCGTGCCGGCGAACCACACGCCCACGGTGAGCTTCTCAGGATCGTGGAAATTGGAGGCAACGTGAACGACGTCGCCGATCTCGGCGTGTAGTCCGGTCTCCTCGAACAGCTCTCTGGCGGCGGCCTTCCGAATCTCCTCGCCGTAGCCGACAAAACCGGCGGGTACGGCCCACAACCCCGGCCGACTGGCTTGAGGCCCCCGTTTGATCAAAAGGATCCGGCCGGCCTCATCTCGGATGAGCACGGCCGCCCCGACACCCGGGTTGCGCCAGTGCACGAAGCGACATTCCGGGCAGCGCATTCGCTTGGCGCCGCCGATCTGCACCAGTTCGAGCTCGGTGCGGCAATGTGGGCAATAGGTGTACTCCCCGGGCCAGCTGTGTTGATGCTCGTGGTCGTGGTAGTGCTCAGGGCCCTCGGGGAGTGTCGCCATGGGCCGGAGTCTGCCACGGTCGGACCACCCCGAACACAACGAACGGGTCGACTGGAGTCGACCCGTTCGTCACAGACCCGCAGGAGCGGGCTCGTTCTTGGTTGTGATCTCTTCGTTGGTGCAGCCTCTGTTCAGGCGAGCACGCCACGATTGTTGGCGGCCCGGTAGGCGAGCAGGGCGACGACGGCGCCGATCACGGAGCCGATCAAACCCGAAGCTGCGATCTCGAAGTCACCCTCGAAGATCAATGCCGCCAGCATTCCGCCGACGAAGGAGCCGACGATTCCCAGCAGCATCGTGCCGAGAAAGCCCATCGGATCCTTACCCGGCACCAGGAAGCGGGCCAGGAATCCGGCAATGATGCCGATGATGAGAAAGGCAATGATGCCCATGGTGGTTGTACCTCCGGTCTCTTCTGTTGCCGGTACATGTACCCACCCCGGGACCGGTCAAACACAGATCGGAGTCGCCTGCCCGGCAGATCGAGGTCACGCCCCGTAGCAGGGCTCCGGTTTCCCGGACTGGGTTGTGGGTAGAGCAGGGGCAGCATTTCTGCAGACCCCACCGGAGGTTGGTGATGGGCAATACCGGCACCGACAAGACCGAGGGCGGCGAGCGCCAAGACGGGAGCAATCGCGAATCGAACAGCCGCATCGCCGAGTTGCGCTGGGCCATCGTCGGCGGAATCCTCACCGCCATCGCCTTGTTCGTCGGGATCGCCGTCGTCGGCAAGATCGGTTCCTTCGAGGCGCTCCGGTTGCTCGAGTCGGTACTGCCGACAATCAGGTTCCTCTCTTCGTCGGTGATGACCGCCGCGGTGACTGTGCTGGCCCTCATGCTCACGCTCCTGGGGCTCACCTACTCGACGAGATGGGAGTTCCGCGAGACCCACTACCAGCGCATCGCTCAGATATCGTGGCTCGCCACCATCACCATGGTCTTGTCGGTGGGAATACTGCTTTTCCTGGGCATCCCATTGGAGGCCGCGGATCGCCTCCGCACCTACTACAACGTGATCTACTACGTACTTTCGGCTTCCGGGGCCATCATCGGCGGGCTCCTCGTCTCGACGGTGTTGCTCTTGATGCAGACCATCCGTGGACTCGTCGCCATCGGCCACCCCGACGGAAAGAGTGACCTCATCGAAGACACGCCCGAGCCCGAGCACGATGACGCCGGCTCTGTTGCGGTGGGCGCCCCTTCGTAGCATCGCCGTCGTTCGCCCAAACGTCGCCTGTCTCGGGGGAGCCGCACCCGTCGTGCTCGTAAGCTTGGCGCACGGATGTGTTGGGGAGGTGCGGACGTGAGACCGAGCGGCAAGGTGATCGTGACGTGCGCCGTCACCGGAAGCGCACACACACCGACGATGAACACCGACATCCCGGTGACGGTCGACGAGATGGTCGACGATTCGGTGCGAGCCGCCGAAGCCGGAGCCGCCGTGATCCACCTCCATGCGCGGGATCCGCACGACGGGCGCCCCTCTGCCGATCCCGGGCTGTTTCGCGAGTACTGCGCCGGGATCAAGGAACGCTGCGATGCGGTGATCTCGATCACCACCGGAGGTGCGTCCGACCAGACGGTGGAGCAGCGGTTGCGAGTGGTGAAAGAGCTCCGTCCCGAGCTGGCGACACTCAACCTCGGCAGCATGAACTACGGGCTGTTCCAGATGATCCCCAAGTACGAAGGTCGGTGGAAATACGACTGGGAGGAGCCGTATCTCGAATCGACCAGAACCGAGCCGTTCATCAGCCGGTTCTCCGACATCGAGTACATGCTCACCGAGTTGCAAGAGGAGACGGGATGCCGCTTCGAGTACGAGGCGTACGACATCGGGCACCTCTACACCCTGGCCTTCTACGCCGATCAGGGCATGGTGAAGACGCCGATCTTCATGCAGTTCGTCGTCGGGACGCTGGGTGGGATCGGCCCCGATGTGGAGAACGTTTTCCACATGAAAGAGGCGGCGATCCGGCTGTTCGGCGATGACATCGAGTGGGGTGTGCTCGGTGGAGGCCGGGCCCAGTTCGATCTCATCACGGCAGGCGCCACGCTGGGTGGCAACGTCCGCGTCGGTCTCGAAGACTCGATCTACCTGCGGAAAGGCAAGCTCGCCGAGTCGAACGCCGACCAGGTGGAGAAGATCGTGCGCATTCTCGAGGAGCTGTCCCGAGAACCGCTGGCGGCGGCCGAGACCCGGGATGTACTCGGGCTCAAGGGACTCGATCAGGTCGGCTTCTGAACGTGGAGCGGGTCTTCGAGGGGGCTATTGGGGTCGTCGGCTGCGGGGTGATCGGCGCCGGCTGGGCGACCCGAGCGCTGGCGCGGGGCTACGAGGTCGTCGCTCACGATCCGGCGCCGGATGCGGAGAAGCGGCTGCGTTCCACCGTCGAGCGGGCGTGGCCGGCGATGGAGCGCCTCGGGCTGTATCCCGGCGCCGATCCGGACCGGATCACCTTCGTCTCCGATGTTGGTTCCGTGGCGGAGCGGGCGGAGTTCGTCCAGGAATCCGTACCGGAGGCGCTGGCGCTGAAGCGGGCTGTGCACGAGGCGATCGACGAGGTGGCGCCGGCCGACGTGGTCATCGCTTCATCGACGTCGGGTCTGCTCCCCACCGAGATGCAGTCGTCGCTGCGCCATCCGGAACGCCTTGTCGTCGGCCATCCCTTCAACCCGGTCTATCTCCTGCCGCTGGTCGAGGTGGTGGGTGGCGAGGAGACCGGGCGGATCGCTCTCCAGATCGCGGAGGAGTTCTATCGGGATCTCGACATGTACCCACTGCGGGTACGCCACGAGATCGACGGCTTCCTCTCCGACCGGCTCCAAGAGGCGTTGTGGCGGGAGAACCTGCACCTCATCGCTGATGGTGTGGCGACCACGGCCGAGCTGGATGCAGCGATCACCTATGGCCCAGGGCTGCGCTGGGCGCTGATGGGAACCAACCTCACCTTCCATCTCGCCGGCGGTGAGGAAGGGATGCGCCACATGCTGGAGCAGTTCGGTCCCGCCCTCGACTGGCCGTGGACCAAGCTGGTCGCCCCCCCGCTCACCGGACAGCTCATCGACCGTCTGGTGCGCGGTACGGAGGAACAGGCGGATGACCGCACCATCGCCGAGCTCGAAGACCTCCGCGACAACACCCTCATCGCCATCATGGAAGCCCTCGAGCAGTGGCGCATCGGCGCCGGCGAGATCCTGGCGAAACGCCGGCAGCGCATCGACGGTGCGTGAGCGCCTCGGGATCCACGGCCGCCCGACTCGATGACACACCCGCCGTCAGGACGAATTGGCCAGTGACGTGCGGGCTCGATCGGCGAGGGTCGTGGCGCCCATGCCATCGGCAACCGCGGCGGCTTGCCGGATGAGTCCGTCTCCCTCGCTGCCGTTGCCAAGGGCCCTTGCGGCTTCGCCAGCAGATCGGAGTATCTCCGGGGCCCAGACGTAGCTCTCCAGGTTCCGATGCAACGACCGGATGCGCTGGATTGTTGCGGCAGCGCGACCGGGCTCGTCGCCCCGCATCCACTGCTCGGCCAGGAGTGAGGCGGTTACGGCCCCGAAGATGATGTCGTTCATCTCGAGTTGTGCATCGAGAGTGTTGGTGAGGGTTGCCGTTGCATCGCTGCCGTTCGTCACGGCCAGGCTGTGAGCCATGAGCGCCTGTGCGAGCAGATCCCACAGCGGCGCCGCCTGAGTCGGTGTGTGCTCGCCCGATGTAACTACGGCCTCGTGATCCCCGGCGACGTGGTCGACCCACATCGCAAAGGTGCGTGCCTGGCTCGCGGAAGGGCCATGGTCGAGTGATGCGGCGAGGTCGCCTGCGTCCGCCGCCCATTGCCGTGCGAGCGCTGTCTCACCTCGCAGAGCTCGCACCAAGCCGCCGATCGAGCCGGCGCACACCCCCGGATCGTGATTGCCATAGTCGAACGTCAGCGGATGGTCGCGCCGATATCGGTACTCCTCGCGCCCGCGCCGTGTGCTCTCGAGAGCGTCGCCGGTGCGCCCCTGGAACAGGTCGAGAGTCCAGCGCAAGTGGCTTCTCGGCATGGCCGGCAGGTTCTCGGCCTGGGGGTCGTAGACCATGCGCTCGAGGATTGCCTCGGCAGCATCGAAGTCGGCCCGCGATAGATACATGACACCCAGCCCCCAGTAGGCGCGCATGGCCTCGCTCGCGCTCGGTCGGTCGCCCAGCAGATCGATGGCGGCGCTGAACGCATCCTCGACGCTTGCGTCGGTGAATCCGCGTAACGCGGACAACGCAATCCCTCGACTGGTATAGATCCGAGCTGTCGATTCGGCAGCGTCGGGAAGTGGATATGGGGCGAGTAAGCGCAAGGCACGGTCGAGCAGGGCTACCGCTCCGCGATTGTCTCCGAGACGCGTCTGCCGCATGGCGGCACGGTGCAGGTAGCGTGCCGCGTCGCCATCCATGCCTGCGGATACGAAGTGCTCCGCGAGGACCAGTGCGTGGGCATCGTCGTCGCCCACACCCAGTGCCACGAGTGCGTTGGCGACACGCTCATGGAGCAGGCTGCGTTCGGCAGAGTCGAGAGCGCTGTACAGATATCGCTGGTAGAGCTGGTGAGTGAACCGGTAGCGCAGTGTGCGCAGCGCGCCGATGTGGCTCGGCACGTCTGCGGCTACGACATGATCCCCGACGTCGGCGCTGAGGAACGCAACCACCGTATCGAGGGTTCGGCCGGTCACGTGAGCTACGACGTCGGCGGTGAAGGACTCGCCTTCGACCGCAGCGACGCGAAGCATTTCGCGTTCTGGAGCGGAGAAGGTGCCGAGGCGATCAGCGATGACGCTCGCCACCTGACGAGGCCACGCAGCGAAGCTCACGCTTGGCTCCGCACGGAGCGCTCCGTCCGGCGTGCGCACCAGCTCGCCTCGGTCGACGAGGCTTCGGAGCCATTCCACGACGAAGAGCGCCCGCCCGGCCGTGGCAAGGGTCAGCTCATTGCGGAACTCCTCGTCGAGCTCGTTCGGCTCCAGGTCGACGAGTGCGTCGACGAAAGCTCGCCGGGCGTTCTCGTCACCGGAGTCGAGGTCGATGAGCTGGTGTTCGCCGACCGAGCTCAGTAACTCCGACATGCCGGCGTGCTCAGCCGCACCCGGGCGGAATGCCCCAATCGCCGACAGCGCTGGATTCGCCCGAGCGTGGGCGATCGCGGTCAGGACCTCCACCGTAGTGCGATCCGCGCGATGGAGATCGTCGAGGACCAGCAACAGCGGACGCGAGGCCGCGATCCGGCTCAGCAAGGAAACCACTTGTCGGATCAGCGACGGCCTCATCTCCGATTCGAGGACGTGGCCCTTGATCAGACGCTCGAGGTCCTCGTTCATCGGCGACTGCGTGCTTGCTGCGCGCGCCTGAACCGAAGCCGGGTCTATCAACTTGCCGATGAGGCCGGCACCGACGTCGCAAAGCGCATCGAGGGCCACCGGGGTCGCTGCCCAGAGGGCAT
Organism: Acidimicrobiia bacterium; assembly: GCA_041608535.1. Taxonomy (GTDB): domain Bacteria; phylum Actinomycetota; class Acidimicrobiia; order Spongiisociales; family UBA5794; genus JBFISM01. The sequence goes on from JBFISM010000063.1 coordinate 16,515, forward strand.
CAACCTGGGCTTGGGTCATCAGCTCGACGGCGACCGATGCCTCCAAGTCACCGACGAGCGCCCCCAAGACCTGGCGCAGCGGGCCAAAATCGTCTGGCAGACCTGGTGCGGCTACCCCGACCCCCGCTGCGACCAGTAACTGGGGCTCCGCAATCACGGCCCGCACCGCCGCCTCAGCCAGGAGTGACGTCTTCCCCACGCCCGCCTCACCCGAGATGAGCAGCGTCGATCCGGCGTCGCCGGGCCGAAGAGTGTCGCCGGCTTCGGCGACCTCCTGTTCGCGGCCGACGCACGGCCGGCGGTTTGGGAAGGAGATGCGCGGCGCCTTGCCCGGAGGTCCCGGGACCAGCGTCGGATCGTGACGCAGGATCCGAAGGCCGGTGGATCGCAGGAGTGGCGACGGATCGAGCCCGAGGTCGTTCCGCATCAGCTCGATCGACTCGTCATACACCTCGAGCGCCTCGACCTGTCTCCCGGTGGCGTAGAGAGCAACCATCAGCTGGCTGCGGAGCTGCTCCCGGTACGGGTCTATCAACAAGAGATCGCGCAGCAATTGGACGGTCTCCTCGTACTGCTCCAATCGGATCAGCGCCTGTGCAAGGTCCTCTCCGGCACGGATGCGGAGTGCTTCGAGGCGAACGACATCGGCGCTCAGGGACGGGTGGTCACCGGCGTCCCCGAACGCACGACCGTGCCAGCGGTCGAGAGCCCTACGAAGAAGCGATGTGGCGTGTTCCGGGTCGCTGCCGAGATGCGCATTACCCGACGCAGCTTCTTCTTCGAACAGTGCTGCATCCAATTCGCCGTCTTGGATGGAGATCCGATAACCCGTGTCATGTGTCTCGAGCCGATCTGCGAGCGCCGGGTCTGCCAACTCCGATCGAAGTTTCGAGGTGTGGAACCACAGACGGTTTCGGGCTGCTTCGACGTCTTCCTCCGGCCAGAGCGCATCGATCAGCCGGTCGGCTGAGACGACCCGGTTCGATCGTGCCAGCAGCATCGCGAGGAAGACCCGACGCAACGGGGAAGCCGGCACGTCGTACTCGGCATCGCCGGCGGCGACCCGGCCGAGCACACGAAAGGTCACCATTGAAACCCAGCCTACGAGGAAGCGCCGGTAGGCGCAGAGCACGGATATGAGAGATGCGCCGGTAGGCGCAGACTCGGTGGCATGGGTGGAGGACCCCTCCCATAGTGCGATGAGCCGTCAGCGAAGCACCAGGGATATGAGCGCAAGCCCACCATGGCGGGCTTCCGTGAACTCCGGCTAAGGACCGACTAAGGCTGCCCTGGCAGCGTCTTCACCATGGGTCGCAACCGAAAGGAGTTCGGAATGAAGCGACTGATCGCAACGCTCGCTGCGGTTTCTGCATTGCTGGCGGTGGCATCGTTCCCCGTTGCTGCTGCGACGGGTGAGCAGGCCGATGTCCTCGGTCAGGGCGGTGTCGGCGTTCTCAGCGAGGATGGGGCGAGCCTGGACCGGAGTGTGGAGGGGCTCCGCATCCGCTTCAGGGTCCCAACGCCGGAGTCGGGCGGCTATGCGTACCCGACGAACGACATGGTGCCGCCGGGCGCAACTCACCCTGAGGTGATTCCCGGCTACCCGGAGGTCTTCACCCTGTGGGCCTTCGTGTTCAACTACCCCCACCTATGCAGCGACGGCGTCTGCGACGGCAACGATCTCGGTGATCCCGCCTCCAAGGGTGGCGTGTATCGGGTTGACGGCACTGTCGCCGACAGTGCGACCATCGAGTTTCGCACCGGTATCGATGCCGGAGCCGCCGCCACGGCATTCTTCGACCTCGAGAATCCTCTCGGAGCGGAAGTGCACGTGGCGATGGCGCCGCACGGCATGGCCCTCAGCGGCGACGACTTGCGCACCCAGCTCAACGTTTCCGTCGGGACGCCGGCGTTCTGGTGGCCGGCGCAGTTCCTCGGTCAGTAGCCCAGGTGGCGCGGCGATCGGCTGGAGCCCTGTGGCCTCCGGCCGATCAGCTCGTTCGGTCTGCTCTCTATCTCGGCGCGGGAGACCTCAACCGCGAGTGCGGAGGGCCGCAGTGATGTCGTCGTATTCCGAAAACCCGAACGGTTCGGCACTCTCCTCCGCCCACCGTTGGGTCCATCCTGGCGAGGGCGTCGCTGGAGAAGAGGTAGCGCTTCGGGTCGACCCAAGAGGTGACCTTGGTCGATCGGATTCCGGGTGGATGAGATCCGACCGCGGCGCCTCGTTCCCGATGCATCTTGTCGTTGAACCGGTCCTCGTGCTCGAGCATGAATTCGAGCGTCGACTGCCTGGTCACGAGGTCGACGAGCCCGTCGTCGCCGCCGCAACCAAGGAAGTCGGCGACCTTGGCGACGTGTGACCGTAAGTCCTCCTGCATCAGCTCGAACGAGAGCAAGAGCACGTCGGGGTGGTCGCGCTGCGCCCACCACGACGCCAAGAGCGACCAGTAGTCCTTCCCGCTCCGCTGCAGATGCGGCGCCAGATACTCGTCGAGCGACACCGTGCCCGGCTCGAACAGCCAACCTTCATAGAAGCTGTAGTACGACCGCAGGGCGGCGTGTGGGTTGCGGAACGAGACGATGTATCGGCACCCCTTAGGCACAACGGTGTAGGAGTAGTGGCTCTTGAAGAGTCGGGGCTCCCAGCCCTGATCGGCGTCGAGGTCGATCTCGAGTGCATCAGCAACCTCGATCCACGGACTCACCTCTGAGATGTCGTCGAAGTCCATGTCGCCCCGGGACCTGAGTCCATGAGCGATCTGCTGCAGCCACGTGGTACCCGACTTGCTCCACGGAGTGATGATGACGTCGCTCGGGCGCGCCTCGAAGGATTTGCCCTTCTCGAAAGTGATGGGTGGAAACATCAGGTTCTTCGCTTCGATCATCTCGTCGAACGATCGGGCAAGGCGGTCTCTCGGCATCGTGCGAGCGTACCTCGGTTGACGCAGGCGACTCCGCCGGTCGTGGGGCCGTACGCTATGTCCCCGTCCGCCGTGAAGAACAGGAGGCGGGGTGGACTTTTCGGTCAGCGACGAGCAGAGGATGATCGTGGAGACGGTCAGGGCCTTTGTCGAG
>JBFISM010000064.1:0-19382 GCA_041608535.1 Acidimicrobiia bacterium
ATGCGAGCCGGGCTGGTGTCGCTGAGGCTGGGGCCCGGCCCGTCCTGGAACAGCGCCGCTTCGGTGGCCACGGTGAGCGTGTTGCCGCTCGGCGAGAGCGTTGCGGACTCGAAGGCGAGGTTCTGCCGGATACCGCTCGTCTGGTTTGCTGTCGGGTTGTACGCCGGGGGTACCAGCAGTTCGTCGATGAGCTCGCCGTCCAGGGAGTACTCGTTGACGAAAGGGGCAATTAGGGCGTTGGCGTCGCCCTCGGAGACCACGAACAATGTCCCGTCCTCGGACAGCGCCAGGCTCTCCGGGTCGAGCGACAGCTCCGCATAGGGCAGGCCGTCGCCGTCGAGGAGAGTGGTGACATCGAGGAACACCACGTCACCGTCGTCGAGCGACCCATCGCTGACGTCGATACTCACGGTGTAGAAACGGGCGTCGTCGATCTGGCTCCGGTCGTCGGAGAGGATGTAGTAGACGCCGGCCGATTCGTCCCAGGCGGCGCCAGACAATCCACCGACTTCGGTTCCCTGGAACTCGAACCCAGTCGGGAACGTGACCTCACCCAGGAACTCGATGTGTTGGTCGGCGGCGACCGGACTGGCCACCCCGATAGCCAGCGTCGCAACCGCGACCGCCGCCACGATCCGTCGCATCCCTCTCTCCTTCGATCGACGTCTCTCAACCGTACAGATGTCGATTGTGCTTGGAACGCCGATTACGCGGTGAATAAGCACAGTCGACAGCGAATATCCCCACTCAGGTCGCGGCTGCGGTCTCGAACGTACGCTGGCAGGCCGGACAGCAGAAGTAGTGGAGCTCGCCGTCGACGTCGCTGACGAACTTTGCATTGGCGATCTCGACGCTCATCCCGCATACGGGGTCGACCGCAGTGGCCGGCGTGGGCGCCGAGTGAGCGGTGGGTGCGCCGGCGATGCCCCCGGCAGCGCGGATGGCCACGAGCTGCGCCAGGATGGCAACGGCGATCTCACGGTGTTCGATGTGACCGAGGTCGAGACCGGCCGGCGTGTGAACTCGCCGCAGCTGGTCCGGGTCATGTCCCTGATCGGCGAGAAGAGCGAGCACGCTCTCACTGCGTGTGGCGGAAGACACGAGACCGATGTACGGAGCCGGCGTGGCCAGCGCCGCTGCGAGAGCGGGTTCGTCGTAATGGCCCTGGGTGGCGACCACGATGGCCGTCGTGTCGTCGATGCCGAGCCCGTCGATCGCAGCCAGCGAATCGTGGACGACCACATCTTCGATCGGACCGAGCACGCCACCGTCGTCCACGACGGTCACCCGCCAATCGAGCGCCAAGGCCAGCTTGGCGAGGGTGCGGACGGCCGGCGAGCGCCCGATGACGACGACGTGGGGCTGGGGCAGGACGGGTTCCATGTACACCTCCATCGCACCTTCCGAGGCGCAGGCGATCGGCACGGTCACGACACCCGGCCGGGTGTGTCCGTCGAGCTCTTCGGCCGGGCCGAGGTACATCAGTCGGGGCTGCCCCTCGTTCATCACCCGCCGCGCCTCACGCAGCACGGTTGGCTCGGCGCAAGCCCCGCCGATCCAGCCGTGGACAGCACCGTCGGCATCGATGATGGCCGTCCCCCCCTGCTTCCCCGACGACGGCCCTCGCGCCCACACCACCGTGACCATCACGAACGGCCGGTGCCGGCGATGCAGGTCGCCGGCCAGCTGCAGAATCTCTCGATTCATGGCACGTCGGGTTCGTCGAGTGTGCTTGGCACGTCGATTACGCGGTGAGCAAGCACACTCGACGACATCAGTTTGCGTCCTGGATCGCCTGCCACACCCGATCGGGGAGGACCGGCATGTCGATGTTCTCGACGCCATAGGGCTGCAGCGCATCGATGACGGCGTTGACATACGCCGCGGGGCTGCCGACGGTGGCCGACTCGCCGATGCCCTTGGCGCCGATCGGATGGTGCGGCGACGGCGTGACCGTTTCTCCCAGCTCGAACTTCGGCGTCTCCCAGGCGGTAGGGATCAGGTAATCCATGAAGTTCGAACCGATGCAGTTGCCGGCATCGTCGAATGTGATCCACTGCATGTTCGACATGGCAAAGCCCTCGGTGAGACCACCGTGGATCTGGCCATCGACGATCATCGGATTGATCCGCACGCCGCAATCGTCGACCGCGACCATGCGCCGCACCTTCCACACACCGGTCCCGGGATCGACGTCGACGACGACGATGTAGCTTCCGAACGGATAGGTCATGTTGGGCGGGTCGTAGTAGTGCACCCCCTCGAGCCCCGGCTCCACCCCGTCGGGATGGTTGGTGTATGCGGCGAAGGCCACGTCCTGGATGGTCACCGACGAATCAGGAGAGCCCTTGACCGAGAACTTGCCCGGCTCCCAGTCCAGATCCTCCGGAGACGCCTCCAGCAGATGGGCGGCGATCTGCTTCGCCTTCTCCCGCAGCTTGCGCGAGATCATCGCCGTGGCGGCTCCGGCCACCGGCGTGGAACGCGACGCATACGTGCCGAGACCGTACGGCGTGTTGTCGGTGTCTCCGTGCACCACCTTGATGTCGGTGGCCGGGATCCCCAGCTCCTCGGCGACGATCTGGGCGAAGGTCGTCTCGTGACCTTGCCCTTGTGTCTTCACCCCGAGCTTGAGAATCGCTTTCCCGGTGGGATGGATGCGCAACTCGGCTGAGTCGAACATCTTGAGCCCGAGGATGTCGTACTGCTTGGAGTTCCCGGCACCCACCACTTCGGTGAACGACGCGATGCCGATACCCATGAGGCGGCCCTCTTCCCGAGCCTGCCGTTGCTCCTCACGCAGCCCCTGGTAGTCGACCATGTCCATCGCCAGGCGGAGCGCCTCCTCGTAGTCGCCGCTGTCGTAGACGAAACCCGTGGGCGAGTGATACGGGAATTGGTCCGACTTGATGAAGTTGTTGATCCGAAACTCGGCCGGATCCATCGCCAGCTCGTATGCAGCGTTCTGTACGAGCCGCTCGATGAGATACGACGCCTCGGTGACACGGAACGAACATCGATACGCCACGCCACCCGGAGCCTTGTTCGTGTACACACCCTGGGTCACGACATGGGCGTGGGGGAAGTCGTACGAGCCCGTGACGATGTGGAACAAACCGGCCTTGAACTGCGTCGGCTGCGCATCGGCGTAGAAGGCGCCTTGATCGGACAACATGTCCACCTTGAGCGCCGTGATCTTCCCGTTCTCGTCGACGGCGAGCTGGCCCTTCATGTAGTAATCGCGCCCGAACCCGGTGGAGATCAGGTTCTCGGTGCGGGTCTCTACCCATTTCACCGGTGTCCCCAGCACCAGCGATGCGGCAGTCGCCACCACGTATCCCGGGTAGACGGGCACTTTGTTGCCGAACCCTCCTCCGATGTCGGGTGAGATGATCCGGATGTTCTGCTCGGGAAGACCCGCAACCAATGCAAACACCGTGCGGTGAGCGTGAGGCGCTTGCGACGTCATGTAGATCGTGGCCTGGCCGGTTGCGCTGTCCACGTCGGCGACGCAGCCACAGGTCTCCAGCGGCGATGGATGCGAACGCGGATAGTGCGTCTCGAGCTCGATCACCTTGTGGGCATTGGCCAGCGCCTCGGCGGTGGAGGACGCATCGCCGGACTCCCACGTGTATGCAACGTTGTCGGTCTGCCCCTCCTTGTCGGTTCGGATCAACGGCGCCGATTCCTCGAGCCCCTGCTGCGGGGTGGTGACCACGTCGAGCGGCTCGTAGTCGACCACGACGGCGTCGGCGCCGTCACGGGCGATGTACTCGTCGGTGGCGATAACAGCCGCTACCTCTTGCCCCTGATACCGGACTGCATCGGTGGCCAGGACGGCCTGGGTGTCGCCCGACAGCGTCGGCATCCACGCCAGGTTGTAGCCGGCGAGCATCTCGCCGGTGACCACGGCGACGACGCCATCGATGGCCTCGGCAGCGGAGGTGTCGATACCGTTGATCGTGGCGTGCGCCCAGGGACTGCGCACCAGCACCATGTGCAGCATGCCGGGCAGGACCACGTCGTCGACGTAGTTGCCCCGGCCCTCGATGAAGCGGGCGTCCTCGGCTCGCCGCACGCTGTGCCCGATGCCACCGACCTCCGGGCTGGTCTTGGGGTTGTGATGGTCGAGTGTCGTCATCGATGCGCTCCTAGGCGTCGGCGGTTGCGCGGTCGGCCATGAGCTCCCCGGCATGCTGGATGGATTTCACGATGTTCACGTAGCCGGTGCACCGGCACAGGTTGCCCGAGATCGCCCAGCGGACGTCGTCCTCGCTGGGCGCCGGATTCTCCTCGAGAAGCGCCTTGCCGACGAGCATCATCGCCGGCGTGCAGAAACCGCACTGCAATCCGTGCATCTCCTTGAACGCGACTTGGATCGGATCCAGCTCGCCGGCGTGTTTCAGACCCTCGACGGTGGTGATCTCCCTCCCGTCGGCTTGAACACCGAACATGGTGCACGACTTCACGGGTGTGCCGTCGAGGAGGACCGTGCACACGCCGCAGCTCGTCGTATCGCACCCGATGTGGGTCCCGGTGAGACCGAAATTCTCCCTGATCACGTCGACGAGAAGCCGGCGTGGCTCGACGTCGACCGTGCGCTCGGTTCCGTTGATGGTGATGCTGACTTCCATGCTCCCCTCCTCAGCCTCGGGCGACTTCCAGTGACGCAGCGAGACCGCGTTCTGTGAACACTCTGACGACGTCGCGCTTGTACGCCGCCGACCCCCTCACGTCGTCCGTGGGATCGCATGCGTTCTTGGCGATCTGCGCCGCCTCGGCGAACAGCTCCGTCGATGGTGTGTTGCCGACGAGGAGGCTCTCCGCCTCCGTCACCTTGAGGTTGTGCGCGTACACCGAGGTCAGGGCGACGCCGGCCTTCGTGATCGTGTCGTTGTCGTCGAGCTCGAAGTGGGTTGCCACGCCAACCGTCGCATAGTCGCCGATCTTGCGCTCGAGCTTCTGGTAGTCGCCTCCGCCTCGTGCGTACGTGGGCACCCGTATCTCGGTGACCATCTCGGTGGGATGAAGCGCCGTGGCGAACATGTCCACGAGGAAGTTCTCGATCGGAATCACCCGCTCTCCACCGACTGCGTGGGCGCCGTCGGCGCCGGGATGGGAGTATTCGGTTCCGGGCTTCGCTTCGACGACGACGTCGGCGCCGGTGGCGAGCAGCACCGAGGCCCAATCGCCTTCGGGGTCGTGGTGGGCGATGGAACCACACAGTGTCCCCAGGTTGCGCACGATGGGATCGGCGATCCACGGCGCCGCCGATGCCATCGCTGCATTGCCGTTGCGGATCACGTCGGAACGAACGATGTCGGCGTGCCGGGCGAGGGCCTGGACCGTGATGTGCCCGTTGTCTCGCGTGATCCCGTCCATGTCCGGAATCCGGTTGATGTCGAGGAGCGTTCCCGGATTGGCGAAGCGGAGCTTCATCATGGGGATCAGGCTCTGCCCCCCGGCAAGGATCTTGACATCGCTGCCCCGCTCACTGAGGAGGTCGAGGGCTTCCTCCTTGGAGTGGGCGACGAGGTAGTCGAACGAACGCGGATACATGCCACCTCCACATGCCGGCGCCCCCCGGGGTGCGACCAACCCGCACCCCCGCGTCCGGCCACTCCAAGCGAGCGTAGCCGCCCCCAACCCGCTGTGCAGGAGCGGTCCGTCCCCGCCGGGAGACGGGCACATGGGTCTGTCTCCCCGGATCTGTCCCTCCGCCGGGGGGACAGACCCCCGCCCGCAGTTTGCGCAAGCAACCTGCAACGCCTCGGCAAAGCCGAGGCGCCTCTACCTCCGAGCTCTCACGGGCTCGCAGGAAGCTTCCCCGGGTGGTGGGCGACCCGTCGCTCAGGCCGTGCCCGGTTCCTCGCCGCGCTGTTTCTTGATGCGACCGTCGGTGCCTCGCAACGACAGGCCGGTGCCATGGCCGTAGCGAACTCGGATGATCTCGGCGAGGATCGATACCGCCACCTCCGCCGGCTCCTCGGCGCCGATGTCGATACCGATCGGGGCATGGATGCGATCGATCTCCTCGTCCGTCCAGCCGGCGGCTTCGAGCCGCTCTCTTCGCATCCCGGCGGTGCGGCGGCTGCCCAGCGCTCCTACGTAGCGGACCGGCGCCGATCGGATCGCCGGCATCACCGGATCCTCGAAGCGTGCATCGTGGCTGAGCAGCACCACATAGGTGCGCGCGTCCAGCTCCACCTCCTCGAAGACCACATCCGGCCAGCCGACGATCAGTGTGTCGACGTTGGGGAACCGCTCCTCGGTGGCCCAGGTCTTGCGAGCATCCGCTACGACCACCCGGAATCCCAGCTCTTGGGCCATGTTGGACAGGGGCTGCGCGATGTGCCCCGCCCCGAAGATGAGCATCTGCGGTTGCGGCGCCAGCGTCTCGATGAAGATCTCGTTGTCGCCGTACTCGAGCGTGCGGCTCTGCTCGTGACGAACCAGCTTGGCTGCGTCGGCCAGCACGTCGGCCTGGACCTCCTCCGGGAGGCTCCCGGCGACGACACCTTCCTTGGCGTCGATGACTGCTTTGGCGCCGAGCGCCGGTCCGGACACGACCGTCGCCACCGCACCCAGCCGCTCGGCGGCGGTCAGGTCACGAATTGCGTCGAGAACGGTTGTCACCACTTCTCGATGAACACCTGGATCGTGCCCCCGCAGGTGAGACCCACCTCGAAGGCGTCCTCGTCGGCAATGCCGTATGTCACCAGCTTGGGCTCGCCGCTGGCGATGACCTCCTGGGCGTGCAGGGCAACGTCGTTCTCGACGCAGCCTCCGGACACGCTCCCCGCCATGTCCCCTGTGGACGACACGAGGAACTTGCTGCCTTCGCTGCGCGGTGCCGAGCCCTGCACGTTGACCACGGTGGCCACCGCAACGTCCTTGCCGGCGGCCTTCCAGCGATCGTAGATCTCGAGCTCCTCCATGGTGTCCTCCTCGGTGGGGTCAGACGTGGGCAGCGACCCGACCGCCCCGACGTGCCGGTATCGACTCTAGAAGCCGCACGACGGTGTGAAGATCGACGAGCGTCCCCGCGGCAAGCAGATCGTCGATGTACGGCAATGCCGCCTGCATCCCCCGCGTGGCCGGCTCGTACCCGCTGCGACCGGCGAGCGGGTTGAGCCACACGATGCGGTGGACCGAGCGCGCCAGGCGTGCCATTTCGGTGCTCAGCAGCTCGGGATCTCCGGTGTCCCACCCGTCGGAGATGATGAGACAGATGGCGCCACCGTGGGTGACACGACGCGCCCACACTCGGTTGAACGTCTCCAGGGCCTCTCCGATGCGGGTGCCCCCGGACCAGTCGCTCACCGCCAATGCCACCTTCGCCAGCGCTTGCTCGGGACGGCGCAACCGCATCTCCCTCGTTATCCGGCTCAGCCTGGTGGCGAAGACGAAGGACTCGACCCGTCCCAGCTTGCCCTGGGCGGCGTGGATGAAATGCAGGAACAGCTCGGAGTACCGCTCCATGGACCCGCTGATGTCGGCGATCACCACAAGCGGGCGCCTGCGCATTCGGGGGTCGGTCCATTCGAGCGGCATGAGATCGCCCGTCGCCCCGGAGACGTTGCGCAGCGTACGACGTAGATCGGGCCGGACCCCTTTCCGGGGTGGGCCCCATCGCCGGGATGTCACCGCCGCCGGTTTCCACACCATACGGTCGATGAGCCGTCGTACCTGCTCCTGCTCGTTGGCATCGAGCGTGCCGAAATCACGGTGCGACAGCCGCTCCAGCGCCGAGGCGCCACGTACTTCGCTGATCTCCTCGTCGGCAGCCTCATCATCCGGGTCGGGTACGTTCCGAGCAAACACGGGGGTCACTGCTCGCTTGGCCTCGCGCTGGTCGCTGCGATGTTCGGTGAAGTCTTCGGGAATCTCGACACCGGTGACCACACCACCGAAGAAGAGATCGAAGGCCTCGTCGAATGCAGGCTGCTGGCTGGGGCGCACCACGATGATGGAGCGCAGCGCCAGATAGAGATCGGTCTTGCTGTCGAGCCCGACCACATCGATCGCCTGACCGAGCACCGCGGCAGTACCTGGGCCGAGGCCCAACCCTCGCGCTCGCAAGTAACGGACGAAGTGGACGAGGTTCGTGGCGAATGTACCGTCCACGTCAACCGGCGGCGGCGATGAGCTGCTCCAGACCGCCCTCTCGCACCCGGGTGATGTCCTCCTGGTACTTGAGCACCACCCCGAGGGTGTCCTCCATGACCGGTGCGGACAGGCTCTCTTCACCCAGAAGGGTCAGCGCCGCGGCCCAATCCAGCGTCTCGGCCACGCCGGGCGGTTTGAAGAGGTCCATTCGGCGGAGCCGGCCCATGGTGCTCGCCAGCTGCCGGGCCAGCTTCTCCGGTACGTCAGGAGCCTTGCTTGCCAGGATCGCCACCTCTCGCTCGAAGTCCGGATAGTCGATCCAGTGGTAGATGCAACGTCGTTTCAACGCATCGTGGATCTCCCGAGTGCGGTTCGACGTGATGACGACGATGGGTGGCGCCACGGCTCTCACCGTCTCCACCTCGGGGATAGACACCTGGAAATCGGACAAGAGCTCGAGCAGATATGCCTCGAACTCCTCGTCGGCTCGGTCGAGCTCGTCGATGAGCAACACGCTCCGCTTGCCCAGCGCCCCACGTTCGATCGCGCGCAGCAGGGGTCGGGCGATCAGGTAGTCGCGGGACATGATGTCGTCGACGTCGGCATGACTACCGTCCTGGCGCGCCTCGATCAGGCGGATCGCCAGCATCTGTCTGGCGTAGTCCCACTCATAGAGCGCTTGGGAGACGTCGAGGCCTTCGTAGCACTGCAGCCGGATCAACGACTCGCCGGTGATGGCAGCGAGCGTCTTGGCAACCTCGGTCTTCCCCACTCCGGCATCGCCCTCGAGAAAGAGCGGACGCTCCAGCTGCAGGGCGAGATGGATCGCAACCACGAGGGCCCGATCGGCGACATACTTCTCGCGCTCGAGCGCCGCTGCGAGATCTTCGATGGTTTGCGGAATCACCGCTCGCAGCGTAGCCGGGGACCCCGGCGAACCTGGCGTGCACGTCTCCGCTCAGGCGTCATCCTCGGGTGAGACCAACCCGGCAACGATGTCCTCGACCTCCACCCGGGTGTCGTGGATTCGCTGCCGGCACACCTTGATCAGTTCCGCGGCGCGCTTTACCCGATCTGACAGCACGTCCACGTCGACGTCGTCGGCCTCTATCTCAGCCAGAATCGCTTCGAGCTCGGCCATGGCTTCCGCATATCCGATGGGCTCGCTCACGGTCCTCCCTCCGCCTCGACGACCACACTGGGAATGGCGCCACCCCCGACGACGGTGTGCAGCCGGTCGCCCACATCGACCTCTCCAGGTTCCCGCACCGGCGTGCCGCCGGGTCCGTATGTGATCGACCAGCCCCGGGCGAACATGACCGCAGGATCGTGGCTCTCCGTCAATGCCGCTGCCACATCGAGCCTATGTGCAGCATGAGCCAACGCCCGACGGCCGGCAGCGCCAGTAGCGGTGGACAGGTGATCGACCTGCGACTCGGCGACACCGAGGCCCCGCTTCGCCATCCACATGCTCTGCTCGCCGATCCCGATGATCCTCCCATCGGCGGTCACACACCGACGGACGGCTCCGGCACCGATGCGCGACCAGATGCTCTCGAGACGCATCTGGTTGCGACCGAGGTGCACATCGCCGGCGCTCCGCAGCCGGAACGCCAGGTGCTCGACCACGGCGCCGGAGCGCTCCACGACACGCCGGTGTGCCCGCTGTATTCGGATCGCGGCGGCATCGAGGCGGCCCACGAAAGCTCGCACTGCAGCCACGATCGCCTGAGCCGAGGCAGTCGGGGTCTTGTGGGCGGCGTGTGCTGCGAGGTCGGCGACCGTCTGGTCGGTCTCATGACCTATCCCCGTCAAGACCGGCACCGCACACCGGGAGATGGCTCGGGCGACGATCTCGGTGTCGAACGTGGCCAGATCGGTCTGCGCGCCGCCCCCACGCACCACCGCGACGACATCGAGTCGCACTGCGGCGAGCCGATCGAGGGCGGCGGCCAACGAACCCGGCGCATCGATTCCCTGAACCGCAGCATGCGACACCAGCACCCGGAAGCCGTAGCCCGACCGCTGCAGCTCTGTGACGAAATCGGCATGTGCCGCACTTCCCGAGCTGGTGACGAGACCAACCCGCAGCGGCATCGCGGGCATCGCCAGGTCGCGGTTGCGGAGGAGCGTGCCGTCTGCGGTGAGTTTCTCGATGAGGGCATGCCGCTCTGCGGCGAGCTGGCCCAGGGTGAAGTCGGTGTCGATCCACGACATCCGCAATTGCACCGTGCTGCGCTGCGGGTAGAGGCTCAGCCGGCCCCGGATGCGCACGTTGATGCCGTCCGTCATCCGGATCGCACCCCCGCTGCGCATCAGCACCCGGTTCACCACGAAGCGCTCAGTGGCGAACAAGGTCACGGGCAGCACGGTCTCATTCCCGTCCGTACCGGGATCGACGAGCGAGAAGTAGACGTGACCCGTGCGAGCACGGCTCAGATCGCGAATCTCGCCCTGCACCCACACCTCATCCACGAAGGTGGCTTGCAGGGTGGCAGCCACGACGGCGCTCAGCTCGGCGACGGTATAGGTGTGTTGTTCCACGGATGCGACGCTAGCGGGGGCCAGTGACGAGAAGCGGCCGCCGCAGCGGCGAAACGCCCAATCGACAGCTCGTCGGCCCCAGCTATCGGACCAACGGTGTATTGGGTCGGGACCTTCGACCCCTGTCGGTTCCGGGCGCCTTTCGTACGGTCGACCCAACCACCCGTCCGTCGACCAAGGGGCCTTCATGACGTCCGACGACACGACTTCCGGCGCGCCGTCCCCGGATGACCGTGCTCGCGAGTTCGCTGCAGCTGTACGAGCTGCCGAGCGGCAAGCCGAGCAAGCCAAGAGCGAAGTCCGCCAGCTGGAGACGGCGATGAGCCGGCGGGACTTCCTCGGTTTCGTGCTCGGGGCCACGGGGGGCGCCGTGCTCGGGGGTCTCGTCGGTTGGGGCATCGGCGCCAGCACCGGCGATGGAGACGTGGCCATGGTGGCCGAGCCCACGACCGGCGGCGCCGGCGACGTCTTGGTGTTCTACCCCAGAGTGCGCGTCGCAAGTGTTTCCGAGCTCGAGGTGGGACAACCGGTGTCGTTCGAGTATCCGCTCGTTGGGCAAACCGCAGCGCTCGTCAAGCTTGGCAAACCTGCCCAGTTCGGGCTCGGGGCGGACCAGGACATCGTTGCGTTCTCCACGAAGTGCACCCATATGGGCTGGCCGCTCGACGGCACCTTCGATCCGCAGACGTGTGTCTTCGGACCATGCCCTGGACACTTCTCCACCTTCGACGCCGCCGTCGGCGGACAGGTGGTGCTGGGACAGGCCACCCAGCGGCTGCCTCAGTTGATGCTCGCCCTGGAGGACGATGCGGTCTATGCCGAGGGTGTTGTGGGGCTTGTCTACGGCTATCGCAGCAACCTGCTGGATGGCGAACCGGTGGAGGTTTCCTGATGAGTAGCGATGTTCGCCAATCCGTCCCCATTCCACCCGTCGATGCGGAGATCGTGCACACGGCTTGCGAGTTCTGCCCGGTGGCATGCCGCTACCGGGTCATCCGCTGGCCGGTGAGCACCGAGGGAGGGCCCCGCGCCGATGAGAACGCGCTCGGGGTGGATCTCCCTGCCGGGATCGGCCTCGGGGTGACGCCCAACATGCACAACGTCGTCACCTACAACGGCGAGCTGGTCAACGTCATCGTGCAACCGGATCCCGAGGTGGATGTCGCCAACATCGCCGGAGAGCACAGCATTCGCGGTGGCGTTCTCGCCCGCAAGCTGTACAACCCCGGCACAGCGACCGCCGACCGCTTCACCACGCCGCTGTTGCGGGTACGCGACCAGCTGGTGCCGATCTCGTGGGATGCCGCGATCGAGATCTTCGCCCGTGTGTCCGAGCACGTGCTCGAGACCCACGACGAGCTCGCCTGGGGAGTGAAGGTCTATTCGTACCAGTTCTTCGAGAACACGTATGCGATCAGCAAGCTGGCTCGGGGCATGATCGGCACCCCGAACTGGGCACCTCATCACGCTCCTGCAGAGGGCGACGACACGCCCGGGCTGTCCGACTGTGGGATCGACGCATTCAACTCGGCGTACATCGACGACAGCGAAGCGGACGTGCTGCTGCTGGTCGGGACCGATCCGTACGAGACGAAGACAGTCCGCTACACACAGTGGATGCGGTCGACTCCTACCGTCGAGATCAATCCACGCAGAGGGTTCACCGCCAAGATGGCCGAGAAGAACGGCGGGCTCCATCTCCAGCTCCTGCCCGGTACCGACACCGCCCTACTCAACGCCATCGCTCGTGAGGTGATCGCCAACGGCTGGGAGGACGCCGAGTTCATCGCCGATCACACGGCTACGCGTGGCGAGCTCGACGGGGAATCGGGCTGGCGGCGACTGAAGTTCGGTCTGTCCTTCGAGGAGTATCGCGACTACCTGTTCGGTAGCGAGAACTTCACTCCGGAGGGTGCCGAAGCGATCACCGGAGTGCCTGCAGACAAGATCCGGGCCGCGGCGGAGATGATCGCCGCCCCCAATGAGGACGGGTCCCGCAAGAAGACGAGCATAAGGTTCGAGAAGGGGCTCTACTGGTCGCACAACTACGAGAACACTGCCGCCATCGGAAGCCTCGGTGTGTTGCTCGGCGCCGTCGGCCGACCGGGCCGAACCACGTCGCGCATGGGCGGCCACCAACGTGGCGGGCTCAGCGGTGGCGGTTACCCCATCGACAAGTCGCCCCACGAGTACGAGGGCAACAAGATCGAGATGGATACTGACCGGTGGTTCGTGGAGGGGAACACCCGTTTCATGTGGGTCATCGGCACCAACTGGGTGGGAGCGATGGCGGCGACCGAACGTCTCCGCGAAAGGCTCGACGAGCTCACGCGGCGCACCGGTCCCGAGGTGCGCACGACCAACACCCAGCGCGCCATCCAAGCACTCAAAGCGAGGGTGGATGCCGAGGGCACGGTGGTGGTGCACCAAGAGCTGTATCCAAACGCAACGACCGAGTACGCCGACCTCGTCCTCCCCGCCGCCGGCTGGGGTGAGGAGACCACGGCCCGCATGAGCGCCGAGCGCCGGCTGTACCTCTACGAGAAGGTCGCCGATCCCCCCGGCGAGGCGATGCCCGACTGGCGGATCGCCGCCGCCATCGCCCAGCGCATGGGTTTCGAGGGATTCGACTGGCCCGACACCAACGCGATCTTCGAAGAAGGAGGCCCGGCGTCGGGCGGCCGCAAGGCCTACAACGAGCTGGTGGTCCTGGCTCAGGAGCAAGGCATCCGTGCCCACGACCTCTTGAAGAGCTTCTCGACCATGACGGCAGCAGCGGGCGACTACAGCGAAGCCGCCGGCATTCAATGTCCCATCCGCCGCGAAGGTGACACGATCAAAGGCACCGTGCGCCTGCACGGGGATCTCGCCTTCAGGTCCGACTCCGGCAAAGCGAACTTCACGCTCCCCGATTGGGATGCCGTCGCCGAGCGTCTCAGGGTGCTCGGACCGTCGGCAAACGAGTTCTATGTGCTCAACGGGCGAGTCAACGCGCTGTGGAACAACCTCGGAGATCAGCTCCGCATGTCCTACAACGTCGACCGCTGGCCGGCGAACTTCATCGAGATCTCGCCGGACGACGCCGCTGCCGCCGGTATCGAGTCGGGTGACTGGGTGCGGGTGTGGAGCGATCGGGTGATCGATCAGCTCGGGAATCAGATGAGCGCCGAGGTGACCGCAGTGGCGTATGTCACCGATGCCGTTCCCAACGGGGTGCTGTACTCGTTCTTCAACTATCCGGGTCAGCCGATGAACAACCTGGTTCCGGCGGACACCTCGCTGCAGCCGCTCAATCTCCGCTACAACTTCAAGCTGGGACGGGGTCGCCTCGAGTACATCGGTCCATCCGAGTTCAAGAGCAGCTTCCTGATGAGCTTCGCACCGAGGAACCTCGTGTAGCGCAAGACGCCCGGAGTGGCGGGTTCACCCTGCGGCGCGCATCGCCCGGGTGGGTCATCGCGAGATTCGCTCGAGCATCTCGAGCACGCGATCGACCTCGTCCGGGGTGGTGTAGTGGACGAAGCCGATGCGCACCAGACCCCCGGAATCGAGCACGCCGAGGTGGCGCATCACCTCGAGCGCGTAGTAGTGACCGTCCCAGACGAAGATCCCCGCCTCACCCAGCCTGCGCGCCGCCTCTCGCGGAGCGACGCCTGCGATGTCGACCGCAAACGTCGGAGTGCGCTGGGAGACATCGGTCGTGCCATAGACCCGAACGCCCTCGATTCGGGCGACGCCGTCCAAGAAGCGCTGCGAGAGCACGGCCTCGTGGGCTGTGGCCAGCCGCATCGCATCGATGAGCCGCGTGCGACGATCGTCTCCTTCGCCGAGCCCGGCGAGGTAGTCGATCGCCGCAGTCACCCCGGCGAGGCTCTCGAAGCTCTGCGTCCCCGACTCCCACTTCCCCGGGGGTTCCGACGGCGCCGGTCGGATCTTCACCGCATCGATCCCGGCGAGCAGCTCTTCACGGCCGTACATGACACCGGTGTGCGGTCCAAAGAACTTGTATGCGGAGGCGGCGATGAAGTCACAGCCGATGCTGCGCACGTCGATGGAACCATGCGGGGCGAAATGCACGGCATCGACGAAGAGGAGCGCTCCGACCTCGTGCGCCACCCGGGCGACCGCCGCAACGTCGACGATCGAACCGATGGCATTGGATGCATGGGTGACACACACCAAGCGGGTGCGGTCGGTGATGGCCTCACCGACGGCGCGAGGATCGAGCAGTCCCGTTTCCCGGTCGAAGTCGACCAGCTTCACGGTCGCCTCGGCTGCCTGCGCCGCCTGCATCCACGACGAGACGTTGGCGTCGTGATCCAGCTTGGTGCACACGATCTCGTCCCCGGCTCCCCAGGTGCGAGACAGCGCGCGGCCGAGGGCAAGCGTGAGCGAGGTCATGTTCTGTCCGAACACGATCTCGTTCGGACTGGCTGCGCCGAAGAGATCGACGGCGGCGCGGCGCGCTTCGCGAACGATGCCGGCGGCATCGCGACTCGCCGCAAACGGCCCACCGATGTTGGAGACTCCATCGCGTAGCGCCCGGCTCATGGCCACGATCACCGTCTCCGGCACCTGGGTCCCGCCGGGCCCGTCGGCGTAGACCACAGGGCGTCCGTCGAGCCGGCGCTGCAGCGCCGGAAACTGCCGCCGAATCGCATCAACGTCGAGCATCGCTGCGACGGTAGCCGCCCCGACTCGTCGCCGGACTCGAGGTCAGACGTCAGCCAGGGCTCCCGCAATCGGGAGAGGCACCCGCTCGAGCGGCACCGTCGCAACAAGCAGCTTGGCGTAGCGGAGCTTGCGGCGTGCTCCGGCGCCCAGGAATCGGCGCATCTGTGCCGCAGCCGGCTCGCCCCGCCACGCCGGTTGCTTCTGCAGTGTCTCGAAGGAGCCGAGGTCACCCTGGGAGGAGAACAGCTCCAGCACCCGATCGGGACCAACTGCCCGGACCAGCTCGTCCTCGAGATCATCCACGCAGACATGGAACCCGAGGTGCGCCATCTCCCCACGAGACGCCGGCTCCCCGAGCCCAGCCGACACGAGAGCTCGGCGAAACACCTCTTCCTCTGCCGCATCGCACAAACCGGCCAGCCGCAATCCGTCGCCCTGCGAGCCAAACCGACGGAGATACCCCGCAACCGCCTGGGCTCCACCCATCGGCAGGATCACCACCCCCTCGGCGGCGAGGTCTCTGCCGGTGCGCTGCGCCAAGGTCTCCACCGCGATCTGATCGCTCACGCCTTCGACGAGCAGGATCGAGTTCGCCGTGCCCACCTTGGCCAGCGCCCGGGAGGTCGCTTCGGTCGCCGCCTCCGGGCCACTGACGTAGCCGGCGAGGAGATAATCGGCCAGTCGGTCTCGCTCGTCGATGTGATTGCTCCTGGAGTCGCTTCGCCCGGGAGGGCACGCTACTCCGGCACGGGACGGCGGAACACCGCCGACCGGACCGATCTCGATGATCTAACTTGGGTCCATGGACAGGCCCCGCGTCGTGCCCGTGGTGTTGTCCGGAGGATCCGGCACCCGTTTGTGGCCGGCATCTCGGCCCGACACCCCCAAACAGCTCCTCGCCCTGGTCGACGAGCGCACGATGCTGCATGCAACGCTCGATCGGGTCGTCGGGCTCGACGACCACGGTCCCCCGATCGTCGTCTGCAGCGAGCGGCAAGAGAGCATCGTCCGCAGCGAGCTCGAGAGGGCCGGGGGTGGGGACGGTCTGGTCATCGTCGAGCCGGTCGCCCGCAACACGGCGCCCGCCGCAGCCGTGGCCGCACTCGCCGCCCAACAACAGCAAGGCGATCCAATCCTGCTCGTGATGCCGGCCGACCATGTCATCAAGGACGTCGCAGCATTCCACCGCAGCGTGCAGACGGCGATAGTAGCCGCACAGACCGGCAGGCTCGTTGCGTTCGGGATCGTGCCCGACCATGCGGCCACCGGCTATGGCTACGTCGAATTGGGCGCAGAGGCGAGGACGCCACGAGGTAGCTTCGAACTCGCTCGGTTCGTCGAGAAGCCCTCCCGGCAGCAGGCCGAGAAGCTGCTCGCCAGCGGGGGGTACCTGTGGAACAGCGGGATGTTCGTCTTCAAGGCCTCGGTGTACTTGTCGGAGCTGGAGCGGTGCGACGGGGCGATGGCGCTGGCGTGCCGGGAGGCCGTGGCCGGCGCCACGACCGATGCCGCCACAGGTGCGTTGCGCCTCGCCGCCGCGGCGTTTGCCGCATCCCCGGCCGACTCCATCGACTACGCAGTCATGGAAAAGACGAATTCGGGCGCCGTTGTTCCCCTCGATGCGGGCTGGAGCGACGTCGGTTCCTGGGCATCGCTCCACGACGTCGCCGACAAGGACGAGGCAGGCAATGCGGTCTTCGGCGACGTGGTCCACACCGGCGTTGCCGGGAGCTACCTGCGCAGTGAGGGACCGCTGCTCACGGTCGTCGGTTTGTCCAACGTCGTGGCGGTGTCCACACCGGATGCAGTGCTCGTTGCCCACATGGACCGCACCCAAGACGTCCGCACCATCGTCGCCAAGCTGAACGAGCGCGGCCGCAGCGAGTCGGAGCGGGCCAAGCGCTCCCCGGCCGCCTGGGGCACTACCGAGCGCCTCACCTCGAGTGGCGAACGCATCGTCGACGAACTCACCATCCGACCGGGACATGCTGCAACAGTCTCGGGAGACGCCGTCGTGGTCCTCTCCGGCTCCGTGAAGTGCGACGGCCGAACGGCTGCTGCCGGCGCCGTGTGGGAGTGTGGTGACGAGGACATCGAGCTGGAGAACGAGGCAGAGGTCGCAGCCACCGTGCTCGTCGTCTACGAGGCGTGAGCGCGTGGAGGTAGCGATTGCCGGGGTGGTCGGCTTCGTTCTCGGCTGGCTGCTGGGGACGCTGAGCCGTAAGCGGTCGGCGACCGACGTGACCGGCGAACAACCAAACGGCTCGCCCCTCCGCCGACCCTCGCGACGCCAGCGCCGCATCCTCGACATGCTGCCCGACGATCCCCCGCGGCCCACCATCGACGATCTCATCGCCGAAGAGGCAGCCGAGCTCGGGGTCACCGCCATCGCCACCGATCCCCGGATACCGCTGACGGTGCGCCTCCAGGTCTTCCGCCGCGACGTGCTACCCGGTGAGGGTCCGCCCGCGGACAGCGTCGAGTTCATCGTCCTGCGCGACGGATCGTCTCCGATCGACGCCAGCAACGTCCGGCTCGTCCCGCGGAGGGTCGATGACGATGGCTGAGGCGCCGGGGAGACACCTGCGGCGAGTCGTGGCCGTCTTCGGGGCATCGACGGTGGCACCGGGCACCGCAGCCTGGGAGGAGGCTGCGCTGTGCGGCCGGCTTCTCGCCGAGGCCGACCTCGCCGTCGCCACCGGCGGCTACGGAGGTGCGATGGAAGCAGTGTCCTCCGGCGCTGCCTCACGAGGCGGCCATGTGATCGGAGTGACGGCTCCTACGGTGTTTCCCGAACGGAGCGGGGCCAATCCGTTCGTGGTCGAGGAGATCGCACACAGCTCGATAACCGAGCGTATCCACACCTTGGTCTCGCTCAGCGGCGCATCGATCGTGCTGCCCGGCTCGATCGGCACGCTCAGCGAGCTGATCGCAGCATGGAACACGGCCTTCGTCGCCCGATTCGCCGGAAACCGCGCCAAGCCCGTCGTTACCGTGGGTGCGCAGTGGAGAGTGCTCGTCGACCACCTCGCAGAGATGTTGGAGACCGATCGCACACCGGTGACGAGCGTGACGACGGTGCGCGAGGCGGTCGCCGTCGTCACCGGTGCGCTACATCTCGGCTGAGCGCAGCTTCTCCGCCACCCGCCACAGCACACCGGCGAGCACCTCGGCCTCCTCCTCCGTGACGAAGTCACCGAAATGACGGGCAATCCCGTCGAGATGCAACCTGCCCGCACGGCGCAACAGCGCCACACCCTCCTCGGTCATGACGACGTTGGTGCCGCGGCCGTCCACCGCAGAGTCGGTCCGGTCGACGAGACCTGCCCTGACCATGCGGTCGACGAGGCGGGTCGCCGCACTACGGCTGAGCACCCGCGCTTCGGCGAGCTCGTGCATGCGCCGGGACTTGGTGGGCGACTCGTAGAGGATGAGGAGCACTTCGTACCAGGTGAGGGGAATGCCCATCTGGTCCTTCATCTCCCGCGTCAGGCGACCGACGACCTCGGCATGGGCATTCAGCATTCCCCTCCATGCGTCAAGCGATCGTGCAGTCGGCTTGGACACGCCGTCACGATACAGCGCACATGCAGCTAAGCGATGAGCCGCAAAGCGAAGCGCCAGACGAGCAACCCAGGAGCGCCAGCTCGCCTGCCGGCGCACCAAGTGCCCGGGGTGGCGATCGGTAGGATGCTGCCCCGGACCCAGCGACCAGGACATTGGGAGACACGATGACCGCCACCACACACACCGCCGGGCTCTTCCTCGGCGCCACGGTAGATGCAGAGAGTGGAGACAGGACCGACACGGTCGTTGACTACGACCCGGGCGATCTGACCACACACGGCGTCATCGTCGGGATGACGGGAAGCGGCAAGACGGGTCTCGGGATCATCTTTCTCGAGGAGGCTCTCTTACAGGGGATCCCCACTCTGATCCTCGACCCCAAAGGCGACATGACCAACCTGTTGCTGAACTTCCCCGACCTCCTCCCTTCCGACTTCGAGCCGTGGATCGATCCGGCGGAGGCCCGCAAGGAGTCGAAGACAGAGGCC
>JBFISM010000065.1:0-19309 GCA_041608535.1 Acidimicrobiia bacterium
AACGGGTGCGGCGATTCCCCCACTCACACGCAACGCGGCAGCCCCGGGAGCTGATCCGCCCCACCACCCCCCACCGATCATGCAACGCGGATCTCAGCGACCAAAGGGATACAGCTCTCAGCGACCAACACTGAAGGGCAGGGCGACCGGCAAGCCGGTCGCCCTGGTGACGATCTGACCGACTACACCGCACGCTGCTGCACCGCAGTCGATCCGCCCGGGCAACCTCTGCGTGAGCAGAGGGCGCAAAACATGCCCGGCAACCTTCTGCAGCGCCACGTACGGTCTCGCACGTCGCTCGCCTCCGAAAAGGTAGATCCCTACCTACGTTCGTAGGTAGGGAAACTACCGCATCGCCCCCCATGGTTTGTGTGCGTCACGCCCCCCGACGTGATCGCCTACCACGGCCTCACTTTGCAGTGTGACTAGGTCTTTCGCCATGGGTCGCACGCACCATTTGTGCACCCACGAGGAAATGATTCGTCAGGCCCGGGTCCAGCGGAGAGCGAGGAGTCGCGGGATGTGCTCATGGCCGGTGTAGCCGGGGTGAGCGGCGACCGCAGCGGGAGACAGCGCTCGCTCGATGCAATGCTGCAGCGACCAGCCGGCCCCCGCGGCCACGTTCAGGATGCGGCCGAGCGGCCGATGGTGGAACAGGATCTCGGGTTGGGTGCCGTGAGATGTCGTGTGCTCGAGGAAGTAGTCGCCCCACCGGTACAGGACTTCTCCGTCCGCCGCATCGATCACCGGACCGGCGCCCTCCGCGGTGAAGGCGGGGTGGTTCATGACGACGGCCATCGCCCCGGCATCCGACACGACACGATGCAAGCCGGCGAACAGCGCTTCAAGTGCGGCGATGTGCTCGACCACCAAGACCGCCACCGCGCCGCCCAACGAACCTGCTCGCAGCCACTCCAGATCGGGTAGCCGGCATCGAACCGGTCGTCGCGCCGGAGGAATGTGTCGCAACAGCGGCTCTGCCACATCGCAGCTCACCCAATCCCCGTCCATCGCTGCGGATACGCGCCCCGTACCCGCTCCGAGATCGAGCCATAGGCCACGTCGCGACCCGCACACCGTCTCCAGCAGCGGCAGCACGTCGCTGCTGAAGATGGGGTCATCGGAGATCAGATCGAGCCACCACTCGGCGGCCGACTCCCACCCACTCATGCTCCGCTAGGCGAGGACTTCACGGAGGAACTTGCCCGTGTACGACTCCCCCGTTGCGGCGATCGTCTCTGGTGTGCCCTCGGCAACGATGCGGCCCCCCTCATCGCCACCCTCGGGGCCGAGATCGATGATCCAATCGGCGGTCTTGATGACGTCGAGGTTGTGCTCGATGACGACCACGGTGTTGCCCTGGTCGACCAGACGCTGCAGCACCTGGAGCAGTTTACGCACATCCTCGAAATGGAGACCCGTGGTTGGCTCGTCGAGGATGTAGAAGGTGCGACCGGTCGATCGCTTGCCAAGCTCGGATGACAACTTGACCCGCTGTGCTTCACCACCGGACAACGTCGGCGCCGGTTGTCCGAGGCGCACGTAGCCGAGACCCACGTCGTACAGCGTTTGCAGCGTTCGTACGATGCTCGGCTGGTTCTCGAAGAAGGTGAGCGACTCCTCGACCGACATCTCCAGAACATCGGCGATGGATCGACCCTTGAACAGCACCTGGAGCGTCTCCCGGTTGTACCGGCGGCCCTTGCACGTCTCACACGGGATGTAGACGTCGGGAAGGAAATGCATCTCGATGCGCAGCGTGCCGTCCCCCTTGCATGTCTCGCAGCGTCCACCCGAGACGTTGAAGGAGAACCGTCCCGGCTTGTAGCCGCGGACCTTCGAATCGGGCGTGGCGGCGAACAGGGTGCGGATCTTGTCGAAGACCTTGGTGTACGTGGCGGGGTTCGAGCGAGGGGTGCGCCCGATGGGTGACTGATCGATGTTGATGACTTTGTCTATGTGTTGCAGCCCGTTGATCCGGCGATGTGCGCCGGGAAGAGCCCGGGCCCCGTTGAGGTCGCTGTGCATCGCCTTCGACAGGATCTCTTGGACGAGCGAGGACTTGCCCGAGCCGGACACCCCGGTCACCGCAACCAGCGTTCCCAATGGGAACGAGACGTCGATGTCCTTCAGATTGTTCTCCGCCGCACCGACGATCTTGATGGCCTTGCCGCTGCCGCGGCGTCGTGTCGGTGGGGTGGGAATCGTGCGGCGTCCGGACAGATAGTCACCGGTGATGGAGGAGGGCTCGGCAATGATGTCCCGCAGCTCGCCCTCGGCGACGATTCGGCCGCCATGCTCGCCGGCACCCGGGCCGATGTCGACGACGTGGTCGGCGACCCTGATCGTCTCCTCGTCGTGCTCGACCACGATGAGGGTGTTGCCCAGGTCACGAAGTCGCAGCAGTGTCTCTATGAGGCGGCGATTGTCGCGGTGATGCAACCCGATCGACGGCTCGTCCAAGATGTAGAGCACGCCAACGAGACCAGATCCGATCTGCGTGGCAAGCCGGATCCGCTGTGCCTCGCCGCCGGCGAGGGTGGCGGCAGAGCGCATCAGCGTGAGGTAGTCGAGCCCCACGTCGACGAGGAATTGGAGCCGCGCCCGGATCTCCTTGGTCACCGCCGCAGCAATCGCTGCCTCCCGCTCGGTCAGATCCAGCTCTTCGATGAAGCGAACCGTATCGCGCAGTGCCAGCGACGAGACCTCGAAAATCGATCTTCCCCCGATGGTGACCGCCAGCGATACCGGGTTGAGCCGGCCACCACCACAGACGTCACACGGAACCTGGCGCATGAAGTCCGAGTACTGGTCGCGTGCCGAGTCACTCTCGGCCTCCCGGTAGCGCCGTTCCACCCACGGCACGGCACCCTCATAGGTCGTCTGGTACCTACGTTGCCGTCCAAACCGATTCTGGTAGGTGACGGTGAACGGACGATCCTGCGGCGCTCCCTCGAGCAGCAACCTGCGGTGCTTGGCGCTCAAGGTGCGGAAAGGCGCGTGCATGTCGATGCCCTCCTCAGCCGCCACGGCCGCCAGCAACCGCTGGTAGTAGCGCATCCGGTGACGGCCCCCCCATGGGGCGATGGCTCCCTCGGCGAGCGACTTGTCGGGTTGGGGGACGATCAGCTTCGGATCGACCTGGTACCGAGTGCCGATCCCGTTGCACTCGACGCATGCTCCGTAGGGACTGTTGAACGAGAAGTTTCGTGGTTGCAGCTCTTCGAAGCTGATCCCGCACTCGGGGCAGGCGTGATGCTGGCTGAACGTGAGCGTCGGCCCGTCCACGACGTCGATCACGGCGCTGCCGTCGGCCAGCCGGAGCGCGGTCTCCAACGAGTCGGTGAGACGCCGGGTGATCCCCTCTTTGCTCACCAACCGGTCGACGACCACCTCGATGGTGTGCTGGTAATGGAGGTCCAACCTGATGTCCTCGACCAAGTCCCGCACCTCGCCATCGATGCGCGCCCTGGCGAAGCCCTCCCGGGCGAGATCCTTGAGCAGGTTCTCGAACTCCCCCTTGCGGCCCCGCACCACGGGCGCCAGCACTTGAAAACGCGTCCCCTCCTCGAGTTCGAGGATCTGATCAACGATTTGCTGTGGTGTCTGACGCGTGACCGGAGCCCCGTCGTTGGGGCAGTACGGCACGCCGATTCGGGCGTACAACAACCGGAGGTAATCGTGAACCTCGGTGACGGTGCCGACGGTCGACCGCGGATTGCGGCTTGCGGTCTTCTGGTCTATCGAGATCGCCGGGGACAAACCCTCGATGAAATCCACGTCGGGCTTGTCCATCTGACCGAGGAATTGCCGAGCGTACGCCGACAGGCTCTCCACATAGCGGCGCTGACCCTCGGCGAAGATGGTGTCGAAGGCGAGGGAGGACTTGCCAGACCCGGACAGCCCGGTGAAGACGATGAGCTCATTGCGCGGCAGCTCGAGATCGATGTTCTTGAGGTTGTGCTCGCGAGCACCCTTGACCACGATCCTGTCGTGCACCACCGCTCTCCCTTTCGCCCGGCCAGCGCTCTCCGGACCTGCCGGCGAGTGTACCCCCGCCGAGTGACACAAATTACACGAGAGTGTTTCACTCGTCCGAGCCGGATGGTTGCGACGGTGCCGGTGTGCTCGCCGACCGCGCGGTCAATCGCCCCACCCGGCGGCGCAGCCGGATGACGTCTCTGAGCACCGCCAGGTACGAATGCAGAGTGAGGGACGCGCCCGGGATGTGCTGCCAGCGGATCGGGACCTCACACACGTCCAGCCCGGCGCTCCGAGCCAATGCCAGCATCTCGATGTCGAATCCAAAGCCGTCGGCCGTCAGCGGCTCGACGACCAGAGGAACGGCGGAGGCGCGCACGGCCTTGCAGCCTCGTTGTGTGTCGTAGATGCCCGGCAGCAGCATCCAGCGGATCGCAGCATTCCCCACGGTGCCCGCAAGTACACGAAGACGGCGTTGCGCCACCACCACGTCGGCTTCCGGCAGCCCGATGGAACCGATGGCGACGTCACAGCCGCTCCGCAGCGCGTCGAGCAACTTGGGTATCTCTGCGGCCGGTGTCGCTCCGTCGGCGTCGAGGAAGAGACGGACCGATCCGGTCGCAAGCAACAGACCAGTGCGCACGGCGCAGCCCTTGCCCCGATTGGGCTGGTAGGAGACGACCTGCAAGCCGGGAAGCGACGACCCGGTGGTGCGAGCCACCTCTGCAGTCCGATCGGTGGAGCCGTCGTCAACGACGACAACCTCTGCGGTGCCCGACCAGCCCGCCAAGAACTCCCCCAGATCGGCGAGCATTGCCGGGAGACGCAGTTCCTCGTTGAACGCCGGCACGACCACCGAAAGGTCGATCCCCGTGCTCAAGCGGCGCTCCGCAGCGCGACCCGGGAGCGCCACAGCACCCAGACAAATGCACCCAGCGTCACCAAGAAGACTGGGCTCACCGGACCGATCTGCCGCACAAACACGAGCAACCCGCCAAACCACACGGCTGCGACGGGTTTCGGCCCCAGGCGGTGGGCGGAGCTCACCCAAGCCACTGCGAGGAATGACAGCGCCGCCGCATAGAAGAGCGCCTGCGGGGCCAAGAGCACTATCCCGGCACCTGCCGCGGCATACCGGAGCGCCAGATCGTCGGTGAACCGGAGCCACACCGCGACGACGGCGCCCGCAACGCCGATGGCGAGCCCGTAGCCCATCAAGCCGCTCAGCGGCTCGGGCAGCAGCTGGGTGGCGACCCCGGGTAGTGATACGAACAGGTCTCCGCTCGTCGCAAGGTTCTCGTCGGCGAACCACGGCAGGTGCTCGGTCCAGCCGTCCACCCAGCCGGGCCCGAGCAACACGGTATTGGCGCTCCACAACGTCAACGCACCGAGGAACCACCCCGTGACCAAGCGGCGACGGCGCAGCAGGAGCAACAACCCCGCGAGCGGCAGCCCGAATTGCGGCTTGAAGAATGTCATGGCCGCTACGAACCCGGCGCTGCGCTCGTGCCCCTGGCTCTCCAACAGTGCCGTGGCGACGAACAGCGCTGCGGTGAGCGCCACGTTTTGCCCTCCGAGCACGCTCGCACCGAGCGGCCCGAAGGTGAGGGCCACCGCCGTAGCGATGGGGATCGAGGGGACGTCCGTGAGGCGCCGCAACATCGCCACGGCAGCGACCACCGCTCCACTCATCACCAGGACATGCATTGCCAAAGCGAGCCGGAACGGAAGCAACGCAGCGGCGGTGTACGGCACGGCGAAGAACGGCGGGTAGGCGAAGTACAGAAATCCGTCTCCCGGAGTGATGGCGCTCTGCACTGCCGACTGGGTGACCGGGTCGTACAGATCCGTCCAGCCCTCCTCGATGGCCGTCCGCCCTGCCCCATAGAACGCTACGAAATCACCACCGAGTCTCTCGTCGTCGGGTGCCGTGGCGATACCTGCGAAGGCACCGAGGAGGAGTGCTGCGATCAGCAACAGCGCATAGCCATCGAACCGCCGGGGCCGTGTCGGGTGATCAACGAAGCGTTGCTGGGGGCGCATCCAGCTGCAGCGTCGTCGCGGATCTACCTCAGGTCAAAAACCAGCACGCCCGCAGGCGGGTGGAGCGCTTCTTCACACGGCAGCATCGGTGAGCTCGCGCAACTCGCGGCGCAGCTCGTTCACTTCGTCGCGCAGTCTGGCGGCATACTCAAAACGCAGCTCGCCGGCCGCCTCGTGCATCTCCTCCTCCAGGCTCTGGATGAGACGCCGCAAGTCGTCGTGCGACAGATCGAGAGGGGTACGGGAGGTGAGCTCCCTTCGCCGTCTATCTCCGGCGGGTGCATCCCCACTCGACACCAATTCGAGTATGTCGCTCACCTTCTTGCGAATGGTCTGCGGATCGATGCCGTGTTCCTCGTTGTACTGCAACTGCATCATGCGCCGCCGGTTCGTCTCGTTGATGGCTCGCTGCATCGAGTCGGTGACGTCGTCGGCGTACATGATGACTTGACCCTCGACGTTGCGCGCGGCGCGACCGATGGTCTGGATGAGGGACGTCTCGGAGCGAAGGAAACCCTCCTTGTCCGCATCGAGGATGGCCACGAGCGACACTTCAGGAAGATCGAGACCCTCACGCAACAGGTTGACACCGACCAAAACGTCGTACTCCCCCAATCGCAGATCCCGGAGGATCTGTACCCGCTCCAGCGTGTCGATGTCGCTGTGCAAGTACCGAGCCTTGAGCCCCAGCTCCAGCAAGTAGTTGGTGAGGTCCTCGGCCATCTTCTTGGTGAGGGTGGTCACCAGCACCCGCTGCTCCCGCTCGGCGCGTACCTGGACCTCCTCGACGAGATCGTCGATCTGGCCTTTCGTCGGCCGGATCACGACCTCCGGATCGACGAGTCCCGTGGGGCGGATGATCTGCTCGACGACCTGGCCGGACTCTTGGATCTCCCATTCGCTTGGCGTGGCCGAGAGGAGGATCGCCTGGTCGACTCGCTCATACCACTCCTCGAACGTGAGCGGGCGGTTGTCCTTGGCGGTGGGCAAACGGAAGCCGTGCTTGACCAGCTCCTCCTTGCGGCTGCGATCGCCGGCGAACTGACCGTGAATCTGGGGCACCGTGACATGGCTCTCGTCGAGCACCATGAGGAAGTCATCGGGGAAGTAGTCGAGCAGCGTGTACGGTGGATCCCCCGGCTGGCGGCCGTCGAGATAGACCGAGTAGTTCTCGATGCCGGCGCACGTGCCGATCTCACGCATCATCTCCATGTCGTAGTTGGTACGCATCCGCAGCCGCTGCGCTTCGAGCATCTTGCCCTCGGCCTCGAACTCGCGGAGTCGCTCGGCGAGCTCGATGCGGATGCCCTCGATGGCGCGCTCGATGCGATCTCGCCCGGTGACATAGTGCGTCGCCGGATACACCCACAGCTCGCCGAGCTCGTCGATGACCTCCCCGGTGACCGGGTTCATCTGGAGGATCCGCTCGACCTCGTCTCCGAAGTATTCCACCCGGTACACCGACTCCTCGTACGAGGGAAAGACCTCGAGCGTGTCGCCCTTGAGCCGGAACCGGCCGCGCACCAGGTTGACCTCGTTGCGTTCGTACTGGATGTCGACCAGGCGGCGCACCGCAAACTCGAGCGGCAGCTCGACACCACGGACCAGACGCAACAGCTGACCTTCGTACTGCTCGGGCGACCCGAGCCCGTAGATCGCCGAAACGGAAGCGACGATGATCACGTCCTTTCTGGCGAGCAGCGCGGCGGTGGCGGAATGCCGGAGCCGGTCGATCTCGTCGTTGATCGTCGACTCCTTCTCGATGTACGTGTCGGTGCGGGCGATGTACGCCTCCGGCTGGTAGTAGTCGTAGTAGCTGACGAAGTACTCCACTCGGTTCTCGGGGAAGAACTGCCGAAACTCGTTGGCGAGCTGCGCCGCGAGCGCTTTGTTGGGCGCCAGCACGAGCGTCGGTTTCTGCACCTGCTCCACGACCCATGCGATGGTCGCCGACTTGCCCGACCCTGTGATGCCGAGCAAAGTCTGGAACCGGTCGCCGCGTTCGATCCCCTCTGCCAGCTTGGCGATGGCTTCGGGCTGGTCGCCGGCTGGAGCGAAGTCGCTGTGCACCTTGAACGGCTGCATGAGCGCAGCGTACCCCTGGGCAGTGACAAGAAACCGCGGGTCGGCGGTGCGGTTCCGTTGCGTGCTGGGTCAGCCGGTGAGCTCCGCCCACCAGGCATCGACCGCCGCGGCCAGTTCGTCGAACGACCCGTCATTGACGATCACCGAATCGGCCACGGCACGCCATTCGGCTTCACGAGGCTGAGCCGCCATCCTGCGCCGGACGTCGTCCTCGTCCATGCCGCGGTCGACGGCACGCGCCAACCTGATGGCCGCATCTCCCACCACGACGAGCCTGTGCCACCCCTCCCCGCCGTTCGAGAACGGCGGTCGCAGCAGGGGAAGTTCCACCACCACGTCCCTGTCCCCGGCTGCGGCGACTCTGCGCACGATCTCGGCGCCGATGGCCGGGTGGGTGATCGCTTCCAGCTCACGCAGCTGCCGAACATCGGCGAACACGATGGCAGCCAGCCGGGAACGATCGATCGCCCCGTTGACGACAACGCCCGGCCAGCGTTGCGCCACTGCGTCGAAGGCCAGTCCATCCGGCAACAGCACTGCGTGCCCGATGGTGTCGGCGTCGATGGCCGTGAAGCCCTTGTTCTCCAACAGCCTGCGCACCGTCGACTTCCCCGACCCGATCGGCCCCGACAACAGCACCCGAAACGGAGAAGTTGTTCTGTGCACGACCAAGGGACTGTACCCTGGGGCCCGGCCATGATCCGATCAGCAGGTTCCCCCTGGGAGATCAGGTTCGATTGGACCCTCACCGCACTCATGTTGGGTGCGTACGGGCTCGCAATCTTCTTGAGTGCTCTCAACGAAGAGACGCATGACACCGCGCTGTGGGCGGCGCTCGTCACCGGGACGTACATCGTTGTCCTCCAAGCGCTGCCCCGCTCATTCCGGGAACGGCAACTGGCCGGGGAGATCCTCGCCGTCTCCGGCGTGCTGGCCACGCTGACCGCAGTGTTCCTCACCGAAGCGAACAACGGTGGCTACGTGCTCCTGGTAACGGTCCCCATCTACTTCGCCGCCACGTTCCTCGGCTTCCGTGTCGGTATGGAGACGGCTCTCCTCGCCACCTTCGGATATCTCGCCGTCGTCATCCAGGTTCAAGCGAGGGTGGTCGACCGGCTGGTCACCATCGCGCTCTACCTGCTCATGGGATTCACGTTCAGCCAGGCACGCCGGCTTCTGCTGCTGGAACGAGAACGTGGCGATGCGCTGCGCGCCGCATCGCAAGTCACGTCGGAGCGGATCCGCCGCCTGGAATCCGCCCACCACCTCCTCATCGATCTCGCCGAGGTGGCGAGCACCCACGACCTCAGCGCCGTCAGCGTTGCCGAGACCGCATTGCTCGACCTGGGCGGCACCATCCCGATCGAGGCCGGGATCGTGTACGACGCCGACGGAACAGATGCCATCGCAACCATGGGACCCCCGCGTGATCCTGCAGAAGCGGTGCGCTATGCGATCCGCAGTAGCGACCGCATGCTCGGTTCGGTGCTGCTGTGGCCCCAGGACGGCGCCAGTCTGAGCAACCACGAGCGGCAGATCGAGACCACGCTCGCCAGCGCAGCGCTGGCCTTCGAGAACATCAAGCTGCTGCAGACCGTGGCTCGTCGATCGGTGCAAGACGAGCGGAGTCGCGTGGCCCGCGAGCTTCACGACGACATCGGGCCGGCACTGGCCTCGCTCGGTCTGGGACTCGACATCCTCGTACAGGGCCATGCCGACCCTCACGTGCGCCCTCAGCTCAGCGGACTCCGTCACTCGGTCACGGATCTCGTCGAACGGGTTCGCGCCGCAGTCGCCATGCTGCGCCGCGAGGACACGACCACCGTCACCGAGCACGTCCACCGAGTCGCCGCCGAGATCGGGAGCGGCCCACCCCGGCTCATCCTGGATCTCGAGGAGCGCAGCGAGCTCGACGGGACCACGGCGAACGAGGTTGCTGCGATCTTGACCGAGGCGATCCGCAACGCCGCGGAGCACGCCGATGCTCAGACCATCCGCATCGAGGGCTTCATAAGCGCCGAAGGCGGCAAGGTGTCGGTGCTCGACGATGGACGCGGCTTCGACACCCATGCCGAATATCCGGGGCACTTCGGACTGGTGGGGATGCGGGAAAGAGCCGAAGTCATCCGTGGGACGGTTACGATCTCTTCGGTTCCCGGGCAAGGGACCACTCTGACAGTACAGTGGGGCATCTGAAAACATGCCCCCCGGAGGCCACATGATCGACGTAGTCATCGCCGATGACCATCGGCTGATGTTGGAGAGCCTGGCTGAAGCTCTCGACAGCATTCCCGACATTCGCGTCGTCGCCACAGCAAGCGACGGTCGCGAGCTCATCGATGCAGCTCGCGAACACCGCCCCAGGGTGCTTCTGGTCGACATCGATATGCCCCAGGTGACGGGGATCGCAGCGCTCCGCGAGCTTCCGGGCGACGTCCCGGCGATCGTGGTGACGATGCACACCGGCGAGACCGAACGTCATCAAGCTCAGGCTGCGGGCGCCGTCGGCTTCCTGTCGAAGGCCACGCCGCTCCCGGATCTGGCAGCCGCAGTGCGGGCCGCGGCCGCCGGTGAGGACATGATGAACCTCGACGAGCTCGACGAAGTGCTGTCTCGCCACCGTTCGCCGCAGCTCGACGCCGGGGCAGCCTCGCTCACCGCTCGCGAGCGTGAGATCCTGCGCCTGCTCGCCCAGGGAGTATCTGCAACCGACGAGCTGGCTGATGTGCTCTTCATCTCGCAGAAGACCGTCAAGAACCATCTCGCCAACATCTACGACAAGCTCGCTGTCGCCGACCGTGCCCAGGCTGCGGTCGAGGCCATCCGACTCGGCCTCCACAAGGAGGAGCGCTGAGCACCGTTCCGCTCATCGGAACGGTGCGATAGGTCGGACGGCCTATGGTCCGCCCTTTCGGGCTTTCCTACACTGACACCCGCATCGTCCTTTAGGAAAGTTGGGGAATACACATGGTGTTGAAGGCATGGGCGGCCGTTGTGAGCCGTCTGGACACGGAATCCGGGGCCAGCCTCGTTGAATACGCGTTGCTGGTTGCGCTGATCGCACTGGTGGCAATCGCTGCCCTGCAAACGGTCGGGGGGAACGTTTCGACCGAGTTCGACAACATCGCAAACTGCATCCAGAATCCGGCTGCAGCCGGCTGCGATACCGGCGGAGCACCGTGATCGCAAGCACAATTTGACCGGGAAGGACCGGCCCTTCGAGGGCCGGTCCTTTCTGTGTGCCGTCACCCGGCGGCATGGAATGACTCGACGACGGCAGTAGAGGCGAACATCCCAGGCCGATGACAGTGGTAGGAGCAACACCCGCTTCAGGGGGGCGCGCCTGTGGCAGCGTGGCGGCGGCGCTTTCCGGTCAGTGGCGTCATGAACACGGCGCCAGCCTCGTGGAATACGCCCTGCTCGTGGCCCTCATCGCACTCATCACCATCGCTGCGATGCAGACGCTCGGATCCAACGTGACGGATCAGATCGACAACATCGCGAACTGCATCGAAGATGCCGCCGGAGCAGCCTGCGCCACCCCGTGAGGGTGGCTCATTCCCGTCGCGGCAGACACCGCCGCGGCGAGATCAGGTCAGGTTGGCGAAGATGTTGAGTGCGGCCGGGCCCAGCAACACGACGAAGATCGACGGGAAGATGCACAAGATGAGTGGGAAGACCATCTTCACCGGAGCCGCAAAGGCCTTCTCCTGAGCCCGCTGCCGGCGCCGTACCCGCATCTCGTCACTTTGCACCCGCAACATGCGACCTATCGAGACACCAAATGTGTCGGCCTGGTTCATCGCCAGCACGAACGAGTTCAGATCGTCGACGTCGGTTCGTTCCGCCAGCGAGCGCATGGCATCGATCCGGGAAACCCCCACCCTCGTCTCCTGCAACATGCGGGCGAACTCGTCGCTGAGCTCACCGGGCACATGGCGGACGACCCGATCGAGCGCAGCTTCGAAGCCGAGACCGGCCTCGATGGAGATGACCAGCAGATCGATGATGTCGGGCAGGTCCCGCTCGATCACCCGTACCCGGTCGTCGACCCGGCGGTTGAGGACCTGATCCGGCCCGGCGAACCCGGCCACGACCAACAGGAACAGCAGAACGATCTGCTGCGTACCGTCGGTGAACCCGCTGAAGATGACGTACAAGACGATCGACACCACGATCGCCACCAGCCGCACCGCAGCCCACGAGACTTCATCGATCGACGGGAACCAGCCCGCCTGCACCAGCCGTCGCCGGGTGCGTCCCGACCAGGCCTGGGGGGTGAAGCGCATGGAGAATTCGCCAATGCGCTTGGCGGCAGGTAGCAGAGCCCGCTCCAAGAAGCTGCGGTCCATCATGTCGTGGGGGTCGGCAAGACTGGTGAGCCGGGTGCGGGAGCTGCGTCTCGCCTCGTAATAGTCGCTGAACACCAGATACGCCAGCACCCCGACCGAGCCCGCAGCACCAATCAATGCCAGCAGCACGTTCTGATCGATCACACTTCCACCTTGACTATCCGGTTCAACCAGACGAGCCCGACGAGGAGCAACACACCCGAGGCAACGAGTGCCGTGGTTCCCAGCGTGCTCTCGAACATCGGTTGCAGGTAGGAGCGGTTGCTGAGAAAGAGGATGGCGGCGAGGCCGAACGGCATCGCACCGAGCACGTACGACGAGATCCTGCCTTCTGCGGTGAGGGCATGCATCTCCCGTCGCAAACGAGTGCGCTGGAGCATCGTCTCCGCCGTGGTTTGCAGTACCTCTGCGAGGTTGCCGCCGACCTCCCGCTGGATGGTGAAGGCGAGCACGACCCAATCGAAGTCGACAGACTCCATCCGCGTTGCCGAGTCGGACAAGGCCTCGACGGCGGAGCGGCCCAGACGGATCTCGTTGAGCACCCGGCGAAATTCTCGGGCTGTTGGATCGGGCGACTCCGAGGAGACCGCTTCGAGCGCCTGGAGCATCGAGTAACCCGCACGCAGCGATGTCGCCATCAGGTTCAGCGTGTCAGGGAGTTGATTCTCGAAGCGACGCCGTTGTTGCGCCGCCACGAGAGCCACGGCGACGCCGGCGAGTGCGGCCGCAAGTCCACCGAGCACGACGGCAACCAGCGGGTTCCCGGTGAAGATGAGACCGGCGATCCCGACGAATATCGCCAGGACGAGGACGGCGGCCATCGCCTCGCCGGGACGCAGCTGGATGTTTGCCTGCTCGAGAACGTTCTGCATCTGGGCCAAGACGCCCCGCCGTGCGGCGTAGCGCTCGGCGCTGATGACGAACCTGCGCAGGACCTGCAGCCGGGCCAGCAGGCCGGTCTGCTGCTCGGAATGGGTGTAGGCGCTGAGCCGGGTCTCCAGGTCACGTTCCACGCCGCGCACTTGGAGCAGCACCGTGGCGACCAGGAACAGAGCGATGGCGCCGGCGATGACGGCGGTGATCGCCAGGGCGCGCTCGGCCGGTCCGATCAGCTCCTGGGCGAGCACCACCTCGATGACGGCCATCACGGGCACCTAGCGGGACCGCCCGTGAATCGGCTCCGGTTCGAAGAGCTCGGGAGCGAGGTTGATCCCGTTCTGCTCCAGCGTCTCTCCGAACCGCGGCCGGAATCCGGTTGCCTTGAGCCGGCCGAGATAGCGCCCCTCGTCGTCGACCCCCATGCCGTAGTCGAAGAGGAAGAGATCATTCGTGGTGATCACATCCGCCTCCATCCCGAGCACCTCGGTCACGTGGGTGACCCGGCGGGTTCCGTCCCGCATGCGGTGGAGGTGAATGATCAGGTCGACGGCGGATGCGATCTGCTCCCGCACCGCTCGCACCGGGAGGTCCATGCCGGCCATGAGCACCATCGTCTCGATGCGGCTCAGCGTGTCGCGTGGCGAGTTGGAGTGGATCGTGGTCAGCGACCCGTCATGACCGGTGTTCATGGCCTGCAACATGTCCAGGGCTTCTCCACCGCGAGCCTCACCGACCACGATGCGATCGGGACGCATCCGCAACGAGTTGCGCACCAGATCACGGATCGTGACCTCGCCCTTCCCTTCCAGGTTGGGCGGACGGTACTCCATGCCGAGCACGTGGACCTGGTTGAGACGAAGCTCCGCAGCGTCCTCGATGGTGATGATGCGCTCGTTGTCCGGAATGAAGCTGGACAGCACGTTGAGCAACGTGGTCTTACCCGACCCTGTGGAGCCACTGACGATGACGTTGATCTTGCCGAGGACGCAGCGGCGGAGGAATCCGGCCACCTGGCTCGACATGGTGCCGTTCTCCACCAGGTCGTCCACCGTGAACGGATCGACGGCAAACTTACGGATCGTGAGAAACGGGCCGCCGATGGCGAGCGGATGGATGACGGCGTTCACGCGGGAGCCGTCGGGGAGTCTGGCGTCCACCATTGGATTCGACTCGTCGATGCGCCGGCCCACCTGACCGACGATCTTCTCGATGATGCGCTCGACGTGGGTGCCGTCGACGAAACGGATATCGGTCAGGTGCAGGATTCCGTTACGTTCCACCCACACCTGGTGAGGACCGTTGACCATGACCTCGGTGACCGCCTCGTCGGCGAGGAACGGGTCGATGGGTCCGTAGCCGAGAACGTCGTCGGCGATCTCTTGGAGAAGCTGGAGCCGATCGGGTCGTGCCAGCGGAACGGACTCTTCCTGGTCGAGTGCCCACTCCAGCATCTCCATGACGCGCAGCTTCAGCTCGGCATCGCTGAGCTGGCGGTCGTACAACGTCGGCCCGAGGCCTTCCACGACTTTGTAGTGGAGGCGGCGGCGCAGGTCCTGACGGGCCAGCTCCCGCTGCCCTTCGATGGTGTAGTCGGCAGCTCGAGCTGCCTTGACTCTGTCGGCGAGGCTCATGTCGGCATCTCCACGTCACGCATCATGATGCAGTGTTGCGACGCATCAAGCGCCGTCTTTCGTCCGGTACCGCAGCCGGGTCGTCGAAGACGAGCCTGGCCACGTTGCGAAAATCGCGAGCCACCCGAGAACGCGGATTCATCGTCACCACGGGCACCCCTTCGTTCACCGAGCGGGGCACGAGCTTGTCCGACACGATGGACGCTTGCACCTCGAGACTCAGCGAACGCTCCAACTCGGGCACGTCGAGCCGTGCCTTCGAGTTGTTGCGGTTGAGCACGAGCTTGATCTTCTCGAACGGGAACTTGATCAGCCGCAGCGTGTCCAAAGCCAGCTTGGCATTCTTCACCGACGGAAGGTCCATGTCCACCACCAGCAGGACGACGTCGCTCCGCTCGAGGATCGACAGCACCGGCTCATCGAGGAACGGCGCCGTGTCGATGATGATGTAGTCGAACATTCGGCGCAACATTCCCAGTGTTCGCACCACCACGGGCGTCGATACCTCGTCGGCGAGCGCCGGCTCCAGCGGCGCCGGCAGCACCCGCAGGCCGCTCACATGGCGGCTGAGCAGATTGAGCAGCAGCTCCTCGTCCATCTTCTCGATGTCGCGGGCGGCGTCGACGATGGTGTGTCTCGGATCGACCTGGAGCGCGATACACACGTCGCCGAATTGCAGATCGGCATCCATGATGACGACGCGGTCTTCATCCGCCCATTCGGCGAGAGCAACGGCGATGTTGGCAGCGGTCACCGTCTTCCCGGCCCCGCCCTTGGGCGACATGATGGTGATCACCTTGCCGATCTTCGCTCGCGGCTCGGTGTCGACCGAACCTCGGGGGTGTCGCTTGTCGATGAGCGTCAGCGATTCCTGGAGCTTCGTCTTGTTCAGCGGTGACTCGAGCACGTCCTTGATCTCGAGCCGCAACGAGGTGCGCAGGATCGCGGTGTTGAGGTCATCGGTCACCAGGATCACCGGTAGCGACGGTCGCAGCTCGAACAACATCTGCACGTCGCGCACCGAATCGACCGAGCCGAACGTCGGCCCGAGAATGGCAACGTCGATGCTCTCCTCGACGAGGCGCCGCTGCCCGTCGCTCATGTTACGAGCCGTGTAGATCACGTTCCCGTCGAGTAGACCCTTTGTGTCATCTATGAAACCATCGTCGCTGTCGACGATGAGCACGGCGAAATCTTGATCAACCACCGCCGATTGCTCCCAACTGATCGCGCAAGCGATCTACGTAATCGAAGATATCGTCCACGGTCACCCCGGGGGCTGCATAACTGGTGTACGGGAGGTCCGCCGGCAGCAGCGACAACGACAGCGCCGCCCGCTGTCGGGCGAACTCGAAGATCTCGGCCTGCTCCGTCGTCAGCTCGACCACGACCGAGGCGTCTTCTACCGGCGCTGCATCGAATGTGGCGCCTGCGGCCTGCATTCCCACAGCCAGCACCGGAAGGTCCTGCAGAATGGTCTGGGTGAACTCGATCTCGGTCGGCAGCGATTGAGCGAACCTGGTGAGGGCGTCCGTCGTGGGTTCTTGCGGGATCGGATTCCCCTCCTCGTCGAACTCCGGGTCTTGCGGAGCGGTCGTGGTGAGCAGCCCGGACAGGTTCGTCCCCTCGAGCACGATGTCCCTCGTCAACGGATCGGCGAGGAGTGCGTTGAGCGACGTGGTGTCCAGGGTGAAGGAGGCGAGGAGGTTGACGTGGTCTCCCGGTTTGATGTATCCGCCCACCGAGGCCACATCGCCCGGCTCGAGAGCCATGGCCACCTTGCCCTGCGGAATCTCCCGGCTCAGCGTGTCGACCTCGAGGTCTTCCGGCTGGACGAACATCTCGGTGGTGATCAGCTGACCGGCCGAGATCCGGCCCACCGCGACCCTGCGGTCGAGTGCGTCGATCAGGTCGGACGGGTTGGCGTCACAGATGGTCAGGTTCGCATCCGAGGCATCCCGGTTCACCGGTCCCACGCAGATGATGGTGGAGCCCTCGAACACGATGTTGTCGGCGAGTGCGGTCGACTCCTCGATGAGGTCGACGGCATTGGCACCAGTGGTCCCCGGATCGATGGGTGCGGTCGCACGGTATATCCGCACCTCGGTGATCCCGGCCCGTACCGAGCTCTCGACCGTCTCCAGGTATCGCCAGATGGAAAATGCCGCCAAGGCGGCAAGACCGAGCGCAAGCAACAGCACGAGCGTGCGACGACTCATTGAGTTGTCCTGGCGATCATGTGAACCCCTCTGCCGCTCACCTGGCTAGCGGTACGGCTCGTTCCCACGATGCGAAGTCGCGGGATGTCGAGTACGCCGTCTAGTTCCGGCCGATGCCTCGCTCCTTGAGCTCCTGCAAGATAGCCTCCAGAGACGCATCGGCGCTGAATGCCGGTGCCGCCTCGGCTGCCTCCTCTTCCCGTTGGAACTCACGACGGCGCGGCCGTGGCTCGGAGCGACGCTCGGTCCATTGCGACCGCTCTTCCCATTCCGGCAAGGCTTGTTTGATCGACAGGCTCACCCTGCGGCGGTCCACATCGACCTCTGTGACCTTGACCTTGACGGCTTGACCGATCGATAGCTCGAGCTCCGGACTCTCCACGTGGTGGATGGCGATCTCCGAGACGTGCACCAGACCCTCGACACCGTCACCCACGGAGACGAAGGCGCCAAACGGGACGGTCTTGGTCACGACGCCGTCGATGATCGAGCCGGGTTGCGCCTCGCGGGCAAAGGTGTCCCAGGGATCTTCGCGGGTCTGCCGGATCGACAGCGAGATGCGCTCCCGATCCCGGTCCACTTCGAGCACGCGGACATCGACCTTGTCGCCGACCGAGACCACTTCGCTCGGATGCGATACGTGTTGCCACGACAGCTCGGACACGTGCACGAGACCATCCATGCCACCGAGGTCCACGAAAGCTCCGAAGTTGACGACAGAGGAGACGACGCCTTGGCGCACATCGCCGGGTTGCAGATCGTCGAGGAAGGCTTGTCGCTGCTCGGCTTGGGCCTCCTCGAGGAACGCCCGCCGGGACAGCACCACGTTGTTGCGATTCTTGTCCAGCTCGATGACCTTCGCCTCGATGGTCTCGCCGACGAAAGGCTGGAGATCGCGAACGCGGCGCAGATCGACCAATGATGCCGGCAGAAAGCCACGCAAACCGATGTCGACGATGAGGCCACCCTTCACGACCTCGATCACAGGGCCGGTGACGGTGCCGCCCTCGTTCATGACGTGCTCGATCCGGCCCCAAGCACGTTCGTATTGGGCCCGCTTCTTGGAAAGCAGCAGGCGGCCGGACTCGTCCTCCTTCTGGAGAACGAGCGCCTCGATCTCCTCGCCAACGCTGACGACGTCGGAGGGGTTGGCGCTGTTGCGGATCGAGAGCTCGTTGGCAGGGATGACGCCCTCGGACTTGTACCCGATGTCGATGAGGGCTTCGTCGGGGTCGACCCGCACGACGGTCCCGGCGACGATGTCGCCTTCCTTGAACTCGAAGACGGTGCGCTCGACGACCTCGGCGAAAGCGTCGGCGCTCAGCTCATCGGGGACTTCCCCGATGTCCTTGGGTGCGGTGATTGCGGGACGGTCTCCGCGGATGGGTCCCGAGGGGGCTTCAGGGGGCGTCGACGCAGCACCGGCGGGTACATCCTCGCCGTCGGCGACGGCGGCCGACGCAGCGGGCGCAGCCGCCGCTGCGGTCGCTGCGGGCTGCTCCGTGCTGTCACTGTCCGCAGCATGAGCCGGTGACTCAGATCGCGGTGCGCTCGCCTCACGGCTCGGAGCATCAGAGGTGATCTCTGACGTATCGGTGGTGTTCTCTGATGGCGAAGATGGTTCGGGGAGCGACTCCGTCACCTGAGCCGTCTCTTCGGGATCGGCGACGGCTGGTGAGGCCATGTCCTCAGCCGCTCCCGTTTCACGAGAAGCAGTAGCTTCCGTCTCGTTTTCGGTGGCCATACGTGGGCTTCAACTCCTGTGCATTTGGATTGACTCCGAGCGCGGCGCACCGGTCAGAGCCATCGCAAAGGCTAACAGGTATTAGGCCGAGGCAAGCAGGCTTCGAGCGAACTTGCAGCGAGCGCCCCTGCCGGGGCGCGCAGCATTCTTGCTGGTCGCACCGCACAGGTCGCTGCGACCAGATCGAGGGGGCACGACGGAGTCGTTCCCCCTCGAGCACCCCCTTCCGTCCCCCGAGTTCTCGCCGGAGGTGTCCGGTGCGGTTCGGTCTGTGCGGGAGCCGGGGATGCTCGAAGGGGAAGAGGATGCAGCGCAGCTGCAGACTCGGTGACCTGGGTACGGGACCCAGGTCACACCGCGATGAGGCGTCAGCCG
>JBFISM010000066.1:0-19247 GCA_041608535.1 Acidimicrobiia bacterium
CAGCCACCGTTCGTCGCCGGGCGCATCACCACCCGCTACTTGGATGAGACCGAGATTCCACGAGGTGATGGAGGCGCCGTCGCCGCAGCCGAAGCCGCACGCACCTGGTCGATCGCATACGATGCTGCTCGTCGCGGTCCGGTGTGGGGCTCGCTCCCCGGCTTCCGGGTGACCGAGCACCGCTCCCCGCGAACGGTCTTCCTCCGCGACCTCGACGGCGTCGAGCACAAGTCGATCGTGGACGGCGTCGCACCGAAGGCGTCGGGGGCCGTGGACCTCCTCGGCCGCTCTGTAGCCGTCAATCTGGACGGGCAGACGTACACGTTCGAGATCGTGCCCCGTAGTGAGCATTGGGCGCCATCGGCCGCCGTCGGCCATGGTCCCGCCGACGCAGTGGCCGCGCCATTTCCCGCAGTGGTCACCGAGGTTCCGGTGTCACCCGGCGACGCCGTCAACGCCGGAGATGTCGTGGTGGTGATCGAAGCGATGAAGATGCTCCACTCCCTCACCGCCGCCGGACCGGGCAAAGTCGACGAGGTGCGAGTCGACGTTGGTGACAACGTCGCCTCCGCCCAACTCCTCGTGACATTCGTCCAACAACCACACGATTCCCCTGAGGAAGGCCAGACATGACCCATCGCAACGTGTACATGACCGACGAGCTTCAGGCCATTTACGACCAGACCGTGGAGTTCGTCACCAAGGAAGTGACCCCCTCCGGCGACGCCTGGGAGGAGGAGGGCAAGGTACCTCGCGAGGTGCTGCGCCAGATGGGCGAACTCGGCATGCTCGGGCTTCGTGTCCCCGAGGAGCTGGGCGGTCTCGGTCTCGGACCGCTGGCGTCGGCCACATTCGCTGAGGCGCTGGGCGCATCCACCTTCGGCGGCTTCGACGTGACCGTGCTCGTCCACACCGACATGGCTGGGCCTCATCTCGTCACCTCGGGAAGCCCCGAGCAGCGCGAGCGCTGGCTTCCCGGGGTGCTCTCCGGAGAGACGATCCTCTCCA
Source organism: Acidimicrobiia bacterium (assembly GCA_041608535.1). Classification (GTDB taxonomy): domain Bacteria; phylum Actinomycetota; class Acidimicrobiia; order Spongiisociales; family UBA5794; genus JBFISM01. Next base: position 1,009 of record JBFISM010000066.1, read on the forward strand.
TTGCCGTGACCGAGCCGGACGCCGGTTCCGACGTGGCCGGAATCCGGACGACGGCCATCAAGGACGGCGACGGCTGGCGCATCAGCGGAACCAAGACCTACATCACCAACGCCGTCTACGGCGACCTGACCATCGTCGCCGCCCGCACCGAACCCGGGAGCAAGTACGGGCTCTCCATGTTCCTCGTGCCCGCGGGAACCGAGGGCTTCACGGTCGCCAAGAAGCTCGACAAGCTGGGGTGGCGGTGCTCGGACACTGCGGAGCTGGTGTTCGACGACGTCTGGATACCGGACGATCACCTGCTCGGCACCGCACACCGTGGGTTCTACGAGACCATGCGCAACTTCCAGAACGAACGCATGGTGCTCGTCGGTATGGGGATCGGTGCCGCCCAAGCCGCGATAGACCTGACGCTCGAGTACACCCAGAACCGTCAGGCCTTCGGTGGGCGCCTCTTCGATCTCGGCGCGATCCGGCAACGCATCTCGATGCGCCAAGCGCAACTCGATGCGGTGCGCGCCTCGATGTACCACGCCGCCTGGCTCGCCGAGCAAGGAGTTGACAACGTCAAGCAGATGTCGGGTGTCAAGGCGTGGGGCGGCGAACTGATCAACCAGGTGATGTACGACTGTCTACAGTTCCACGGCGGGATGGGGTACATGAGCGAGTCGGCGATCGAGCGGATGTATCGAGACGCTCGCATACTGTCGATCGGGGGTGGCGCTACCGAAGTCATGCTCGAAGAGGTCGCCAAGCGTTCGATGGCGGGTTGACCGATGCGTCTTCGTTCCCTCCTCTTCGCTCCCGCCGCCCGTCCCGACCTGCTGCGCAAGCTGGCCGGCACGGGCGCGGATGCCGTGGCGATCGATTGCGAGGACGGCACCCCACCCAACATGAAGGAGGAAGCTCGGTCCCACGCCCGCGAAATCGGCGAGGAGCTGATTCGTGATGGTCGGGTGCAGGTGTTCGTCAGGGTCAACGGCTTCGAGACGCCGTGGTTCGCCGACGACGTTGCCCACGCCATACCCCGGGGTGCCGCCGGCGTGATCGTCCCCAAAGTGGAGAAGGCGCGGCAACTCGACAACATCGGGTATGCGCTCGACAACGCCCGCCACGGCGACCTCGAGATCATCGCCGGGTTGGAGACTGCAGCCGGGGTCGCCGACTGCCGTGAGCTGCTGCTCCATTCCCGGGTGATGGCGGGATACTTCGGCGCCGAGGACTTCGTCGCCGACATGGGGGGCCGTCGCACCGCCGGCAATCTCGAGGTGCAATACGCCCGGTCTCACATCGCCATCTCGGCGAGTATCGACGACGTACCGATCCTCGACATGGTCACGGTGGCTTTCAGCGACGATCGACGCTTCATGCGAGAGGCAGCGGAAGCGCGCGCCATGGGATTCACCGGGAAGTTGTGCATCCACCCTCGCCAGGTACCACTGGCCAACGAAGCCTTCACACCGACCGAGGACGAGGTAGCCAAGGCGCAGGCGCTGATCGACGCCTATGCCAAAGCGGGAGCCCGTGGTGTCGGCGTTATCGTCGTCGACGGCGAGATGGTCGACGAGGCATTGGTCGCACAGGCCCGCAGGGTGATCGAGGCCGCACCCTGATGCCCGCCGCCCTGTCGTTTTGGAAATGCCGCACCAGCCCGTTGCCAGATGTCCTCCGTAGCTGGGGACCGGCGGTACCGTCACTGGTTCGTACCCTGTAGGGAGGACGATGCGACGCTTCGCGATCACGATGCTGCTGGTGGTGGCGTGCGGCGGTGGTACCGATGCGACCACCGACGGCGAAGACGCCGCAGACGGATCAGTTGTCTCGACCGTAGTCGCAACCGTCCCCACGAACGCTCCCGACGACGGGGTGGAGACACTTGCGGATTTCGTCCCGGAGTTCGGGTTCAACTTCGATGATCGGGAAGCCGCGCAAGCCGACTACCTCCGGCGCGAACAAGAGGCTCAGGAGCTGATTCGCGAGTGCATGGCGGCGGAGGGCTTCGACTACATCCCATTCGTACCCGAGGAGAGTGCGACATTCTTCGGCCCCTTCGGAGATCTGTCCGAGGAAGAGTTTGCCGAGCATTACGGCTTCGGCTTCACCACGCTCTATGTGGAGGAACCGGGCCTCGCCGATCCCGAGGGTTACAACGACCCGAACGACGAGATCGTCCAGGACTTGGACGAAGCCACCCGTGAGGAGTACTACCGGGTGCTTCATGGTGAGGAGCCCGATGTCGACTTCGAGACGATGACCGACGAGGAGATCGACGCCTACTTCGAGGACTTCGTTCCGACGGGGTGTTACGCCGAGGCCCAGCGAGAAGTCAACGGTTCGCAGCGATTCTTCGAAGACTTCTCCGATGAGCTCCAAGAGATGTGGGAAGAGATGCAAACTGATCCGCGGGTGGTCGCGGCCCAGGCGGATTGGTCGGCGTGCATGGCTGAGGCAGGCCACCAGTTCGCAGATCAAGACGCAATGTACGAATACCTGCAACAACGCATCGACGAGATCGTCACCTACAACGAACCGTCCCCGGAGCAAGTTGCAGAGTTGGAGCAGGAGTTTGGTCCCGCCGGCCCCACCGAAGAGCAGATGGCCGAGATGAACACCTTGTTCGGTCCGCAGTACGACGAGGCTGAACTGAAGGCGCTCAACGAGGAGGAGATCTCGATGGCTGTCGCCGATCTCGACTGCCGCACCGCGCTGATGGACACCTTCGACGAGGTGCAGAAGGAATTCGAAGCCAGGTTCGTCGCCGAGCATCGTGATGCGCTCGAGGCCTACCGCAACGAGGGCTGATTCACATCACGATGAACGAACATGCCATCCGGGCAATTGTGCAAGGCCTCGTTCAGGGCGTTGGCTTTCGGTATGCCACCCGGTCCATCGCCACACAACTCGGCCTGAAGGGATGGGTGCGAAACCTGCCTTCGGGCTCCGTCGAGGTGGTGGCACAGGGCTCGGAGCAGGATGTGCAGGCTCTCGTACGCTTTCTCCATAACGGCCCACCGCATGCCCGGGTCGATGCCGTGGACACCACGACCATTGTTACCGATCCATCGCTGGTCCACTTCAATGTGCGTTTCTCGGTCTGACCCCGTTGGAGCCCGAGGGTGGTCGACTCGACCGGGAGCGTGATCATGAGTCGCACGATTGCGAAGACATGACAAGATACGGGGGTGAGCGAACGTAGCGGCACGCTGGCGCCGGATCGCACCGAGACCCCGATTGAGGACGAGTCTCGAGGTATCGCACGCCCATGGAACGTCGTCGTGTGGAACGATCCGATCAACCTCATGTCGTACGTGACCTTCGTCTTTCGCAAGGTGTTCGGCTACACCGAGACGAAGGCGACCAAGCTCATGCTCCAAGTGCACAACGAAGGCCGCGCCATCGTGTCGAGCGGACCACTCGAACGGGCCGAGATCGACGCCGCAGCGATGCACCACCACGGTCTGTGGGCGACGCTGGAACAACCGTGACAGCTTTTCGATGGCGAGACGGCGTCATCGAGGCCCGGCTCGGAGCAGTCGAGAAGGCACTCCTTGCGGCGCTCCCCCAACTCATCACACAGGTGGGTGAGGTCGGCACCGACCCGGCGGCTGCACGGCTCCGGCCTGTCGTGCACCCGCACGACGCCGCACGCTCGGCGGAATACCTGAGCCTGTCGTCGGACCTCATCGAGGGTGAGAGAGACCGCGATCTCGAAACCTTCGCCGCCGGCCTCACCGAGCCGTCCGGCCCATGGACCCTCACCGCGAACCAAGCGATGTCGTGGGTGCGAGTGCTCACGACCGCCAGGATCATTCTCGGTGCGCGCATCGGTATCGAGGAGGACGGCTGGGAGCAGGACCCGGCAGTGGATCCCAGAGATCCACGGGTGGCTGCGCTGCACGTCCTCGCACGCCTGCAGGACTCACTGGTACGAGCCTTGCGCGCCAGCCTGTGACACCTGCTGCGTGACCTCGTCGCACGACGGGGGCCTGTGGTGCGATCCCTAGACTCCGCGAGTGGATCGGGACCGCCTGCTCACTCCGGCTTTTGGCGCCGTCTTCGCCGCAAATCTGATCAACGGGCTGTCGTTCTTCCTCTTCGTTCATCTGCCGGGATTTCTGACGGAGATCGGCGCCGACGAGACCGAGATCGGTGTGCTGTTCTCGGTGTCGGCCGTCGCTGCGATCCTGATTCGTCCGTGGCTCGGCGCGGCGATCGACGAAAGGGGCCGCCGCCCGGTCATCGCCGTCGCCGGTCTGCTCAACGTCGCCGCCAGCCTGCTGTACCTGACCGTCTCGTCGCTCGGCCCGTGGTTGTACGTGGTCAGGATCCTCCATGGGATCGCCGTGGGGGGCACCTTCACCGTGCTCGTCACGATCGGAGCCGATGTGATCCCGGCATCGCGACGCACCGAAGGGCTGGCGTTGTTCGGTGTCTCCGGACTGCTGCCGATCGCCCTCGGCGGTCTCGTCGGTGATCTCCTCCTCCGCACCGGGAACTTCGACAATCTCTTCATCACCGCTGGAGCGCTCGCCATCGTGGCCTACGGTCTGGCGCTGAGTCTCGGCGAATCTGGGTCCACCCTGGGCGAAGGAGAGCGGCCCAGTTTTCTCGCAGCGATCCGCCAACCGAGTCTGCTCCCGCTGTGGCTGATCACGGGCGTGTTCTCGCTGGTCCTCACCGGCTATTTCACTTTCATGCGAACCTTCGTCGACGCAACCGGAATCGGCTCGGTTGGTCTGTTCTTCGCTTGCTATGCCGGGATGGCCATCACTGTGCGGGTGATCGGCTCCAGGCTTCCCGCCCGCATCGGCGACAAGCGCGTGCTCTTTCCTGCACTCGGCGCGCTCGTCGTCGGATTCGTCGTGCTCGCCCGGGCGAGTTCCGCGATCGATGTGGTACTCGCCGGAGTCTTGAGCGGTATCGGCCACGGTTACGCATTCCCGATCCTCTTTGCGTTCACGGTCACCCGAACCCCCGAGGCGGTGCGGGGTTCCTCGCTCGCCTTCTTCACGGCCCTCTTCGACATCGGAGTTCTCTTCGGTGGCCCCCTCCTCGGGGCGATCATCGAAGCCTCCGGTTACCCGGCGATGTTCCTCACCGCGGCGGGGATGCTCGTAGCGGCAATGGTGGCCTTCTACGTGTGGGATCGACGCTGGGATGCGCCCGCCGCCGCTGACGCCGAGCTGGTCACACCGGCCGCTTCAGCATGAGCGCCGAGCGCACCGCTCGGCACACCAGCGTGTCCTCGCGGACGAAACCGCGGTGCTCCAGGGTGACGATGCCTTGATCCGGCCGGGAGCGTGACTCCCTCACCTCGAGGACCTCCGTCTCCACTCTGATGGTGTCCCCTGCAAACAGCGGTGCGGGAAACTCGACCTTGTCGAATCCGAGATTGGCGACCGTCGTACCCATCGTCGCCTCGTGAACGCTGATGCCGATCACGAGCCCGAGGGTGAACATGGAGTTGATCAACGGTTTGCCGAACTCGGTCCCAGCCGAGTACTCGGCATCGAGGTGAATCGGTGCCGGATTCATCGTCATCGTGGAGAACAGCACATTGTCCGCCTCGGTGATGGTGCGGCGCACCGCATGCTGGATCACCAATCCCGGAGACAACTCCTCGAACCACTTACCCGTTACCGGGCGATCGTCGTTCATCGGCGCAGGCTATCGCACGGACTCACAGACCGAGCGCACGCACCAGGAACGCCGCCATCTGCTCTCGGGTCACCTCTGCATTCGGGCAGAACATGTCGTTCACCGGCGGGTTGCAGCCCTTCGTGACCCCCGCCGCCGCCAGCTTCTCGATGTCTGCTTCGTAGATCGAGCCGGCCGTATCGACGAACAGAGGCCCGGTTTCGGTCAAGTCGAGAGCCCGCACCAGGAACGCCGCCATCTGGCCTCGGGTCACCGACACGTCCGGGCAGAACATGTCGTTCACCGGCGGATTGCAGCCCGTGGTGATTCCGGCAGCCGCCAGCTTCCCGATGTCCTCCGCAAAGATGCTGTCGCTGGTGTCGAGGAAGCCGGGGTGATCGTCCTGGAGGTCGAACGATCGCACCAGGAACGCAGCCATCTGGCCCCGAGTCACATTGGCCGTCGGGCAGAACTGGTCGTTCGCCGGCGGGTTGCAGCCCGAGGTGATCCCGGCGAAGGCGAGCGTGTCGATGTCCAGTTCGAAGACGGAGCCGACGGTGTCGACGAAACCGGCCTCGGACGTGGGCAACCCGTCATCGCACCCCTGGCGGCTCGGTCCCAGCGCGAGCGAATCGAAGTCGATGATGTTGTGTGTCGCCGACTCGTCACCGCCGTAGTACACGTCGAACCAGAACGACCGGATGTCGATGTGGCCTTCTCCCGTCCTCCGCAGCAACACCTCGTTGTTCTCGAAGGCCTGGTCACCGTTGACGAAGCCAAGCAGCGTGCCATCGGCCACGCCCGGTGTGTTCAGCGTGATCTTGCCCTCGACGCAGTGCCACACACCGTTGTCCACATAGGCCACGGCCGGGTCCCATGTCCAGATGTGGCCGCGGGTCGGTGGGGAATCGACGCCGTACACGTAGAAGCCGAGCAAGGTCTTGCCGTCGACGTCGGGAACACCGCCGTAGTTGCGACTGAACAGCATGCGAGCCGACCAGCACGGCGCCTCCGGCGTCGACGGCTTGTTACCGCGGCAGTTGGCGGTGCCGTTCAAGTTCGCCGGACCGGGAAGCTTGCCCCGGTTCGGTGGCTCGATGGAGAAGTCCTCGTCGAACCGCACCCAGTAGCGCCACCACAGCTGTTCCGGCTCGTCGAGACCGTGACTCTCGAATATCCAATGTCCGCTCGAACCCCAATGCCCTCCCACCGGGATCACGGAGCGAAGTCCGTGACCGGCATGTCCATTGGCGATCTGGGTGCCGTCGAAGACCCCCTCCTCGAAGACTTTGACGGAGTCTTGGAAGTTCTCCTCACCGAACTCACCATCCGCGAAAGCAGCGGCGCCGGGCAGCAAGCTGAAGGCAGCTACAGCGAGGAGGACATGCAGGGGACGCATCGCCCGGCGACGCTACCAGTCGATCCAGCGGCCGCACCGAGAATGAGTCGTCCGGCCCACGGGTCGATATGCCACGATCCACCAAGCAAGTCCGGCATACGCGACGGGGACCTCGCCGCCGTCACCGACACCTACGCGGATGAGGGGAGTGCGCGGCTGACGGGCGCTTCCGGCTCAACCGGAGGGTCCGAACACCCGCACCTCGATGGCACCGGTGTTGCCGCCGGTGGTGTCTCTCGCTTCGAACCGGACCAGCTGGCCGCTGGCGTCGAGTTCCTGGAAACGAAAATCGGCCGGGGTGCCCGCAGCGAATGGCCCCAGCGCCTCGCCGCCATCGACGATCACCCAGTACTCAGTGGTGATCGCCGTGCCGTCAGCCATGGAACGAGTGATGTACTCGACGCCGCCGATGTCCTGGGGAGCGCCCAGGTCGAGCACGATGAACGCCTCGTTGCCATCCCCTGCGGACGACCACTCAGTAGACATGTCGCCGTCGATGGCATTGGCCGCGGACCACGCATCGCTGAACTCGGAGGACACATCGGCAATCGCCGCGTCCCGCGCCAGGTTCGGTCCGTGATCCGCCATGGTGTCATTCACTACCGGTGACGCCCCTTCCGGCTCCGGCACAGTGAAGGTCTCCAGCTCGGACTGGTACAGCGTTCCGTCGGCGGTCGAGCCCTGCACCCGGAAGTAGTACGTCTCACCGGGCAGCGCACCGGGGAGGAAGACGTCGTGCTGGACGATCCCGGTACCGTTCATCGCCAGGCTGTTGTTGAAGTGACCGAGCGCCTCGGTCTCGCCCCACACGATCGCACAGATGGCAGGCTCCGTCGTGGTCACCCGGAAGATGGCTCGCGACGGATCAGCTGGATCCGCCTCGAACGTCGCCTCGCTCGCCTGGATCTCCTCGAAGGGACGCACCTCGGTCTCCGCTGCGGCATCCGACCCGCCGCAAGCGGCCAGCAGCACCAGCAGGGCGATGATGAGAAACATGTGACGGCTGACGACTCCTCCTTCCATACCAGGTGACTCAACCCGGTGGAACGCCGCGGCGCCGCCCGATGGTCGGGACTCCGGCGCTTGCGCCCAACAGCCTGGTCGATTGCAAATGCTATGCAGCCGCCGCGCTCAGCATCATCACGCCGAGGAGGCTGGCACCGGTGAGCACCACCGGTTCGTAACCGGCTCGCTCCAGCAGCGGCGCCGCGATCCCCGCGCGATGCCCCGTCGTGCATCCGACATACACGGGCCGGTCTCGATCCAGCTGTCGGGGGATCCCGTCGAGCAGGTCCGGCGTGTAGCAGTGGATCGACCCGTCGAGATGGCCGTCCTCCCACTCGTCCGGGGCCCGCACATCGAGCACCTGTAGGTCGTCACGATCCGCGGCGAGCTCGGTGAACTGACGCGCCGTCATGGTCCCATAGTCGTCGATGGGAAGACCGGCGTCCCGCCACCGCTCGACGCCCCACAGCACGCCTTCGATGTTCTCGTAACCGACCCGAGCCAGCTCGACGAGGATCTCGTCGAGGTCCTGATCCTCGTCCAGCACGAGAGCGATCCGTGCACCAAACGGCAGCATCCAACCCACCCAGGCGGGAAACGCCTCGCGCAATTCGATGCTCCATGAGCCGGGTATGTGGGCGGCGGCGTAGCGGTCCCGCGGTCGCACATCGAGCACGTGGATGTCCTCGTCGCGCCCCGCTACGTCGTCGGGCTCCCACACCGGTACCTTGCGCCGGCTGATCGGCTCGGGTCCGGCGGCGTTGATCGGTCCCATGAAGGCGTAGTAGGTGGGATATGGCTGCAGACCGGCCAGTTGCGCCGTCACGAACTCGTCTTCGGTGTCGTACTGGAGGACCGGGCTCGACTGACGTTGCTCTCCGATGGTCGACGTCGTCGACACGGCAACCGTGGATGAACAGAAGGAGCCAGAACCGTGGGTTGGGTACACGGCGACGTCATCGGGCAGCTCGAGGAGACGCTGCAGCGACCAGTACTGCAACCTGGCGAGCTGCTCCGCCCGATCCATCCCCAGCAAGTCGCTCCTCCCGGCGGCATCGACGAGCATGCTGCCGCCGGTGAAGATTGCCGCAGGAACCTCGTCGACATGCACGACGTAGGCCACGTGTTCTGGTGTGTGACCCGGAGTGTGCAGCGGCCGGATGGTGAGTCCGTTGGCGTGCAGCGCCTCGTTGTGAAATGCCGGTGTGAAGGCGAATGCGGCTCCGGATGCGGCGGGCAGCACGAGTTCACCACCGGAGACGCCGGCTGCGGTGCGGCCCCCGGAGATGTAGTCGTTGTGAATGTGGGTCTCCAACACGTGGGTGACCACCCCGGTGGCGGCGGCGACGAATCGCTCCGCATCGCGTTGCGGATCGACGATGAGGGAGACCTCCTCGTGGTTCACCACGTAGCTGGTATCGCCGAGACCCGGCGTGGAAATGGGGACGACATCCATGGTGCTGCTCTTCCGTGCGTCGACCCAACCATACATGCGCAACCATGCATGTTCCAACAGCGCTCGGTTTCTGCCGCGGTGAGGACCGGTGTGACGTCGGGTTGTTGCGTGGATGGCTCTCTCAGGCGAGGGCGTGCTGCTCGGCCATCACGTCGCGCAACAGATCCACCGCCACGATGATCTTCGGCGATGACAGCGAATAGAACACCCACTGACCATCCTTGCGCGCCCGGACCAGACCCTTCTCTCGCAACACGGCGAGGTGCTGCGAAACGTTCGTTTGTGGGATATCCAGCTCGTCGCACAGGTCCGTGACGCTGCGCTCGCCATCGCGCAGCGCATCGATGATGAGCAGCCGCTTCGGGTCCGCCAGACCCTTGCAGACGCTGGCATGCAGCTGGAACAACTCTTCCTTCGTGGCGCGCATGGCCCCACTATGGCACAACGGACCCCGATCGCACGACTCGAGACGACGGCTGCTTGACAGCCGGGAGGCGACTCGATGAAGATGCATGCATGCGCATCTATCGATGCGTCACACCGAGGAGGAATCACATGACGGCGGAGGTAGCCGAGAGCCCGGCAGCTGCGGAACAGGAACCCGCACCCGAGCGGGAGAAGATGGTCCTCATCGCAGCCTCGGGTGACTTGGACAAGGCGTGGCCGGTGCTCATTCTCGCCACCACCGGCGCGGCGTACGGTATGGACGTCACGGTGTTCTTCACGTTCTGGGGGCTGGGCATACTCAAGAAGCCGGATGCCGGTGTCACCGGCGCGGACTGGCGGCAGAAGATGTTGTCAGTGTTCAACAAGGGGGCGCCGGATCACCTCGGTCTGTCCAAGCTCAACTTCGGCGGCATGGGAGCGCGGATGATGAAGGACCTGGCCGACAAGCACAAAGTCGCATCGGTGCAAGAGCTGCTCGAGCTCGCTCAGGACATGGGAGTCAAGCTGTGGCCCTGCCAGATGACCATGGACCTCATGGGACTCGATCACGCCGACCTCATCGATGGACTGGACGACCCGGCCGGCGCCGGCTCGGCGATCAGCTTGATGAAACAGGCATCGATCAGCCTCTTCATCTGAGCGCAGAAAGGACTCGACATGGCCGACATAACCGTGGACGCACGCGGGATGCAGTGCCCGATGCCCGTCATCAAGCTGTCCCAAGCCATCATGCAAGCCGACAGCGGACAAACCATCGAACTGATCTCGACCGATCGTGGGTCGTGCTCGGACGTACCCGCATGGGCCGACGACATGGGGCACGCCTTGAAGGAGCAGTTCGAGACCGAAGGCGAGTTCCACTTCTTGCTGGTCAAGTCGTGAGGGTGGGGGCCGGCTCCAAATCGGTCCAGCTCCGCACCGCTTTGGGCCAGGCTCGGTAAGGTCCGGGTCCGCATGCGGTACGGGTTCATCATCGACCAGACGACGTGTATCGGATGCCACGCCTGCACCGTGGCGTGCAAGACCGAGCACGAGGTACCCCTCGGTGTCAACCGCACCTGGGTGAAGTACATCGAGAAGGGCGCGTGGCCCGACACCAAACGATTCTTCTCGGTGATGCGGTGCAACCACTGCACGGACGCACCTTGCGTCGAGATCTGCCCGACCTCGGCACTGTTCAAGCGCAACGACGGGATCGTCGACTTCGACACCGACCGCTGCATCGGCTGCAAGAGCTGTATGCAGGCGTGCCCATACGATGCTCTGTACATCGACCCGGGCGACCACACCGCACAGAAGTGCAACTACTGCACACACCGGATCGAAGTGGGTCTGCAACCGGCTTGTGTCGTCGTCTGTCCCGAGCAGGCGATCATCGCCGGCGATCTGGATGATCCAACAACCAAGATCGCCCAGATGGTGAAGACGGAGAGGCTGAGCCAGCGCGCCGTGGAGCAGGGAACCCGCCCCAACCTCTGGTACAGAGGCGCCGAGGAGGCCAACCTCGATCCCCTGGCTGCCTCCAACCCCGGCGACGGTGGCCTCTGGCAGGACCCGGTCGGCAACTGGCTCGCCGTCGACCTGTCACCGACGAAGCCGGAAGCGCCGGGTCCCACCATTCGCTACGAATCGCCCGATGCACCGGCGCGGGTGGTGTACAACAACACCCATCCGATGCCGTGGGGCTGGCGGGTCTCGAGCTACTTTCTCACCAAGGCCATCGCCGCCGGCGTCGCCATCGTTCTGGCCTTGTATCTCGCCGTCGGAGGAACCACCGACTCGGGGTGGGTCCGGATCGGTGCCCCGGTGGTCGCCGGCGCCATGTTGGCGCTCACCGGCGTGCTACTCGTCTGGGATCTGAAGCGACCCGACCGCTTCCTCTACCTGCTCACCAAGGGCAACCCGGGTTCGTGGTTGGTCCGGGGAGCCTGGATCCTCGGTGCCTATGCGCTGGTGCTCGCCGTGTGGTTCGTCCTGGGAGTCGCCAATGCCACCGAAGCCCTGACTGCCGTGATCTGGATAGCCGCCGTAGTTGGGCTGGCAGTAGCGGGATACACGGCGTTCCTCTTCGGTCAGGCAGAGGCTCGAGACTTGTGGCAGAGCCCATCGCTGTTGTGGCACATGATCGCCGGCGCTTTCGCCGCGGGTGGTGGCGCAACGATGGTCGCAGCGCTCGTGCTGTCGATGTCCGACGGCGTGCTGCTGACCACCGCCACCCGAACCATGCTGGTTGGTGTCATCGTGCTCGGGTTCATCCTGGTCGTGGAGCGCAGCTCGCAACATCCGACCCGCAACATCGAGGAAGCCATGCACCATCTCATCGATGGCCACTATTCGACCCAATGGTGGTTTGGTGGTCTCGGGCTTGGAGTCGTCGCCGCCGGTGCGCTGTCGATCACCGCCCTCGCCATCGGGTCCGTGATCGTCGGTGCCGCCGCCGGAATAGCCACCATGCTCGGGTTGTGGATGTCCGACGATGCGTTCGTCCGTGCGGGCCAGAGCGTGCCACTGTCGTGAAAGTGAAGCCGTGACCTCCCACGAAACTCCCATCGAACGCTTGCTGCCGGGCACCGAGCTGACCGACTTCCCGCCTCCCGAGATGTGGGACGACTGGACGGAATACGACGCCAAGTCCTGGCCCACCCGCAAGAAGAATCGATTCCGGCTGGTTCCCACGACCTGCTTCAACTGCGAGTCAGCGTGCGGGCTCCTTGCGTACGTCGACAAGGACAGCGGGCAGGTCCGTCGCTTCGAGGGGAATCCGGCTCACCCGGGCTCCCGAGGGCGCAACTGTGCCAAAGGCCCGGCGACCATCAACCAGATGTACGACCCGGAGCGGATTCTCCACCCGCTCCGTCGGGTCGGCGAACGCGGCTCGGGACGGTGGGAGCAGGTGAGCTGGGAAGAAGCCCTGAATGTGATCGCCGCCAGGATGCGCACGGCTTTCCAGGAAAGTCGGCATGACGAGGTCATGTACCACGTTGGTCGTCCCGGCGAGGACGGATTCATGGACCGCACGCTCAAGGCGTGGGGTGTCGACGGCCACAACAGCCACACCAACATCTGCTCCAGCTCGGCACGCGTCGGATATGCGACGTGGATGGGTCATGACCGGCCGTCGGCGGACTTCGCCAATGCGAGATTCATCCTCCTCCTCTCGGCACATCTGGAGACCGGCCACTATTTCAACCCACATGCGCAGCGAATCATGGAGGGCAAGCAGGGTGGCGCCAAGCTCGCAACCATCGACCCCCGCCTCTCCAACACGGCATCCATGTCGGACATCTGGCTGTCTCCGTGGCCCGGCACTGAGCCGGCGATTCTCCTCGCCATCGCCAACCAGCTCCTGCAGTGGGATGCGATCGACCGCGACTTCATCCGGCGCTGGGTCAACTGGGAAGAGGCCCTCGCCGCCAGAGCGCCCGACGCCCCGCGCACGGTCGAGACGTTCATCGATCATCTGAAAGACACCTACGCCGGCTACACCCTCGAATTCGCCGCCGAGGAATCGGGGGTCGACACCGCCAGAATCGCATCCGTCGCCGAGGGTATAGCCGATGCCGGCAACCGCTTCGCCTCCCACAACTGGCGATCGGCCGGGTCGGGCAACGAGGGAGGCTGGCAGGTCGCCCGCTGTCTGTGGTTCCTCCAGGTGCTCACCGGCTCGGTGGGCACCCGGGGCGGGACCTCACCGAACACCTGGGACAAGTTCAAACCGGAGCACTGGAACACCCCGCCGCCGCATTCTCGCTGGAACGAGCTGTTGTGGCCGATCGAGTACCCGCTCGCCCATCACGAGATGTCGATCCTGCTCCCCCACTTCCTCAAGGAGGGCCGAGGGAAGCTCGATGTGTATTTCACTCGTGTGTACAACCCGATGTGGACCAACCCCGACGGCTTCTCCTGGCTCGAGGTGCTCACCGATGAGGAGAAGATCGGTCTCCACGTGGCTCTCACGCCGACCTGGTCGGAGAGCGCCTGGTTTGCGGACTACGTCTTGCCGATGGGGGTTGCCTCCGAGCGACACGACACACACTCGTACGAGACTCACGCTGCCACCTGGCTTGGCTTCCGCCAACCCGTGCTGCGGGTGGCAGGAGAGCGGGAAGGCAAACGCTTCGACAGAACCTACGAGGCCAACCCCGGCGAGGTCTGGGAGGAGTCCGAGTTCTGGATCGATCTCTCCTGGCGTGTCGATCCCGATGGGGCGCTCGGCATTCGCAAGTGGTTCGAATCCCCCAACGACCCGTCCCGTCCCGTGTCGATGGACGAGTACTACGGATGGATGTTCGACAATTCCGTGCCCGGGCTTCCGGAGAAGGCGGCCGCAGAGGGAATCACCCCACTGCAATACATGCGCAAATACGGCGCTGTCGAGATCGAGAGCGACATCTACGAAGTGCACGAGCGATCGGCGCCACCCGACAGGGGTGTTGTGGTGGACGGCGAATCCAAGGTGGGGTGGCCCACACCGTCTCGAAAGCTCGAGTTCTTCTCATCCACTCTCGCCGACTGGGGATGGGGCGACGTCTCGATTCCCACCTACATGCGCACCCATGTCCACTGGCGAGATCTCGACCTCGAGGGCAACGAGCGGATCCTGCTGCCCACCTTCCGGCTGCCAACCCTCATCCACACCCGATCTGGCAACGCCAAGTATCTGTACGAGATCTCGCACGGACATCCGCTGTGGATGTACCCGGGGGATGCCGATGCGTTGGGATTCGAGACCGGAGATCTCGTCCGCATCACCACAGACATCGGCTACTTCGTGATGCGGGCCTGGCGCACCGAGGGCATCCGCCCCGGGGTCGTCGCCGCATCGCATCACCTCGGCAGGTGGCGGCTCAGCGATGCGATGGGCAACGAACGATGGAGCTCGGCTCTCGTCGACTTGACTCGAAGTGGGAGCGGCTGGATGCTGCGGCAGAAGGAAGGAATCCGCCCCTTCACGAGCAGCGACCCGGACAGTGAGCGGATCTGGTGGCAGGACGCCGGTGTCAACCAGAACCTCACCTTCCCGGTGCACCCCGATCCCGTGTCCGGGATGCACTGCTGGCACCAGCGGGTGCGGCTCGAAGCGGCGAAGCCAGACGATCGCTACGGCGACGTATTCGTCGATACGGACCGATCCACCGAGGTCTACCGGGAGTGGCTCACCAAGACCCGTCCCGGACCCGGGCCCGGCAATCTGCGTCGACCCCGTTGGCTGCATCGGCCGGTCAAGCCGACACCGGACGCTTACGAAGCCTAGAGCCGGCGGTGCGTGGCGTTTCCTTCCCCGGGGGCGGGGATGAATCACAGGAGCCGAGGCTTGCGCCCGCTCGCCACACGAGACGGTCACAGCCTCTCCCGCTCGCTCGAGGATGCCAAGCTCAAAGCTCCCATCGAGGTCGGGAGCCTCTGTCGATGTGCGATGCCGGACATCGGACGGGCCAGGTGTGTAGATTCGGCCCAGGGTTCAAGGAGGGGGGCGCAGCTCGCGGAGACCAGTGTCGCAGCGTGGGGAGACGATCGTCTGTCCGGATCCGAGGCTGACTGTTCGCCGCTGCCGTCCGAGTGACGCAACCGGGGTTGGCCGCCGAGGAGCGGACCCGGACACCCGGCAGCCTTCCCACCCACACGAACACGTTGCATCCGACGGCCGCGCCTATGGACGTGTCGTCAGGGAGGAGAGGGAGTCATGCAACTGAGCAGGAACAGGCAGACGATCGCCATCTGGGCGATCGTCGCAATGGTGGCGGCCCTGCTGCCGCTACTAGTCGCAACACCGGCCCGGGCCGGTGGCCACACACCGATCTACGCCATTCAAGGCACCGCCCACACGTCGCCCTTCGAAGGTGTCAGCGTGACAACCGAAGGTGTCGTCACGGCCGTAGCGTTCAACGGCTACTACGTGCAGGACCCCTTCGGCGACGGCAACCCGAACACGTCGGACGGCCTCTTCGTCTTTGCCGGCAACTTCTGCAACGGTTGTCCCGCTGTTGGCGACTTCGTTCGCATCACCGACACGGTCACCGAGTTCGTGCCCGGCGGATGCGGCACCGGCAACCTGTCGACAACCCAGATGTCGTTCCCGGCCACCATCAACTCCGGACCAGTTCATCCGATCCCGGCCCCGCAGGTGATCGGCACGAGTGGACGCATCCCGCCGGCGGTCGATGTCATCAGCAGCGACGAGGAGCCCGTCAACCTGCAGCCCTCCTTCTGCCCGGGCGGCGGAGGGACGAGCACGTTCGACCCTGCCAACGACGGCATCGACTTCTACGAAAGCCTCGAAGGCATGCTGGTCACTGTCGAAGACCCGGTCGCCGTCTCCGGCACCCGCACGTTCAACCCGTTCAGCAGCGAGATGTTCACGCTGACCAACAACGGCGCCAACATCGCGCCGGCCGACGCTCGGACGGCCCGCGGCGGCATCAACCTGCAGCCGTCGCCCACCAACACGGGCGATCAGAACCCGGAGCGGGTCCAGATCCAGTTCGATCCGACCATTTCGGGTGGCGCCCCGGTGCCTGCGCTCGCTGTGGGCGACCGGCTCAACGACGTCACCGGCGTCGTCGGCTACAGCTTCGGCAACTTCGAGGTGATCGCCACGGATGTGGTGACGGTCAAGGTCCCCGGCGGTCTGGGCCTCGAGACCACGGACCTGGTTCCGGTCCAGCAGGAAGTGACGGTCGCCAGCTACAACGTCCTCAACCTGGATGCCACGTCGGCGGACGATGCGCAGCGGGCGACGCTCGCCGACCATATCGCCAACAACCTTGGTTCACCCGACGTGATCGCCGTACAGGAGATCCAGGACAACAACGGAACCATCAACGACGGCACCACCGACGCCACTCAGACGATGCAGAAACTGGTCGACGCCATAGCCGCCGCCGGCGGACCGACGTACGACTTCTTCGACGTGGCGCCGGCCAACAACACGTCCGGGGGTGCGCCGGGCGGCAACATCCGCAATGCGTTCTTGTACAACGCCGATCGGGTGACGCTGCTCGACTTCATGTCGCTGACGCCGGCCAATCTGACGGATCTGGGCGTTTCCGAGCCCAATGCGTTCGCCGGTACCCGCGACCCGCTGGTGGCCACGTTCAAGTTCCGGGGCAAGGAGTTCACGGTGATCAACAACCACCTGACCTCCCGCTTCGGGTCGTCGCCGGTGTTCGGCGGGATCCAGCCGTTCATCCAGGCCGGCGAGACAGAGCGGGCGGCGCAGACCGCGGCACTCAACGAGGTGGTCGACGCACTGCTGGACGAGGGTCGTGGTAACGAGTTCCACGCCAGCAAGTCGGGACGGATCATCGTCACCGGTGACCTCAACACGATGGAGTTCACCGACGACATCACCGACATCCTGCCCGGGCCCGACCAGGTGCTGACGAACCTGATCGACGGGTTGACCGACGACAACGTGTACACCTTCAACTTCGAGGGCAACTCCCAGGTGCTCGACCACATGCTGGTCACTGACAATCTGGCGAGCGCATCGGAGTTCGACATCGTGCACGTCAACGTCGACTTCCCCCGGGTGAGCCCATCGTTTGGGAGCGACCACGAACCGCTGGTCGGACGGTTTGACCTGAGTCCCTGACGGCCGGTAGCCGGTGTGACGGGCAAGGTGGGCGTCTCGGGTGGGCGCCCACCTTGCATCGCTGCGATATCACTGAGCCTCGCGCTGCGACGGGACCTCGTCGAGTTGCCGCACGTGTCGCCGAACATGGCATTGGTCACCTCGCTTCCTCCGTCGAGGAAGACTCGATCCAGCCGCCTCGTACCCTCATCGGAGAAACCCATCAACGCACCACGAACAACGGTGCCATCACCGATCGGCTACTGCGAGAATCGGTTGGTGCACCTCACGTGGACCGAAGTCGATGGCGTGCTGCGCTGTGGCCGCTACCGGATCCACTCCCGTCCCGGCGAACCGGAGTACCCGTGGCGGCTCGATCAACTCGCCAGCGATCCTCACCACACAGTTGGGCTGCCGATCGCCGAATCCGTCCGACACCACAGCTTTGCCGCGGCGCAACGGGATGCGCTCGCCACGGAGGAGACTCGTTCACGCACGCTGCCTGCTCTCATCCACACACTCACGGCGGTGACGAGTGTGTGCGTGTTCCTCTTCGTCGCCGGCAGCCCGCTCGACTCACTCGCCGGAGTAGCGACGCCCTCGCAGCACTCGGTATCGGTTTGCGAGCCGCCGGCAATGCAGTGGCCGTGAAGCGTCAGGACATCTGGGGATCGCAGCCGGCCGACCACGTCGCACAGCCACCCAGCCTTCTCGCCCGGCTG
>JBFISM010000067.1:0-19240 GCA_041608535.1 Acidimicrobiia bacterium
ATCATGTGCGCCTCGAGTGTGTGGAGCACGAGGTGGGCTGGGCCACCAACGACTTCACTGCGACGATACGCATTCGTCAAATTGCTCATGGTGAGGTACTGGGCAGGTACCAGCCCGTGTGGCAAGACGTTGACGATCCCGTCCGCGACCACAGCAGTGCGCACGACGTCACCGGTGTTGCGAAGGGACACTCTGCGCACGAACCCGAAGCGCTCCGAAGCAGCCCAGCTGTAGCGCAGCGTCAGGCGGAGGTCGTCGTTGACCTCTTCGAAGAGCACGACATGACCCAGCACCGACTTGGCGATGGCGCGCCTCACCTTCCCTCCACTGGGGCACGGTCCGAATGGTTCCCAAACCTGCTGCGTCTCTCCGTCCTCGAGACGGATGACCGTTGCCGGACCGGTGTTGCCCGCTGCCAGGTGGAGTCGGTCGTCTGTCTCGTAGGGAAACAGCGCAGTCGCCGCATCTCGGCGACCAGCGGTGAGTGGGCCCGAACTGGATATGAAGCACCACAGATCTGAGTCGCTGACCAGACTCATCAGGAACGGCTCCAGCTCATCGGCCCGCGGGATGACGTAGAACTCGGTGCCGTCGAGCTCGATGAGACCTTCGTCGCGGTCCGCGAGCGTTTCTTCGTGTTTCGCCATCGTTGCTACTCGACTCAGGCGTTCGCCGCGCGCCGGCCGGTTTGTTCCAACCTGGTTTGTGACGTCCTGATGTGTGCGAGCCCGATCTGCGACAACCGTGCAGCGCGGCCCGAAGCACGCCTCCGCGGCACCGTCGTGAAACCGCCCGTCATTCCACGACCTCCGGGTGTCTTGCTCTCTCGTCGACGGCGCCCCTCGCGGCGAGTCCGTGGCCTACCGGATATGACCAATCTGCCGCGGAGGTGTCGAGGTCGGCGGCTCGTCCCGGCCAGGGTTGCGGTAGTCGACCCTCGAATGCAAACCGGCCGAGGAGCAATCCGGCCAGCTCCGTAGCCTCGCTCCCCGGAAGCCACGCCGCCACAACGCTGTCTGCGCCGGCGAGAATCTCTGGGATGACCAGCGGGCGTCCTGAGAAGATCACCACGACGAGCCGATCGCACGCGGCTCGCATCCTGTCGAACACCACGAGGTCCTGCGTGCGCACCGTGGGAACCGCTCGATCGCCGAGACCCTCCGCATACGGGTCCTCGGCCAAACACACCAACCCGACCGCGACTCGATCATTCTCGGGGATTCGCCCATCGGCGAGATAGCGAAGCTCCGTCGTCACCTCCAACGCTTGGCGCAACGTGGTGCCTGCGGTGATGGGGCCGCTCGCTCCCTGCCACTCCACCGTCCACCCTCCACATTGCAGCCCGATGTCATCGGCGGCCGCACCGGCAAGCACCAACTCCCCTGGCACCGGGCGTAGCGGAAGCGTCCCGTCGTCAGTGAGCAACACGGCGCTTCTTCTCGCCGCCTCCGCTGCGAGAGCGCGATGCTCGGGTGCGCCGACCACCTCGATGTCTGGGCCCGCGGAAGCATCGCCCGCCGGCACGATCGATCGCTTCACGGTGAGGATCCGGCGCACGGCATCGTCGATGCGCGCCAGTGGGATACGGCCATCCGTCACCGCCTGCATCGTCGCGGTGATGAACCGCTCGAAGTCGAATGGCACCATGACCATGTCGATGCCTGCGGTCAGCGCAGCGACGACGGAGTCCTCGTAGCTCGGATCGATCTGATCGAGACCCATCCAGTCGGTCACCACGAAGCCATCGAACCCCAGCTCACCTTTCAGCACGTCTGTCAACAGATATCGGTGACTGTGGAGCTTGGCGCCGTTCCATGAGCTGTACGAGGCCATGACGGTGTGAGCTCCGGCTGCGATGCCGGCGCGATAAGGCGGCAAATGCACTTTGCGGAGCTCGTCCTCGTCGACCCGGGTGTCGCCCTGATCGATGTGCCACTCCGGACCCCATTCACGCCACCACTCGACCCAAT
The DNA here is from genome assembly GCA_041608535.1 of Acidimicrobiia bacterium. Taxonomy (GTDB): domain Bacteria; phylum Actinomycetota; class Acidimicrobiia; order Spongiisociales; family UBA5794; genus JBFISM01. The sequence continues at coordinate 1,971 of JBFISM010000067.1, forward strand.
CGGGACACCTTGCCGAACCCCAAGACGTGCCGCCGTCGCAGACGTAGTGCTTGAGACAGGCAGCGACGCCCAGATGCGCCGGATCGTCCTGCAGGCCTTGCACCATGGCGGCACCCAGCCGAGCCACGAGCTCGGTGCTGCGCCCAAAACCCTCGTAGGTTCGTCCCCACCGAATGTCTCGCGGCACCGCCACCGTGGGAGCAAAGGTCCAGGTCACGCCGGTGGCTGCCATCTCGAGAGCGGTCGCCCGCCCGATTCTCCTGACCAGGTCCACGTCATCTACGGCGCCCAAACCGATGTTGTGTGGAAAGATCGTGGCGCCGCGCACGTTGCTGTGGCCGTGCACCGCGTCGGCGCCGTACACGATCGGGACACCGAGACGCGACTCCCGCGACGCCTCGACGAACGACCCGACCATGTCTTTCCACGATTGGGGATCATTGGGAGACGGGTTGCCACCACCGCCGCTGAGAACCGATCCGATGGCGTAGTCGGCGACCTGAGCAGGCGTGATGCTGCCCTTTTCGACCTGAGTCATCTGACCGATCTTCTCGGCGAGCGTCATCTCGTCGATGACGCCGACATCCCAGCTCCGCACGGTCACGGCACCGGCTCCGCACTCATCACAACGGACTCCGGTCGGGACATCCACATCCCGACCGGAGTGCCAATCTGTGCAACCGCACCCGCTTGCGTCATGGAACGAACTCGAACGATCCGACATCGCACGCGGCGTCTCTGGAGACGCCCCGCTGATCGGTGTCCGGGCAGACCGCAACGTCGGCCGCATCGATGGCTGCGCTCCCGGCCTGCAACGCATGCGTCAGCGTCGGTCCGCCGTTGTCGGCGAGCGCATCGAGCCCGGCGTCGGCCACGACCTGGTCGGTGCCGACCGGGTCGCACGTCCCATCGGTGAACACGTTGTTGCCCAGCGAGTTGAGGGCCACCGCACCTGCACCGAAGGGTGCCAGGAAGCAGCCGAACTCGCCGTTGGCGGCCACGATCGTGTTCTGCAGGTTGAGCGTGGCGCTGGCGTCGGTGAACGTGCCGACGAACAACCCACCGGCCGTGCCTGCGGGCACAGCCGTGTTCCCGGTCACCGTGGTGTTCGTCAAGGTGGCAACCCCGTCGGTGATGAACATCGCCCCACCGTGCCACGCCGTCGACGTGTTACCGCTGATGGTCGAGTTCACCACGTTGACCTCGCCGAGGGTGCGGAAACCGCCGCCCACGTCGGTGGCCACGTTGCCGCTGATCGTGCTCCGCACGACGTTGGTGGTCGTGTTGAAGAAGCTGAACACGCCACCGCCTGCCCAGCCGGAGTCGTTGTCCGCCACCGTACTGTCGATCAAGTCGAGCGTGGCGAACTCACCGTTGTAGATGCCGGCGCCGCCTTGCCAGAAGTCGCCGGCGTCGGTCGTCATCGAGCATCCGGTGACCGTGACGTGATCCAGGATCAACGACCCGTTGTTCAGCACACACCCGGCCAGCTGGAACCCGAACCCGTTCGTCATCGCCACGTGGGACACGCTGACGTTGGCGCCCGCATCGACGATGAGCACCCGATCCGTGGCCTGCCCGTTCATCGAGATGCCGGGGGCATCACCTGCGTCGATGGTCACGTCCCGGCTCGTCACGATGGGTCCGAACAGGTTCATCGCCCCTCCGGCGAGCGCCGGATCGAAGGTGATGGTTCCACCGTCGGCGATGTCGGTGACTGCCTTCCGCAACGAACCGCTGCCGCTGTCGTTCAGGTTCGTCACCACGATCTCGGTCGGTGGCGGCAAGGGGACCAGCCGCACCTGGTCGAGGAGCAGCGAGCCCGTCGCCGTTCCTGCGTCGGGCAACTGGAAGCCGTAGCCCCACACGTCGCTGAGCGTCAACCCATCGTTGGGTGCGCCGGCGGGTTGCTCGGCGCTGCGCACCAGATCGGTGAACGGGATGGACACCTGCTGCCAGCCGGCGACGTCGTCGACGAAGGTTGCCTCGAACCGCTCCGCCGTATCGGGCGCCGAAAACACACGGACGTAGTCCACCGTGTACTCCTGTGGGAGCTCGAGGTTCGGGTCGATGGAACCGCCGAAGTTGCCGCCGATGGCGAAGTTGAGCAGGAGGAAGAACGGCTTGTCGAAGACCCACGGCCCCGGTACGTCACCCGGCGTGGCCTGGTGATACTGGATGCCGTCGACGTACCAGGTGATCAGGTTCGGCTCCCACTCCACGGTGAACGTGTGGTAGTCGTTGAACACCGGTTCGCCGAAGTCCCAAATGCCGCCGAAGCTGGCGCCGCCCGAGTACCCGGGTCCGTGGATGGTCCCGAAGATCTCGTTGGGCAGCCGGCTCACGTACTCCATGAAGTCGATCTCGCCGGCAGCCGGCCACGGGTTGCGCACGATGTCGGTACCGAGGCTCCAGAAGGCCGGCCACAGGCCATCGCCCCCGTTGGGCACCCGCAGTCGCGACTCGATGCGCCCGTAGGTGAACTCCTTGCGCTCCTGCGTGAGCAGCCGGGCCGAGGTGTACTCACAGGTGCCGTAGTAGCACTCGAGCGATCCGTCGGCCTCGGCAAGGGTGATGACCAGGTTGCCCTCGCCGTCCATGGCGGCGTTGGCGGGATCGTCGGTGTAGTACTGACGCTCCTCGTTGCCCCAGCCGTTCTTACCATCCGGAGTCACGTCGCCGATCTCGTATCCCCAGTTCTCCGGGTTCGGCGGCGTGCCGGCGGGATCGTTGAACTCGTCGCTCCAGGCCAGTTCCCAGCCGTCCGGACCCGGATCGGGGGCGCGATTGTCCTTCACCTCGAGGGTGATGACATCGCCATCCCCGGAGCCGTAGTACCAGAAGCTCAACGCCTCTGCGCCCGACCAGTCCTGCCCGAGCGGGAAGTCGCGACCGAAGCTCGCGTCGGAGCCACCTGCGGTGATCGGCTGACCATCGAAGGTGGATCCGTTGAACGGCACCACGTCGGGGTCGCACGGGAGACCACTCTCATTGAAGCGGAAGTGGAAGACGAGGTCGGTGAGACCGTCGCCGTTGGCGTCCTCTTCGTGACGCACCGCGACCCCCGTCTTCTTGTTGACGTGGGTCTCGGTTGCGTTCCCCATCGACACCGTCGTGTGGTCCACGGTGGTGGCATCGAAGTCGGGGGTGCCGTAGAGGATGATTGGCACGACGCCGTTGCCTTGGTTGCACACCGGCCCCTCGACGGCGATGTCGACGTTGCGCGGGACCGTCGCCTCCAGCACGCCCTCGAAGTCGCCTTGGCCGGGGACGGCTAGCGGGTCACCCGGGGTGAACTCGGGGTTCGCCAGCGTGACGTTGTCCGTTGCCTCCCAGAGGTGGGGGAACAGCTCGAAGTCGTCGAGCAGGTTCGGGTCGTACGGATCGTTGTCGATGATCAGCGCCGAGGACTGCCGGATGAAGCCGAGCTCGACGTCGACCGGGTTGGAGAGACGCAGCACGACCCGCAGCGTGCCGGTGAACTTGTTGTTGTCCGCCGTGGGGATCGAGAAGCTCTGCTCCTGCGGGCCGCCCTTCACGAACGTCAACGTTCCGCTGGCGGGCGTGTAGTCGCGCTCCGCCTCGGCCGTCGCGGGCTCCGTGGTGTAGTCGACGCTCACCGCATCCGGGTCGCTGTCGACCATCGGGCGGTTCAGCTTGACAGTGATGTTCCCCGTGGTGCCCTCATCGACGTTGAAGATGCCTTGGCTGAAGGCCACGTTGAGGGGAATCGACCCCGCAGAGCCGAACAAGCTCACCCCGTCCAAGTACCACGTGTACTCGTTGCCGTCGGTGTTGAGGGCGCCGAATGCCCAGCCGTGCATCTCCTGGCGAGTGAAGCCGTCGTTGGGAGCTCCGTTGCCGATGTCCTTGCGGAAGAAGTCATCGAAGGAGAACTCGAAGTACCGCCAGCCGCTGAAGTCATCCACCAGCGCCACCGACCACCGCTCGGCGTCGTCGCCCGTCGAACCGGGGTTGCGATTCTCAATCAGGTCGATGAAGAGATCGGTGCCGGTGTTCTGGCCGTAGAGCCAGAAGGCGAACCCTGCGTAGGAAGACCAATCCTGGGGCGTCCACGTGTCGAGCGCATCGTTGGAGAAGTTGTGGATGAACCCGGCGAAGGAGCCCACGGTCATGGTCGTGGCGATCGCCGAGTTCGGCGTTCCGTACTCGAAGCTCAACGGCGGCGCCGCCTCGTTGGCGATCCCCACGGGGCTGCCATCGCTGAACGTGAAGTAGCCGACCGGCACGCCCGTCGCAGCATCCGCTCCGATGGGCATAGCGCCGGGGGCCAGGTCGTCGAAGTCGTCGATCACGTGATTCTCGATGCCGAAGTCGTCGAAATACACGGTGTCCACGCCCTGGGGGAGCACGATGGCCCACGCCCAAATCTCGGTCAGCGTGAAGCCGTCGTCCGGGGCCCCGCCCGGCTGGAAATCGGTAGCCCGGGTGAAGTCGGACCACGGAATGAAGATCCGCTGCCAGCCGGCGGTGTCGTCGGTGAAGACGTAGTCGAAGCGCTCCGAGGTGTCGGCGTTGGGATCCGACCGGTTGTCCGAGATCTCCGCCTGGTAGGCGAGCCCGGAACCGGTGCCGTAGAACCAGAAGCTGAAGCCGTCGGTCAAGCTCCAGTCCTGCGGTGCCGTCGTGGCGTACTCGCCACCGAACCCACCGAAGTCGGTGACGTTGAAGTCGGCCTCAACGATTCCGTTGTCGCCGCTCTGCGCCGGACGGGCCAACGCATCGGTGTCGGCGACCGTCAGCGGCGTCGTCGTCACCGTGCTGCCGCCGAAGAACGTGAACCAGTTCCCCGGCAGTCCAGCCTCGAAATCGGCCAGCTTGTCCGGACCCACCGGCGGTGCGGCTTGGGCAGATGGTGGTCCGGCCGGCAGCAGTACGACCATGGTTGCTGCCAGCAGCAACGCGATTGCGGCGGTCGTGATGCGACGGTTCCCTCTCGTTATCGGGCGGTTCATCCCAATTCCCTCCCATTCCCTCGGACGAGACGACTCGATCATTTACTAACCCCGGCAAGGCTGGCGCCCTGCAGGAAGACTTTCTGCACGGCGAAGAACAGCAGCACCGGAATCGCCATCCCCAGAAGCGCCGTGGCCTGAATGAGGTGCGGCTGCTGCGCATAGAGCGCGTTGAACTGTTGCATTGCCACCGAGATCGGCTGCAGCTCGGGCTGGGCAGCGAGGTAGATCAGCGGCTCGAAGAAGTCGTTCCAGGCGAAGAAGAAGTGGAACAAGGACACGGCGACGATGGCCGGCTTGGCGTTCGGCAAGATCACCGAGACCAACGTCCGAAGCGGGCTGGCGCCATCGATGGCGGCGGCTTCGTCGAGCGCCTTCGGGATCGTCAGGAAGTATTGACGTAGCAGAAAGATGTTGTAGGCGTTGGCGAAGAAGTGCGGCACCAGCAACGGCAGCCACGTGCCAGTCCAACCGATCCACGTGAAGAACGCAAAGGTGGGTACGAGCGTGACGTATCTCGGCAGGATGATCGTCGAGATGAGAATGAGAAAGAGCGTCTTCTTGAACGGAATCCGGAATCGGGAGAAGCCATACGCCACGGCGATGGATGACGCCAGGGTGCCGACGACGCCGATGGCTGCGATGGCAAAGGTGTTGAACAAGATCCGTGTCAGATCGAGCGTGTCCCAGGCGGTCGAGTAGTTATCCCACCTCGGGGCCGTCGTGTAGGCGGCCTCGAGCTGCCTCCACCTCCCCTCCCATTCGATGAAGCCGGCATCAGGGTCAGCCGGATCCACGAAGGTGCTCGACTCGCGCCCCGGTTGCACCAGCGCAAGCCCCCGCACCTCCCCATCGATGGGCACCTGGAGAACGGGTACCTCTTCGCCCTCGTACTCGAAGGTCTCGGGGAGCGAAGGAAGTACCGGAGCAGCCGGATCGGAGATCATCGGCAAATCCTTGAGCGAAGTGACCGCCATGTATCCCAGCGGAGACAGATAGCCGATCAGAAGCAGCGACGTCAGGAACGTGACGATCGCTCCGACGAGAAAGCGCCTCATCTGAGGAGAGGACGTGCTGTGCTGCGGTTCCGCCGTCAGCTTCTCGAGCTTGTTCGTGGTTGCGGTGGCCATCTCACTCCCCCTCGAACTCGTAGTAGACCCAGTACCGAGCGGTGCCGAAAATGACAACCGTCAGGAGCATGATGATCAGGAAGAGCATCCACGCCAGGGTGGCGCCGTAGCCCATGTCGTTGAACGTGAATGCCGTCTTGAAGAAGTACAGGCTGTAGAACAACGTCGAGTTGGCCGGATCGCCCGTGCCATTCTTCAGCACGAAGGGCACGAGGAAGTATTGGAACAGAAAGATGACGACCAGAACCAGGTTGTAGAACAAAATCGGTGAGATCATCGGCACGGTTATCGACTTGAACTTGTGCCAGGTGTTGGCGCCATCGACTTCGGCCGCTTCGTAGAGCTCGACGGGTATCCCCTGGATACCTGCGATGAAGAGGAGCATTGCATTGCCCACACCCCACGCGCCGATCAGCGCCATCGCCGGATAGATCCACAGCGTCGAGTTGAGCCAATCAGGCCCGGGAAGGCCGACGAACTCCAGGAACTCGTTCATCCATCCGGTCTGAGTGTTCAAGAACCCGCCCCAGATGAAGACCACGGAGACGAAGGGCACGATCGTGGGGACAAAGAACAAGGTGCGGAAGAAGGGCTTCGCCCACAAGCTCTTCGACGTGAGGAGCCAGGCAAACCCCAGTGGCAACGCCAGCGAGATCGGGATCATGATGGCCGCGAACTTGACCGTCACCAGGAGTGACTCCCACACCAGCGGATCGTCAAACCATTGCCGGTAGTTCTCCAGCCCGATGAAGCGGGCGTCCTCGGGTCGGATCAGGTCGAACTCCAGGAAGGAGAAGACGAGGGATGCTCCCATTGGGAGCAGGAAGAACAGCAGAAAGCCGATGATCCACGGAGAGATGAAGATGAGACCCCAACGGCGCTGCAGCCGCTCGTTCTGACCGATTCGCTTCTTCTGCTTCCCTCTGCGCAAGCCGGCGTCGTCGGGCGCCATCACTTCAGCGGTCATGCTTCTCCTCCCCTCGCTGCGTGGTGATGTGGGTGGGGTCCGCCAGAAGGCGTTGACCCCACCCACGGATCCATGTTTCGGTCAGTTGGCTTCGGCGTAGATCCCCTCCAGATCGGACAGGAGTGTCGCCACTTCCGCATCGACGTCCAGACCCGGCGTCGACAGCAGGTTGCTCCAGAAAGCACCCCAACGGTCCTGGGCCTTGAGGAAGTTCGGCATGTCCTGCTCGTGGCTGGGAATGTCCGGGAAGGCCAGGCTGTCCACGGCCACCTGCCAGTTCACGCCTTGCGGGTACGTCTCATCCTGCTTGGCGAAGAACGCCTCCTGCTGGCTCTCGTCGGCGGGCATGGCACCGTACGCGTCGAGCAGGTCCGGAGCGGCTTCACCCACCAAGTACGTCAGCACCTCGAACGCCTCTTCTGGATGCTCGGTCGTGTTGAGGATGCGGAAGACATCGGCGTGCAAGGCAGCCGTGTGCGTCCCGTCGCGTTCGGGCACGACCGCGATATCCCAGTTGTCGCCGACACCGGCGAGGCAGCAGATGTACCACAGGTGCGTGTGCGCCATGGCGACGTTGCCGCTGTCGAACGGATTGCCGGCGGCGAGGATGTCGCTGCCTTCATACTCGGAGTTCGGAATGAAGGATTCCTCCCACACTCCTTGGTACAGCCAGTTGAACGCGTCCACCCAGTGGTCGGGAATGTTGGGTGTGCCGTCGTCGTTCGTCATCGATCCGGGACCGAACATGGTGGCGAAGCGCTGCGGCTCGCTCCACTGCTCGGCAAAGCCGAACTGGATGATGTTGTCGGGATCGAAGTCCGGGCTCGTGGCGTCGTTGCCGTTGGCATCGACGGTGAGGAACTGGCCGATCTCACGAACGGTGTCCATGTTCCACGGCTGGCCGTCATAGTCGGCACCGAACTCCTGCGGCGGGTATGGCAGTCCCGCTTCGTCGAACAGCGCCTTGTTGTAGAAGATGAGCGACGGGAACACGCCGAACGGGAGCCCGACCAGACCTTCGTCGGTTCGCCACACATCTACCTGTTCCTCGGTCCAGCGGCTCAGGTCGTAGCCGGAGGCGTCGACCAGCGGCTGTAGATCGAGCCAGCGACCGTTGTAGGCGTTGGCGCCGCGGATACCGACCGGGCCGATGATGTCCGGAGCGTTGCCCGATGCGATCTGGGTCGACAGCGTGTCATACGCAACGTCGTTCTGGACGATCTCCAGCACCAGATCGATGTCGTCGCGAGATGCATTGAAAGCCTCGACGACTGCTTCCTGGGCCTCGACTTGCTCTGGGTTGCCGCCGGTGCCGAGACCGACGAACCATCGGATCTGGACGGCGTCACCCGCCGGTTCGGGCGCCTCCGTTGCGGTCGTCTCAGTAGGAGCCGCGGTGGTTTCCGGAGTCTCCTCCGGCGCCGCCGTGGTTGCAGGCGTCTCATCAGGGCCTGCAGCCGTGTCTCCGGTGGTTCCGTCGTCGCCACCGCAGGCGGCGACCACCAGCGCCAATGCAAAGACGATGGCGAGCCATCTCATTCGTTTCATGTGAGTTCCTCTCTCATGTTCCCTGGTCGGATCCCTTGTGTTTACCGACAGTTGTTGCCGTTGTGTTGACTTGCTTCCGTAGGGAGCTCCCCCTGGTCAAACTGGTGTGCTGGTCGGTTCCTCCCTGTTCAGTGATGGGGCGCGCCCGGCGCACCCATCCGAGCTGCGCCGCACGACTCGCGAATCACGAGCTCCGTAGGCATCACCTCGTGAAGGGGTCCTGTGATGTCCCCGTTCACCAAGCCGAGCAGCAACTCGACCGCACGAACGCCCGTTGCACTGACGGGCTGACGAACCGTGCTCAGCTTGGGCAAGGAGCGTTCGGAGGGCGGTAGGCCGTCGAAGCTGACAAGCCCGACATCGGCCGGTACCGATATCTCCGACTCCACGAGCGCCCGGAGCGCACCTACTGCCATCGTGTCGGTGGCAACGAAGACTGCGTCGGGCTGGGCGGCGAGGAGGGAACGCATGGCCCGATAACCGCTCTCCTCGGTGTAGTCGCCCTCGCGCATCAGCTGCTCGTCCTGAACGGCCCCGCACATCGCAAGACCTTCGAGGAAGCCGGTCCGGCGATCGAGACCGGCCGTGGTGTTGGTGGGCGCTCCAATGAAGCCGATGCGTTCGTAGCCGAGGTTGCACAGGTGTAGAGCGGCCGACTGCGCACCCGCCCGGTTGTCGACGTCCACATACGTCACGTTCTCGGGATCATCGGGTCGGCCCACGACGACGTAGGGGACGTCGCCACTCGCGAGTCGAGCGAGCAGCGGATCGCCGGTCCTGGTGGCGGTGACCACCACACCGTCGACAGTTCCCGAAGCAACGACCCGCGGGTACAGCTCCTCTTCTTCGGCTTCCGTCTGAAACAAGAAGAGCGCAAGGGTCGTCTCAGCAAGATTGCATGCCTGACTCACACCCTGGATCAAGAGCGGGAAATACGGATCGTCGAACAGGGTGTGCACGCGGTGAGGGATGACCAGGCCAATGACGCCGGTCCGGTTGGACGCCAATGATCGAGCTGCGGCATTCGGCCGGTACCCAGTCTCCTTGACCACGGCCTGGACCCGCTCGCGCACTTCGGGACGGACGCTCTTCTCGTTGTTGAGGACCCGCGAGACGGTCGATCGCGACACGCCGGCCATCCTCCCGATCTCCTCCAGCGTCAGCTTCATTCTCTCCCCTTGGGAGCGCTCCCGAGAGCGCTCCCAAAAACATACCTGCACGATCTCAGCCTTGTCAAGCCGCCTCGAACCTGCGCCGCGCAGTCGATGGATGCCGGCGATGAGTCGAGTGTGCTTATTCGCCGCGTAATCGAGGCTGCAAGCACACTCGACGAGAGCGACGTGTGACGGCAGACGTTTGCAGGACAGTCCCGGCGGGTATTCGCCTGCGGAGTGACGATCCGGCCACAACCGAGCGACAATGCGGTGCCCCGCTGGCTGCGTATCTCCGCAGCCTACGGATGGCGCCTTCTCGTAGTGGCAGCGGTCGCTGCCCTCCTGGCGGTGGCAATCATTCGGGTGTCGGTGATCGTGATCCCGCTGCTTCTGGGCTTGATGATTGCCGCTGCGCTGGCTCCATTGGCACTGTGGCTGCGGGGCGTTGGTCTGCCACCGCTACTTGCTACGTGGGCCGTGCTCCTTGCTTCGCTGGTTTTCGTCGCTGGGGTCGCATGGTTGCTGGTGCCGGGTTTGATCACCGGCTTCGAGGACGTCGGTGCGGCCGCGGTCGAGTCATACGAGGAGGTCCGTACGTGGTTCATCGATGGTCCGCTCGGTCTCGATGAGTCAACGGTCGACGAAGCCGAGGAGGCAATCGTCGGCCGGGCCGGCGAGTTCGCTCGAACCGGCCTGACGTCACGAGCTGTCCTCGCTGTCGAGGTCATCGCCGCCATCTTTCTGACCTTCGTCGTCTCGTTCTTCTACATCAAAGACGGTCCAGAGTTCCGAGACGCAATCGTCCGACGTCTGCCGCCCGAGCAGCAAGCCCGAGCCGAGAACACTTTGCAGGTCGGTTGGGGTGTATTGCAGAGATACCTGATCGGAGTAGTGGTTGTCGGCTTGGTGGATGCGGTGCTGATTGGCGTGGGGCTGGCTGTCATCGGCGTTCCCCTCGTGCTGTCGCTGGCCGCACTCACCTTCTTTGCGGCCTTCTTTCCTCTCGTCGGAGCGATCCTGGCGGGTGGCGTAGCCGCGCTCGTCGCCTTGGCCGCCGGCGGCATCGGTGACGCACTGCTCGTTGCAGGATTGACCGTGGTCGTGCAACAGCTCGACGGCGATGTCGTCGCACCGATGGTTTACTCCCGAGCCGTGAATCTGCACCCGCTGGCCATCCTGCTGTCGCTCACGGCCGGCGGGATCGTCGCCGGACTCATCGGTGCCTTGCTGGCGGTGCCTCTCCTGGCGGTCTCCGCCGCCATGGTCAAGAAGTGGAATGCGCACAGTACGGACGAATTGGACTCCAGCGACCTCGAAACATCGCTTGCGACGACAGAGACGCACCAGGCCCCACTGCATCGGGGAGACCACTCATGAGCCGGCGGTGATGTGACGACTGCCGAGTCAGCGCTGCTGCGGCTCTTTTGCGGGGCTCAGCTGAGCGAAGAAATGGCAATTCTTCGGTCCAGCTTGGGATGTCTGTACCGGCCCGCCCGACCACGGCCATGGGTCGTATGCTTCTTCGAGGCGCTAGCGGGACGAAGCAATGCCGCTCTACATGGACCGTCACGACATCTCAGGGGAGACGGCCGAGGACACCGCCAGGAACCATGCGGCTGATCTGGAGGTCGCAGGACAGTTCGGCGTCGAGTTCTTCTCGTATTGGTTCGATCCGGCCGCACAATCTGTGTTCTGTTTGGCCAGAGCTCCTGACGGGGAAGCGATGATCCAGGCGCATCGGGCCTCGCACGGACAGGTACCCGCCGAGATCATGGAAGTGTCCGAGTCGGATGTCGTTCGCTTCCTCGGCAAGGTTCACGATCCCGCCGACGCCAGCGAAGTGACGAGTGCATTTCGCACAATCTGCTTCACCGACCTGGTGGGGTCCACCCAGATGCTCGATCAGCTCGGTCAGACCGAATACATGACATTGCTCTCCGAGCACAACCTGCTCATACGCCGCGCCCTCGTCAAGTGGCAAGGGCGCGAAGTGAAGCACACCGGCGACGGATTCATGGTTGCGTTTGCGGAAGTGGACCGTGCGCTTCGCTGGGCACTCGATGTTCGCACGGCATTCGGGCAACGCCCCGATCTCGACGTGCGCCTCGGGATCGCAGCGGGTGAGCCCGTCGACCACGATCACGATCTGTTCGGCGCTGCGGTGAACATGGCGAACAGGATCTGCGCCGCAGCGGGCCCCGAGCAGATCTTCTGTTCTGAACTCGTGCGCGACCTCGGTCTCGCCGCCGAATTCGAGTTCGACGCGGGGAGAAGCGCTGTGCTGAAGGGGTTCTCGGAGCCGGCGACGATCTACGAGCTGTGCGGCACCGCCTGACAAACGAAGTGTGCGCACTGGCGAGATCGGACGATGAGTCGGGTGAATCGATACGTCGGCGTCAAGCTTGGATACATGGAGCGCAGATGATGAGGCCGTCGTGTGATCAGGGGCGAGAGACTCGGCTAGCACCGTCGCGCCGGCAAACGACGACGTAGGCTGGTATCGAGCAAGTAGTTGCGACCCCTGGTTCGGTGAGCACAGGGAGTCTGCGATGCATCAAATCAACCGGCGGCGGCGTTTTGCGAGCTGTACGACAGCAGTCATCGTTCTCGTAGGTGTGTTTTCTCTGGGAAGGACGCCGGCAGGCACCACCAGCGTGGGCGATCTCGATGTTGTCTTCGCCAACTGGTTCGACAGGAATCAACTGTGTGGCGGCATCGGTGATGGCACCTTTTCGTGTATCGACGTGTCCACCGCAGCAGCGCCGAGCTTGGACGTTGCGGTGGGTGATCTCGACGGCGACGGCAGCCGGGATGCGGTGTTCGCAAACCAGCTGGCGCCGAACGAGGTTTGCCTCGGAAATGGTGTTGGCGGGTTCACCTGTTCACCCGTCAGCAGTGCTGCGTCTCACTCGAGCGGCGTGGCGGTCGCCGATGTCGACGATGACGGACACCTCGACGCGCTCTTTGCCAACCTCGCCGGATCGAGCCAGGTGTGCCTCGGGGACGGTACCGGTGGACTCACATGTACAGAAGTGAGCAGCCCGCCGGTCGGCGGTCAGGGAGTTGCGATCGGTGATCTCGATGGGAACGGCACCCAAGATGCCGTCTTCGCCCTGGACGCCGTCTGCCTTGGCGACGGCACCGGGGGGTTTGCGTGCTCGCCTCTCCCCAACATACCGGTGGAAAGCAACGACGTGGCACTCGGCGACGTCGACTCCGATGGCGATCTCGACGTGGTGATCGCCAAGGCACCGGGACCCAACCAGGTGTGCCTCGGAGACGGAACCGGGACGTTCACCTGCACCGACATCACGGGCGCTGCAGACCTTTCCTTCGGAGTGGACGTCGGGGACGTCAACAGCGACGGTGACCTCGATGTGGTGTTCGCTCAGGACGCGGTCGGGCTGGGAGTCACACCAAACACCGTGTGCCTGGGCGACGGTACCGGCGGGTTTGCATGCTCGGATCTGGGTTCTCGAGCGGGGAAGTCCAGGACAGTCGCCCTTGCTGATGTGAATCTGGATTCACATCTCGATGCAATCGTCGGCCGCATCTTCGGGGAGCGGAATCTCGTATGCCTAGGAGACGGCGGAGGCCTGTTCAGCTGCAGTGACGTGAGCAACGATGGAAGGAATAGCTACGGCGTGGCGGTGCCGTCCACAGAAACAATCGAGGTGGATGTCGACATCATGCCTGGGAGCTTCCCAAATCCGATCAATCTCCGAAAGAAGGGAGTGATTCCGATAGCGGTGCTCGGATCAGATACCTTCGTGGTGACCGCCATCGACGTCACGACACTCGAGTTCGCCGGAGCGGCTCCGAAGCATGATCTCGCCGATGCAGTGGTCTACGTCGACCACCTCGGCGACGTCAACTCCGATGGATTTGCGGATCTGGTCTCACACTTTCCGGCGCCCGACACGAATATCAGCCCAGGCGACATCGAGGCGTGCATCACAGGCATCGCTGACGCCTCGACATTCATTGGCTGCGATTCCATCCAGACGGCACCGCCGGGTTGATCGACTCCGGACAGCTTCCGGCACCGATGTCGCCATTCAGGGGGCAACCCGGCGGCTTGCGCTGGCCAGGGTTCAGGCTGCCGATTTCGATCTAGAAGCCGACCGTCTGGGTGGCGAACTCCCCGCCTGGCGGCGGCGCAGGCATGACGAACCGGGTTGCGGGAGCCGGGTGAATGCACGTGGTCGTCGTCGGCTGGTGTGTTCGCTACAGGAGCGCGGCGAGGTTGGCGGTGAGATCCCGCATCACCCGCTCGTGCCCGAGCCGAAAGAACAGCCATCGGCGTAACGAGCGAGGTGCGCCGGTGAGCAGCTCGGCGTCATTGTCGAGCGCCACTTGGGTGTTTATCTGCTCTTCGAAGACCACCCCCTCCGTGGCGTCATCGATTCGCCACAGGAGATCGCCCTCGAGGTAGGGGCTCGTTCTCTCGTCCTGACTGATCCGAACCAGAAAGCGATTGCCCTCGTGCCGCCTCATGGCGACGTCGAAGCGAAACCCGGGTACCGGGGAGAACCCGCACAACCTCCGCTCCCCTGTTGCCGCAGATTCCTCCGACCCCGGTCTCGAGCCGAACAGCGACGCCGGCCCTACCAGCGGCGCCGCCTCCAACAGCCCGGCCACCGCTGTCGCCGATGCGCCGTCACCGCTGAACAGGAAACGCTGCACCAGCGTCGGGTGTCCCCGAAAGGTATTGCGCTCGTGGTGGGTGCGGTTCACCGTCGCCATGTGGTGAGGCTACAGATCGTGCCGATGCCGGACCGTGACGAATCGGACGCCGCACGAGGTCGCACACGTCCGAACTCGGATCGATACCCCGTGTCGCCATCGCTCTCCGGGGACGATTCACATGGTGACGACGATCTTGCCGCGAGCGTGTCCGGAGCCGGCATGGACGATGGCAGCCCCGGTGTCGGCGAGCGAATAGGTCTTGCCCACCACCGGGGTCACGGTGCCCGCTTCGATCATGTCGCGCAGCGTCGTCAGATCTTCCTGCTTCGCCACCGACAAGAACGGATGCAGCTCGTGCCCGACGAACGGCGAGAGCAGTCGGGCTTTCACGATGCGTCCGATGCTGCCGAACCACGGACCGCCTTCTCCGCTGTTCGGGATGAGCGTGCCGTCGTCATGCAGCACCCGCCGGCGCTGCTCGATCGTGTGCTTGTCGGCAATGTCCAAGATGACGTCGTAGCGCTCGCTCCCTGCGGTGAAGTCCTCTTTCGTGTAGTCGATGGTGTGATCGGCTCCAAGGAACCGGACTACGTCGAGGTTTGCCGTGCTGGCCACACCGGTGACTTCGGCACCCATGGCCTTGGCGATCTGGACGGCGAAGCTCCCTATGCCACCAGAGGCCCCGTTCACGAGCACGGCATCACCTGGCTCGACGTTGCCGATGTTGCGCAGCGCTTGTAGGGCAACACATCCCGCCATCGCTATCCCCGCAGCCTGCTCGAAACTGATGGCCGCCGGCTTGGACACCACCTGGTCCGCACCGACGGCGGCATACTCCGCAAAGGTGGCCGTTCCCCACCCGAACACCTCATCGCCGCGCTTGCAGACGGTCACACGGTCACCGACCTTCTCCACCACGCCGGCGAAGTCGCTGCCCCGAATGCCCCTCCTCGGCTTGCGGAACCCGTAACCCAATCTCATGACGTATGGCTTGCCGATCGTCATCGAATGATCCGCCCAGTTGACACCGGCTGCGACCACTCTCACGAGCACGTTGCCGTCACCGGGGCGGGGTGGGGCGACATCCTCGAGACTGACGACCTCCACCGGATCTCCATAGGCATGCTGCACAGCAGCTTTCACGGTTCTCCTCCGTCTTGCGCTCACTCGAAATGGTCACTCGCTCGATAGCCAGGGCGCCAGAGGCCGAAGACCCAAAGGAACGCTGCGCCGAGGGACCAAGTTCGCGCCGCCGACGACAGCTGGACGACGGCCTGCAGCCTCAACCGATGATGGGGAGCCTCGGGTCGTCGTGATCGGACCGCCCTGAGGCGGCTCGGACCCACGTCCAGTCGTCCTGGAGATCTGCGGGGCGCCCGGCGACGGTGCGCCGGGCCAGGAGGTCGTCGAGGATGTCGGCCGTCATCGACACTGCCGCGTCCGATGCCAGCCGGTCTCGTCCCAGCGCATCGGTCAGGTCGATGCCGTGGACCACAGCCTCGACTACACGGCTCGGCACGAACTCGTCCAACCGCATGAGGGCGTAATAGCCGGGCCCGATCGTGTCGCCGGGTGTGGCACGAGCTTCCTCGATCGTCTTCGAGAAGGTGTCGTGCAGCGCGTCCGCCATATCCGCGGGAGACTTGCCTTCGACCATGGTGTAGGCGTAGTCGTACACAACGGGTGCCACCTCGGACCTGGGGAAGATGAAGAAGCTGACCCGATCCCTACCCACCTGGCCATCCTGAGGATCGGCGATCAACATACGGGTCAGACCGATGGAAATGTCGAAGTGGCCCGCCAGCTCGAACACCGTCCAGCGCTTCTGCTCGGTATCCAGCGGCACCAGCTTCGTCGGCAGCTCCCATTGCTCATCAGAGAGCTGGCGAAACACAGCTTCGATCTGTTGGAGCTCGGTCTCGAGAATGTCGACCGTCTCGGAATACGATGGCATCGCCCACCCTCCTCGCAGCTGTGGTGATCGCATCACACCACCACGAAGCGTACGCCCCCGGCTTCGTGTTCACCGGGGTAGAAGGCATTCCGCCCAAACGCCCGGGCACCACCGGCTCTCGCCGGCGTTCCATCGATCGCTCCGGGAGATCACCAACGTGTTCGGGGGCCGGTGTCCGGCCCCCGAACGCCCACGAAGCTGCTACTTGACAGGGAGCAGCGGGCACAGGAAGTAGTCGGGAGGCGCCCCTGGACCACCGGGCGAGCCCGGGGTGATATCGAGGTGCCCGAGCGAGTAGTGCACCATCACTTCGTCGTACGACGTCAGGACCGGGACCATGCCGTGGTCGGCAAACCCGGCCTCAGTCCACTCGACGGTCTGCGTGGCCCACCGACCACCGTTGTAGCCGGGACCGGGCGCCGCCTCGGCCACCGGCAGCTGGCCGGCGGGATTGTTGCTGTTGACGATGACGAAGAGCTTGTCAAACGACTGCTCGTTGCCTTTGGGCGCCGGCAGCGCCGTCGCAGCCTTCGTTCCGAAGACGTCTCCGTCGGCGTACACCTCGGGAGCGAAGCTCGGCTGACCAGGATCGGCCAGTGCCGGGACGGCAAACGACATGGCGAGCGCAACGACCATCGCGATCGCAGCGAATCTGCGCACCGTGTCCTCCTTCCGGGCCGGAACGTCCGGCCACCGAGGGCACCCTGGCATGCGCATCTGAACACGAGAAAACAACACCGTGAACATCTGCGGAACAATGGTCCGTCGCATCTCCCCGGCCGGGCACGCAGCCCGACAGTGGCGACGTCGAGCGGTGCTCACTCCATTCGTCGCACGACCAGCCGCCGCGGG
>JBFISM010000068.1:0-19006 GCA_041608535.1 Acidimicrobiia bacterium
CATCGGCAGCTCCTTGACGATGGGCTCGATGAAGCCGGCGACAATCATCGCCGTGGCCTCTTCCTCGGAGAGACCGCGACTCATCAGGTAGAAGAGCTGCTCCTCCCCCACCTTGGAGACGGTGGCCTCATGACCGATCTGGGTGTCGGCCTCCTCGATCTCCATGTAGGGATATGTGTCGCTCCGGCTGTCCTCGTCGAGGATGAGGGCATCGCAGCGGACGAAGCTCTTGGCATCCTCGGCCCCGGGCTCGACGCGCACCAGCCCGCGATACCCCGCCCGTCCCCCGTCTTTGCAGATGGACTTTGAGGTGATGAGCGACGTCGTGTTCGGGGCGACATGCACCATCTTGGCTCCGGCATCCTGATGCTGGCCTTCGCCGGCGAAGGCGATCGAGAGCACCTCGCCGTGGGCACCCTCCTCCATCAGCCAGACGGCGGGGTACTTCATGGTCAGCTTGGAGCCCAGATTGCCATCGATCCACTCCATGGTGGCGTTCTTGTAAGCGGCGGCTCGCTTCGTCACGAGGTTGTAGACGTTGTTCGACCAGTTCTGGATCGTCGTGTACCGGCAACGGCCGCCTTCCTTCACCACGATCTCGACGACGGCAGAGTGAAGCGAGTCGGACGAGTAGACGGGTGCCGAACATCCCTCGACGTAGTGGCAGTATGCACCCTCGTCGACGATGATCAGCGTGCGCTCGAACTGCCCCATGTTCTCGGCGTTGATCCGGAAGTACGCCTGGAGCGGCTGATCGACGTGCACACCGGGCGGTACGTAGATGAACGATCCCCCCGACCAGACGGCCGAGTTGAGCGCGGCGAACTTGTTGTCGTTCGGCGGAATGATCGTGCCGAAGTACTGCCGCACCAGCTCCGGGTGATCCCGCACTGCACTGTCCATGTCCATGAACAGCACACCCAGCTGCTCGAGATCCTCACGGTTGCGGTGGTAGACGACTTCGCTCTCATACTGAGCGGTGACGCCGGCGAGATACTTGCGCTCCGCCTCGGGGATGCCGAGCTTCTCGTAGGTCTGCTTGATGCCCTCGGGCACCATGTCCCAGTCTTTGGCCTGCTCTTCCGTCGGCTTGATGTAGTAGTAGATGTCGTCGAAATCGATCTCGTCGAGCGCACCGTCGCCTCCCCAGGTCGGGACCGGCTTGCGCAGGAAGCGCTTGTACGCCTTGAGACGGAACTCGAGCATCCACTCGGGCTCATTCTTGATCCGCGACATCTCGCGGATGATCTCCTCGTTCAAGCCCTTCTTGGGCTTGAAGACGTAGTCCTCGGCGTCGGACCACCCCAACGAGTACTTGCCGAGATCGATATCGACCGTCGCCATCGAAGTTCACTCCTCGCACGCATCGTCATGCGGTTTCTACTATCCAGATAGTACTATTGTCGCATACTGCACAACGCAGCGGAAACAGCGTTGTTCCCAGCTCGAGCCGGGCGGACCCTACTCGTGGCTGCCGACGATCGCTGTGCGTGCGGCCGTTGCCTCCACCCTTTCCTAATCTCGCCTCGTGCGCTTCGGCAACCTCTTGATGCTCGCCGGCGTCACCCTGCTGGTGCTCGGCGTCGCCGTTCGGTTGGGCTTGCTGGCGTGGTTCGGCAATCTGCCCGGTGACATCCGCATCGAATCGGACAACTCACGGGTGTTCATCCCCATAACGTCGATGATCGTCATCAGCCTCGTCCTCACCCTCCTGGCCAGCCTCATCGGCTCCGTGATGCGCCAACGCTGATGAGACCGGGCAAGACGATCTTCGTTCCTGTCATGGCGATCTTCGTGCTGGTCGCCGCATGCGCCGATCGTGGCGACGGGATTGCATTGGTCGAGCCCCCGGCCATCGGACCCGAGCTTCCGGCGCTGGATGGCTCGACCTCGACACTGCCTCTCCGCACGCTGCTGGTCTGCGTCATCGTTCAGGAGCCGTGCGAATGGAACACCTCGACGGCAACCCGGACGATCGTGCCGGCGACCGGCGGGTCACGTGAGCCATTCCGCAGGGTGGTGCGCTCATCCGGAACGCATGGCTCGTATGTCGCCCTCGCCAACGGGGAGGCCGACTTGATCCTCACCGCACGCGTCCCGAACGACGAGGAGTTGGAGCTGGCGTCTGCCGCAGGCTTTGCCTACGACATCGAGCCGGTCGCACTCGACGCCTTCGTTTTTCTCGTCAACGCTTCGAATCCGGTCGGGTCGCTCGAGCTGGATCAGATTCGGGAGATCTTCTCCGGCGCCACGACGAACTGGAGTGACCTGGGTGGCGACGATCGGCCGATCCAGCCCTATTCGCGCAACCCGACATCCGGCAGCCAAGTGCTCATGGAGGCTCTGGTGATGCGAGGCCTGCCCATGATCGACGCACCGAACCTCATGCTCCCCTCGATGACCGCACCATTCGATGCGATCAGCCGTGACGTCGACGGGATCAGCTACTCGGTCTACTACTTCGCCACTCACATGCTCCCCGACGACGACATCAGGCTGCTGAACATCGACGGGGTCGAGCCCGCTGTGACGACGATCAGCTCCGGTGACTACCCACTCGTCACCGAGGTCTACGCCGTGCTCGCCGACTCGGCTCCGCAGACCAGCAGCTCCCGTCTTCTTCGCGACTGGCTCATGACGGCCCCCGGCCAGGAACTCGTCAGCCGCAGCGGCTACGTCCCCCTCGGTTGACGAGAGGCGCAAGGCGGCGGCTGCGGCGGTCGGGGCCGGTCAACCCAGGGAGTGCTACAGGACACCTGCCACGATGAGCACGGCGGCCGCTGCGGTGATCGGTGCGATCACCAGCCAAACCCGCACCGCCACTCGGAGGAACGTCACGTCCACGAATGCAGCGATTGCGGCCGCGATCGCCAGCGCAGTGGTGACCGAGAACCCAACCGCCGCCAGCGCACCGCCGACGTAGTGCGGCTCGCCGCATGAGAAGAAGCACCCCGAGAGCGCAACGCCACCGACCAAGAGCAATCCGGAGGAGACGTACCCGAGAGCTGCCGCAACGGCCAGCAGGATGACTGCTCGGCCCACGGTGATGAGCATGTCTGGCTGCCGCACCTCGGGCTCATCTTGGGTGTGCTGGATGTCATGGCTGTCCATGAGGACAGAATGCGAGATCGTGGCACCACGGGCCATAGGGGACCACCCCCAAATCCGAGAGGGGTCAGCGCAGCGGGGCGGAGCTGGGTGCGACCGGCTCGGGGAGGCGCGTCTCGCCCATGAGGTACTCATCAACGGCAGCTGCGGCGGCCCGCCCTTCGGCGATGGCCCAGACGATGAGCGACTGACCACGTCCCATGTCTCCGGCCACGAACACCCCAGGGACGTTGGTCGCCCATTTCTCATCCCGATCGACGTTGCCTCGGCGGGTGAGCTCGACGCCGAATTGGTCGATCATGGGGCTCAACTCCGGACCGGTGAACCCCAGCGCCAGCAGCACGAGGTCGGCTGGAAACGTCTCCTCGCTCCCCGCGATCCGTTGGAAACTCGGACGCCCGTCATGCAGGACCATCTCCACCCGATGAGTCTCGAGCCCGACGACGTTGTCATCCTCGTCCCCGATGAAGCGCTCGGTGTTGATCGAGTATTCCCGATCCCCGCCCTCCTCGTGCGCCGAGGACACGCGGTACATGAGGGGCCACGTGGGCCATGGCGTCGACTGGTCACGATCGTCGGGCGGTCGTGGCATGATCTCGAACTGGCGGATCGAGGCGGCGCCCTGGCGGTGGGCCGTGCCGAGGCAGTCGGCCCCGGTGTCGCCACCGCCGATGATGATGACGTGCTTGCCGTGAGCATCGATCGGAGAGCGCTCGAGATCGCCCTGCTGCACGCGGTTCGCCGGCGGGAGGTATTCCATGGCCTGATAGACCCCCTTGAGCCCGCGTCCCGGTATCGGCAGATCACGCCATTGCGTAGCTCCTCCCGCAAGGACCACCGCTTCGAACTCGTCGCGGAGCTGGTCGGCGGGGATGTCGACTCCGACCTCCGTGTTCACTCGGAACTCGGTGCCCTCGGCTCTCATCTGATCGAGCCGACGGTCGAGATGCCGCTTCTCCATCTTGAACTCCGGGATGCCGTAGCGAAGTAACCCTCCAATCCGATCGTCCCGCTCGAAAACGACCACCCGGTGTCCTGCCCTGGTGAGCTGCTGGGCAGCTGCCAGCCCGGCGGGCCCGGATCCAACGACGGCTACGGATCGTCCCGTCTTGGTAGTGGGCAGGACCGGCGTGACCCAACCCTCCTCCCAGGCTCGATCGATGATCTCCACTTCGACTTGTTTGATGGCGACGGGATCCTCGTTGATCCCGAGCACACACGCCGCTTCGCAGGGTGCGGGGCACAATCGTCCGGTGAACTCCGGGAAGTTGTTCGTGGCGTGCAGCCGATCGATCGCATCTCGCCAGGCATCCTGGTAGACGAGATCGTTCCAGTCAGGGATCAGGTTGCCCAACGGGCAGCCGTTGTTGCAGAACGGGATCCCACAGTCCATGCAGCGCGATGCCTGCTGGCGCAGCTTCTCGTTGGGAAAGTCGAGATAGACCTCGTGCCAGTCTCGAATCCGCTCGGCGACCGGCCGCCGATTCGGCAGCTCCCGCCCATGCTTCATGAACCCCTTCGGATCGGGCATTATTGATTTGTCCTCTGGCTCCGCGTCGTCGCAGGCAAGTGGACGGCGGGGCGGCCCAGCGGACCTGCTACCGCCGACACCCGATCTGGAACAAGCGCCGGGCCCGCAGGGCCCGAGCGCAAGCGGCGCACGTACTGCTTTGTCCTCTGGCTACGCGTTGCCCAACGCCGAGAGACAGCAGGGCGGCCCAGAGGACCCGCTACCGCCGACACCCAATCAGGAACAAGCGCCGGCCCCGCCGGGCCCGAGCGCACGCGGCGCACGTACCGAAAACAAGGTCCATACGGGTGGAACCGTTGCCGCGATTCACCGGTCAACGACGAAGCCACACACCACCGGCAACTCCTCTCTTCGTTGCATCTTTCCACTGCAGGCTCATACATCGGGAAAATGCGGACTGCCACCGATCGGCAAAAACCGAGATCCCTACCGCGTACCCTGAGGCACTGACCGTGCGCCGCTTTCGCTCGGCCCCGGAGGGGCCGGCGATTGGACCACACCGACGTCCGGCGGTAGCCGGAGCCTGGGCCGCCCCGCCGTCCCCCATCGCGCAGCGACGCGGAGCCAGGCGACCAGCAATACTGCTCAGCCATGAGCGGCGGCCATGATGGCGTCGATCACGGGCTCGCCGCGCTCTTCGGCGGAGCGGGCCGCTTCGAGAACTCGCTTGTAGTCCTTCGGCATCACCTTGACGAAACTGCGCAGGGCGGCGTCCCAGTCACGCAGCAGCCGCTTGGCCACGGCGGAGCCCGTCTCGGTGAGGTGGCGCTCGACGTGGGTGCGGAGAAACGCTCGATCCTCGCCATCCAATGGATCGAGATCGACCATCTCCATGTTGACCTTGGTAGGGAAATCGCCTACTTCGTCGAGCACGTAGGCGATGCCGCCCGACATACCGGCTGCGAAGTTGCGACCGGTGCCACCGAGGACGATCGCTCGGCCACCGGTCATGTACTCACAACCGTGATCGCCGACACCCTCGACAACGGCCATCGCACCCGAATTGCGGACACAGAAGCGCTCACCGACGACCCCGCGGATGTACACCTCACCACCGGTTGCCCCATAGAGGATTACGTTCCCCGCAATGATGTTGTCCTCGGCGATGAGCGGCGCCAAGGTGGGTGGATAGACGACGATCCGGCCTCCGGAGAGACCCTTGCCGACGTAGTCGTTGGCATCGCCCTCGAGCCGCAGCGTGACACCGGAAGGCAGGAACGCACCGAAGCTCATGCCGGCCGAACCGATGAAGTCCACGACGATGGTGTCGTCGCGTAGGCCGGCGCCGCCATAGCGACTGGTGACCCGGTTGCCCAGCATCGTGCCGACGGAACGATTCACGTTGCGAATGGGGAGCTCGAGCTTGATCTTCTCCCCGGTTGCGAGAGCGCCCTCGGCGAGCTGGATGAGAGTCTGATCGAGTGCATGCTCCAGCCCGTGATCCTGCTGAGTGGCGTGATGCCGTAGCGCCCCGGGCTCCAACTCCGGGACGTGGAAGATCGGGGAGAGATCGAGGTTGGCGGCTTTCCATGCGTTCACCGCCTGCGAGACGTCGAGCAGCTCGGCACGCCCGATGGCTTCGTCCAGCGTCCGGAAGCCCAACGCGGCCAGGTGTTCGCGCACCTCCTCGGCGATGTACTCCATGAAATTGACCACGAAGTCGGCTTGACCGGTGAACTTCTTGCGCAGGTCGGGGTTCTGGGTCGCCACCCCCACCGGACAGGTGTCGAGGTGACACACCCGCATCATGATGCACCCGCTGACCACCAACGGTGCAGTGGCGAACCCGAACTCGTCGGCGCCGAGCAGCGCCGCGATCACGACATCGCGACCAGTCTTGAGCTGACCGTCGACCTGGACCACGATCCGGTCGCGCAGCTCGTTGAGCAGCAGCGTCTGCTGGGTCTCCGCCAGACCCAGCTCCCACGGCCCACCGGCGTGCTTCAGCGACGTGAGCGGCGAGGCGCCGGTGCCACCGTCGTGGCCGGAGATGAGGACGACATCGGATTTCGCCTTGGCTACACCGGCGGCGACCGTCCCCACCCCGATCTCGGCCACCAGCTTGACATGCACCCGCGCATCCGGGTTTGCGTTCTTCAGATCGTGGATGAGCTGTTTGATGTCCTCGATCGAGTAGATGTCGTGGTGGGGCGGCGGCGAGATCAACCCGACACCGGGGGTCGAATACCTCGTCTTGGCGATCCATGGATACACCTTGTGGCCCGGAAGCTGACCACCCTCCCCCGGCTTCGCCCCCTGAGCCATCTTGATCTGCAAATCGTCGGCGTTGACCAGGTACTCGCTGGTCACGCCGAATCGGCCCGATGCCACCTGCTTGATGGCGCTCCGCCGCAGATCGCCGTTGGCGTCGGGGGTGTAGCGATCCGGGTCCTCGCCCCCCTCACCGGTATTCGACTTCCCGCCGATCCGGTTCATGGCGATCGCCAGGGTCTCGTGCGCTTCCTGCGAGATCGAGCCGTACGACATGGCGCCGGTGCTGAACCGCTTGACGATCGCCGAGACAGGTTCCACTTCGTCGATCGGCACCGGCGTGCGCTGCTCGGTCTTGAACCGGAACATTCCACGCAGCGTGCCCAAGCGCTGTGACTGGTCGTCCACCAGTTTGGTGTACTCCTTGAAGATGTCGTAGCGGCCCTTGCGAGTGGCGTGCTGCAGCTTGAACACCGTCTCGGGGTTGAACAGGTGGTACTCCCCCTCGCGGCGCCACTGATAGTCGCCCCCGGCGTCGAGCGAGCGATGCGCCCGCTCCTCGGGCCGGTCGCTAAAGGCGATCCGATGCCGGGTGGCGACCTCTTTGGCCACCACATCCAGCCCGATGCCCCCGAGCCTGCTGGCAGTCCCGGTGAAGTAGCGGTCGATCAGCTCCGGTCCGAGACCGATGGCCTCGAATATCTGCGCACCGATGTACGAGGCCACTGTGGAGATGCCCATCTTCGACATCACCTTCAAGATGCCGAGCCCGGCCGCCTTGATGTAGTTGGCGTGTGCCTGCTCCTTCGTGAGCTCGCCGAGACCGTATTCCCCGCGCTCCACCATCGCATCGAGCGTCTCGAAGACGAGATACGGGTTGATGGTGGCCGCTCCGAAGCCCAGCAGCAGACACAGGTGGTGCACCTCGCGGGCTTCCCCCGTCTCCACGACGAGGCCGACCCGGTTCCGTTGCTTCGTGCGAATCAGGTGATGATGGACGGCCGAGGTCGCCAACAGCGACGGAATCGGCGCCATGTCCCTGGTCGCGCCGCGATCGGAGATCACGAGGGCCGATGCACCTTGGTCGATCAGTGCATCGGCGCTGGCGAACACACCGTTCAGCGCTCGCTCCAGACCGCGAGCACCGTCGGCGACGGGGTACAAGGCAGGCAACAGCGCAGTGAACCCGTCCACGGACGGCACCTCGTCCATGTAGAGGAGCTGCTCGAGCTGCACGTTGTCGATGATCGGCGTGTCCATCTCGATCATCGAGCAGGAACGCTCGTCGGGTGCGAGCAGGTTGCCCTCGGGACCCATCATGGTGCGCAAGGACGTCACCAGCTCCTCACGGATGGCGTCGAGCGGAGGATTGGTCACCTGAGCGAACAGCTGCTTGAAGTAGTCGTACAACAGCCGGGGACGCTGCGAGAGCACGGCGAGCGGGGTGTCGGTGCCCATCGACCCGATCGCTTCCTTGCCGTGGAGCGCCATCGGACCGATGAGCAACTTCAGCTCCTCGTGGGTGTAGGCGAACAGCTGTTGTCGCTGTACGACGGGTGTCGAGTCGCTGCGCGACGGGGTCCGTGGCACCACGTCATCAATGTGGAGCAGGCTGGCATCGAGCCACTGCTGATAGGGCTTGGCGGCGGCAAGCTCCGCTTTCAGCTCATCGTCGCGAACGATCCGTCCCTTCGTCGTATCGACCAGGAACATCTTGCCCGGCTGCAATCGGCCTTTCTCCACGATGCGTGCTTGCGGGAGGTCGACGACACCGACCTCCGACGCCATGACCACGACGTCCTCATCGGTCACCCAGTAACGCGAGGGCCGCAGACCATTGCGGTCGAGCACCGCACCGATGAGCCGCCCGTCCGTGAATGCGATAGAGGCTGGACCATCCCACGGCTCCATGATCGATGCGTGATACTCGTAGAAGGCGCGCACTTCCGGCTTCATGTGCTGATGGTTCTCCCACGGCTCCGGGATCATCATCAGCACCGCATGGGGCAACGGGTACCCGCCCATGTACAGGAGCTCGAGCGCTTCGTCGAAACCGGCGGTGTCGCTGACACCGGGAGTGCAGATGGGAAAGAGCTTGCGCAGATCACCGGGGATCAGGTCGGAAGCCAGCGTGGTCTCGCGCGAGACCATGAAGTTGCGGTTGCCCTGGATGGTGTTGATCTCCCCGTTGTGGGCGATGATCCGGTACGGATGCGCCAGCGGCCACATGGGGAATGTGTTCGTTGAGAACCGAGAGTGGACGAGGGCGAGTGCCGTCTCCATGCGATCGTCGTGCAGATCTGGGTAGAACGCACTCACCTGAGGCGACGTGAGCATGCCCTTGTAGACGAAGGTTCGTCCGGAAAGGCTGGGGAAGTACACGCCGTCGTGCATGTCGGAGGCCCCCCCGATCGCCTCGTTGATCTCGGCGGCACCGGCGCCGAGCCGGATCTCGTGTTCGATCCGCTTACGGAGGACGTAGCAGCGGCGCTCCAGCGCCATACCGGACACCCCGGGCGCAGCCACGAAGACCTGCCGGAACGTTGGCATCGTGTGACGTGCCGCTTTCCCGAGCAGCGCCGGCTCGACGGGGACCTCTCGCCACCCCACCACGTCCATGCCTTCGTCGCGGACCAGATGCTCGATGGCGGCTACACCGGCATCCGCTTCCTCGGGCTCCTGCGGCAGGAACGCGATCCCGCTTGCATAGCTTCCCTCCGGGGGAATATCGAACGGCACGATGCTGCGAAAGAACTTGTCGGGGATCTGCAGCAGGATCCCGGCGCCGTCACCTGTCTCGGGATCGGCCCCGGCGGCACCGCGATGCTCCATGTTGCACAGCGCACCGATTCCCAACTGGAGAATTCGGTGGCTACGCCGGCCTTTCATGTCGACCACGAAGCCGACGCCGCATGCGTCGTGTTCGAAGTCGGAGGGGTACAACGAGGCAGATGGACGCACCGCAGGGTCGCTCAACTCCACCTCCTCCTCTCGAAGCCTCTCGCCAGCCGATGGCGAGCAGGGTACGACCCCTGCCGACGGACCTGCGCATCGCGGGCTCTCCACCACCGCTTTATGCGCATATGCAGCAAGCGCTGCATGGTCCCAGGAGTGTAGGCATGGCGGGGGTGGGGTCAAACCTCTCGGCGCCCGATCGGTAGAGTCGCACCATGCCGGTGATCGTCGTTGGTGCGGATACGCCTGGGGGTGCCGCAGTGCTCGATGCGCTCCTCCCTCGCCAGGGCGAGGTGCGAGCGTTCGTCACCGACCCGGCAGTCGGCGCCGCTCTCAAGCAACGCAAGGTCAAGGTCGCGATCGGCGATGTCTCCGACGGTTCCCACGTGGGTGGGGCGGCTTTGCGGTCGTTCTGTGCCATCGCCGTCACCGAGGCGACACACGACGAGCGGGAGCGCTCGTTTGCGTCGTCGCCTCCTGCGGTGATCGCAGCCTGGGCCGAGGGATTGCGCGATGCGGGGGTGCGTCGTGTGATCGTGCTCGATGACGGTGCGGCCGACATAACGCCGCTGCTGACGGCCGCAGCTGAAGCCGGCGTCGTGAGCGCAGCAACACCGGATGCAGCGCAGGTCGTTGCCGATCTGGAGGCGGCCGCCGAGCTGTGAGCCGGACTCGACGTCGGGTATCCGCAGAACGCGGCCCCGGGTCTCACGTCTCGGACGATGCCGCGCCTCCGTCACTCGGCACGGGGGCTTCGTCGCCTTCGATGATCCACACCGGCAGGGTCGAGCCGTGCTTGCGCACCTCCCACCAGAGCACATTCGTATCCCGGATGGCTGCCTCGTGACGAGCTGCGTCCATGGCGTCGTCGAGTGTTTCGTGGCGACCGATCTCGCGGTCGGCAACGGCTCCGTCACGGTCTCTCGCCAGAGCCACGACCACGAAGCCCTCTCCCGGCTCCAGACGGCGGGTGCGCACGGCGACCGCACTCCTGCGCGCCGCATCCCGGTCCGGCAGCTGGGTGGCAGTACGCAGATGCAGACTCGACAACCGCTCCTGCTGTTGTGCCGGGGCTGGCTGCAAACGCCTGAGATAGCGAATGCCAAACCAGCCGAGAAGCAGCACCGCGACCACACCGAGCACGAACCACAACCCGAGGCGAGGACCTTCGATGGGTTCGAGGGAAACGGCAACCGGTGCAGTTGCTGCACCGGGCTCCTCCACCGACGTGGTCGCCGGCGCCGCCGTGGTAGCCGGGGGCTGGGTGGTGGCCGGCGCTCGTGAGGTGCTCGGCGTGGTTGGTGCGGGTGACGCCTGCACCACGATCTCCCCGAGCTCGACGATTCCCAGCGCCGTTGACTCGACAGTCGCCGTGTACCGCCCCGGAACAGTCTCGGGCGGAATCAGCACCACTGCGTTGACCACACCGGCGTCGTCGACGGGAAGCGTGGCTATACAGCCACTGGCGGACAGGGCAAGACACACCTCGGGATCGATGTCGGTGCCGGCAAACCGGAGGTCGATCGCGATCGTCTCTCCGGGTGCGACCTCGGGTTCGAGTGCAGCGGCAGCTCCCAGCATCATGGCGAAGAGGTCATCCTCGGTTGGGATGGGGATCGTCAGCACCGGGCCACCACGGTTCGGCTCGGGTGGCGGCTCCTCGTCGGCGGCCGATGCCACGCCGAGCGCGGCGACGCTCCAGATGGTCACTCCGACCAGACCGAACCCGCAGCGCCGCAGAGACCGCCTCCGGGTCATGACGCACGCCCACTCGTCAGTGGAGCAGCGCGAACCACCACGTTGCTGTCGTACCGCCCCAGCGCTGGATTGAAGCCGCCACCGCAGGTGACCAGGGTCAGGGTGGCCGAGCCGGTCCGATCGAAGATCCTTGCGGTGTCGAGTTCCTCCTTGCGGTACCGATTCGACTCGATCACCTCGAAATCACGAGCCGCACCGTCGGCGAATGTCACGGTCACCACATCACCGGGGGCGAGTGTGTGCAACTCGAAGAACACACCTGGTCCCAATCCGGCCATGTCGACATGTGCGGCGAGCACGGCGGATCCGGGTTCGCCGGGGGATGGACCGAACTCGTACCAGGCGACCTCGTCGACTCCGTCGGGCACAGCCATCGCCCCGTCGCCGCCTGCACGTGCCGGGACCACAGGAGCGGCGACATCCAGCGCACCGATCCTGAGGCCGACAGGCGCCGGAGACCGCTCGATGATGCGATCCTGGATCCGTGCCGATGAGAAAGACAGCAGGCCATCACCATCGAAACGAACTGCGGCGCCGGCTTGGGTGTCCTCCAGCTCCGCCTCATCTGCCGTCGCCCGGCCGGCCGGAGGGACCGCAGCCGTCGCCGCAGCGCGTGCCGAGCCTGGCGCCACCTCGATAGATGCCGTCGCTCCATCGGCGGGCGCCGGTGGGGCTGTGCCTGGAGACGTGGACGACGTCATGGCCACACCGACGAGCGCCGCCACGGCGATTGCCCCCACCCTGACGATCCGGCGCACCATGTCCCGGCCCTTCCGACTTCCCCTCAGTCCCCGGTGTCCCGCCTCATCGCACTGTGCAGCCCGACCGCAATCACCGCCAGCGCCACACCGAGCAGCGCGAACCGCCACAGAGGCGGCTGGGCCGCGGCGGCGGCATGCCCGCCCGTCCCCGTCTCGATCGCCGCAGGCGCCGTTTCGATCCCGGCGACCGTTTGTACGGCGAGATCCAAGACGTTCTCGTCTGCCGTGCTGATCGCATACACGATCGTGAGCTCGCCCTCGAGGAGTTCGACGTCCGACGTGACCAGCGGATCGCCGCCCTCGCTCGGTGCGACAGACAGCTCGACCGTCCCTGCCGGGAGCGTCGCCGTGACCTCGTCGCTCGTCTCCAGGCCGCCGGCAACGAGCTCGCCATCGGCGAACACATCGACCGGCCCGCCGGCCGAGGTCTGACGGAACACAAAACGGCCGTGCCCCATTGGTACGCCGGAGATGTCGTTCAGGTACAGCGACAGCACCGGTGTGCCCGCACCCACGAGCTGCGCCACGAGTGCGAAGTTGCCCGGCTCAGTGAGTTCGAGGACCTGGCTGACCGCCGGTGTGGCCGATGACGGATCGGAACCGGCCGGGAAGATCTCGATGAGCAGCTCCCCGGGCGGCACGACGAAGGGGTCGGTCTTCATCATCTTGGTGAAGCCCTCGATGGCGAGCTCGCCATTGAGGTACACATCCGCCGGAAAGTCGTTCTCACCGGGGATCGCGTGTAGTGCCGTCAGCACGATCTCGTTCTCCGGATCCTGCGCCCCCGCGGGTACTGCGAGCAACATCGAGAACAGCACCACCGAGCACAGCCCGGCCCAAAAACGCATCATTTTGCGTTCCACCTTCCCCCAGTTTCGATTCACCACCTAGGTGGTCGCTCTGAGTATACGGACGGGCTGCGACGCAGACCTGCGCCGTCAGAAGACCTCGAGAGCGTGAGGCAATACCTCCGCCCGGAACAGGCGGTCGAGCAGCCTCACCTTCTCGGGCGTTCCCGTGATGCGACCCGCCCGGGCGTGGCGCCGCGCTCGTATGCCACCCAGGTATATCGAGCCGAGCACACCGACCGAGAGCTCGACATCGGCGTCGCCCCGAGTCGTGCGACACTCGGCCGCCCCATCCTCGACTTCCAGCCGCAGCACCGACCGAACCTCGCCATCGGTCACCGCCACGACCAAGACGCCGTCATGCTCGTAGGCACGTGCCTGCAGCATCCGTGGTACGTCGAGAAGGCGGAGCCAGAGCGTGTCGAACGGCTTACGCATGATGCCGCGCGGGTTGTCGACGACGTCGAGCAGCGGATCGTCCAGCGGTGCGTTCCAGTACTCGACGCTGGGGAACAGATCCACGTTGAGCAGGAAGCCCCACAGAGCAAGGCGGGCGACATCATCGGCCGTCACCAGCTCGATGACGTCGACCGTGCCCGACGGTACGAAACCCTCCCACTTCTGCTTCTGCCGGTACATCACATATCCCGTCACCTCATCGTCGATGACCGCTACCACCACCCGCTTGGCGGAGGCTCCGTCCCGGAAGCGCTCGGGATCGTGCAGGGTGCGGCTGTCCCACCACGACCGAGAGCGTGCGAAATGCCCGGGCACTTCGGGCAAGATCCGGTCGTACACCTCCGGGAGCACTTTCCCGAACTCGTCGGCCGGGAGTGGACGTACGATGACATGCGGCGTTGCCGGGAGCTGCACGCTGACTGCGTCGATGCGCAATTCCTGGCCCTCTGCAGCCACGCCGTACCCAAACCGCCCGTAGATCTTCGCCTCGGAAGCCCACAACCCGGCCAGCGGCTGACCGCGCTCTCTCGCCTGGTCGAGATGCATGCCCATCATCTGGCTGAGCACTCCACGCCTGCGGTATGCGGGATGAAACGGTGACCACCGTCGGCCCCGCCATGGGAACCATGCCTCCCGGCACCGTCAGCTCGAGGTCGAATGAGCCAAACGTGCCGACGATCTGGCTGCCGTCGAATGCAGCCAGACATGTCTCGATGGGGAACACCGCACGGAATCGCTCGGCTTCACCATCGTCGTCGATCGCATCGAATCCAAAACCCGCGGCGAAGGCTTGCCGAAATTCGTCGACCTCGCCGTCGTCGATGAACCGAATCTCGACCATGCAAGAAAGCTAGCCGTGCCGGAACGCGACTGCGGATGCCGGCAAGCGCCCCGCTAGTGTGACCGCTCCGGCTGGCTTCCAACCGCAAGCACCGTATCGAGGAGATCTCTTGACCGACGTTCGCATCGCCATTCAGCTGCACCCTCAGCACGCGTCCTACGCCGACATCCGCACCGCGGCCGCACACGCAGAGGACATCGGCGTCGATGTGCTCTACAACTGGGACCACTTCTTCCCGTTGTACGGAGACCCCGACGGCGCCCACTTCGAGTGTTGGACGATGCTGGGAGCCTGGGCCGAGCAGACCGAGCGGATCAGGTTCGGCGCGTTGGTGACCTGCAACAGCTATCGCAACCCCCAGCTGCTCGCCGACATGGCCCGCACCGTCGACCACATCTCGGGTGGTCGTCTCATCTTCGGCATCGGCTCGGGTTGGTTCGAGCGGGACTACGAAGAGTACGGCTACGAGTTCGGCACTGCGGGGGGTCGCCTGGACGCCCTGGCAGCGGCGCTGCCCGTGATCAAAGAGCGCTGGCGCAAGCTCACCCCTCCACCGGTCAACGGCACGATCCCGATTCTCATCGGCGGAGGGGGCGAGAAGAAGACGTTGCGGATCGTGGCCGAGCACGCCGACACCTGGCATGCGTTCGGCGACGTCGCCACCATGGCGCACAAGACGAAGGTGCTCGACAAGTGGTGTGCCGAGGTGGGCCGGGATCCAGCGTCCATCGACCGGTCGGTGGGTATCCAAAGCGCCGAGGAGGGTCTCGCCGTGATGGACGACTACCACGCCCTCGGTTTCCGTGAGTTCACGCTGGGACTGAACGGCCCCGGCTACGACTTCACCGGTGTCGAGCTCCTGCTCGACTGGAGAGACGCCAAGAACGCACGGTGACGACGACCGCCGACCCCATCGCCGCACCGACATACGACGACATCGTCGCCGCTCATGAACGGATCCGGCCATACGTGCACCGCACCCCGGTGGTGGTCTCTCGACTGCTCGATGCCTGGGTGGGCCACTCGGTGGTGCTCAAGACGGAGAACCTGCAGCGGGTCGGTGCGTTCAAGATTCGGGGTGCGACCAACGCGGTGCTCACCTTGCCATCGGACGCGGCCGGGCGCGGGGTTGCAGCCCACTCATCGGGAAACCATGCGGCGGCGCTGGCTCAGGCGGCGCACACCGCCGGGATCCCGGCATACATCGTCATGCCGGAAGATGCACCACAGGTGAAGGTCGATGCCGTTCGTGGTTACGGCGCCGAGATCACGTTCTGCGACACGACCATCGAAAGCCGGACGGCGCGGCTCACCGAAGTGCTCGAGCGCACCGGGGCCACCGAGATCCACCCGTACGATGATCCGGCCGTCATCGCGGGACAGGGCACAGCGGCCATCGAGCTGCTCGAGGATGCAGCGCAACGGCTCGGGGTGAGGCTCGACGCCATCGTCGCCCCCATCGGGGGCGGTGGCCTCATCTCGGGAGTCTCGATCGCCGCTCATGCGCTCCAGCCCGACATCGAGATCATCGGGGCCGAACCGCGGTTGGCAGACGATGCGGCGCGGTCGCTCGACACCGGGCAGATGCAGCCGCCGCTACCACCGCAAACCGTTGCCGACGGTCTGCGCACCGGGTTGAGCGAACGAACCTTCGCCGTGATCCGAGATCACGTGTCGACCATCGTTACCGTCAGTGAGGAGGAGATCGTCGAAGCGACACGCTTTGCCTGGATGCGCACCAAGCTCGTCATCGAGCCTTCCGGAGCCGTGCCCATCGCCGCCGTCCGCAAGCTCGGCGCTCCCCACCGCACCATCGGCGTCATCGTCAGCGGAGGCAATGTCGACATCGATGCACTGCCGTGGTGAGCAGACGCGCCTTGCGCAGCGTCACACCTTGCGGATCGTGTCTCTGATCCGCACCTCGCCTGAGCGTACGACCCGAGCATTGAGCCCGCGCAAGCGCATCTCCCGGCCAAGCGGCGAATTGACGAACTGGTGCGCGGCCTTGCCGAAGCGGCGTACGAACTTGCCGCAGCCCGTGTGCGGCACAGCAGTCACCTCGATGATCGCCGAGCCCACGGCGAGTCTCGTGCCGGCCGGCAGGTTGTCGACGCTCAGGTCGAGGTCGACGTACAGCTGATCACCGGCGAGCGGCCAGCGATCTCTCGAGAGGGCGACGAGCCGCGCAACTCGGGCGTTCATCACGTTGAGTTGCATGTCGGGGTGGGCCCGACCATCTGGAGTGCTCGTGCTGCCCCGGGTCAGCCAATTGTCGCCGACGACCCCAACGGTGGTGTCGAGCTCGGCCACCGTGAGGACCTCGCGCTCGTTCTCGGCCGGCCGGCGGATGATGAGCTCGACCACACCTTCATCATGTGGCGAACGGCGGATCTCTTCGAGCCCGGCTTCCAGCTCCTCGGAGTTCAGATGGCGGACCGTCTGGGGACGCCCATAGCCGGAGAGGTAGCTCGGTAGCCGAACACCGGCGGCCAAGCGAGGATCGTCTATCGGCTCGCCGGCATGCAGCCGGAGGGGGATGACTCCGGCCCAGATCGGGAGGGCGTGATCCTCCTCGTCATCGTGCGGCGGGCCGGTGCGGATCTTGGCGGATGCCTCGTCGAGCGGGAGCGCCACCACGAGCGTGCTCTTGATCTCCTGGGCCGTCGGACGTCGCGAATCCTCCCACCTGCCCCGGGACACGTGTTCGGTGAGGACCTCCAGGGCGCGGCGTTTCTCCTTCTCGTCTTCGACGATTCGAGGCGTCCCGTACACGACCACCGACCGGTAGTTCATCGAGCTGTGGAACGGGGCTCTGGCCATGACGATGCCATCGACGAGCGTGATCGCAACGCAGATCTCCTCACCGGATCGCATGGACCGCAGCAGCGCAGACGCAGGTGAACCGTGGAGATACAGCGTCGCCCCGTCCCGAGCGTGCAGCATCGGAATCACCGATGGAGTGGCGTCGCGAACGAAACCGACGTGACAGGCGAGCGCCTCGTCGACGATCGCCGCCACCGTGACGGGGTCGTACTCGCCGCGCTCGGCGAGCCGCCTGACCGTGGTGCGGGCGGACGGTGGTATCGCCATGCCGAGAGGCTAGCCGTGGGTCGCTTGCGCCCCGGCGCCCGGTGCGACATCGGTAGCGGCCCCGAGCACAGGGAGCCCGAGGCCCCAAGCACCATCGAGCGTGGCCAGCGCCGCCACCACGTAGGGCGCAGTCGGTGGACCCGGTTCGAACTTGCCGGCATCGAAGCGGAGCTGCACGTAGGCACCCGCCGGACCCTTGCCGGTCTCGGCGATGACGTCTGCCACGTTTTCGTCACACATGACCGCCTCACCCATGGAGAAGCAGAGGCCCGCTGTCTGCGGCGCCGGCTCTCCTGCGACCTGCACGTGGAGGCGGCACACCCTGTGCCGGTCGGCCGCCGGCAGGATCACGGACTCCACCCACCGGGCGGACACGTCGATATCGCCGGCAACCATTGCTCGACCCACCGCTTCCAGCGGGAATCCAGCCGACATCGCCTGGATCGCCACACCGGGGGAGAACCGTGGATTGAGCTCGGTGGGACGAAATCCGTCACCCGTCACGACTCCGTCGATCGAGAACGGACCGCGATAGTCGAGAGTCGTGCGCAGATGCTCGGCGGTGGTTGCCGCCACGTCTCGCATGTAGGTGCGCACGTGCCGGGGAGGGTCCCACAGAGTGGACGTTCCAGCGTAGAGCAGTTGCCGCGACGCCTGTGGTCGCAGGATCACCATCTCCACCGGTCGGAAAGCGGCCACCTCGGTAGCCGACGCGAAACCGTGGATCGAGCACGGGATGCCCTCGAGAAACGGCATCACCCGAACTCGGTGCGCATGCTGCGACAACCACTCCAGCGCCTCGCGTGCGTCCTCATCGGACCGCACCCAGCGCAGGTATTCGCCTCCGCCGTGCCACCCCTCGCGGTTGTCGGCGACCCACACCGTGCCGAGCGCACTCGCCAGCCTCCCCGCCGCCGCCGGAGCCTCCGCAACCGGCACGACGGCCAAGGGACCATGGGCGACACCGACCGCATCCCACACCTGGTCGATGAGCGTCTTGTCCTCGAGTCGGCGCCACGCCGCGGGCGCCAGCCCGTACGGGGTCCGTCCGAGGAGAAGTCCGCTGGGTGCGAGCGGATAGCCGTACACCAGCGCTTCCCGGCCCGGGTCGAGCTCATCGAGCGCAGCGAGTGTCTGCGGCGACGGCTCGACCACCGAGTCCGCAAAGGCGCGAATTCCACCCATGATGGTCTCGCCACGTGAACCAGTGAGAATCACTGGCACTTCGGGAGGATCGCCGATTCCCCTCGCCCCGGAGACCACGGCGACGACCTCGGCACCCCATCTGCGGAGTGCCTCGACACTGCGAGTTGCGCCGGTGGCGACATCGGTCGCCACTACCCAGCGATGACCCCTGTAGATCGCGGCCAACTCTCGGTCGAGGCGATCCAGATCCATGCCACAGCGTAACGAAGGCTGCCGGCGGTAGGGCGGGATCGCAGCC
>JBFISM010000069.1:0-18775 GCA_041608535.1 Acidimicrobiia bacterium
CGAGGGCACCGACACCACCGCGGCGCCGACCGGTGACGACACCGGCGGCACGGAGGCGATGGCGCCGGTGACTGCACCGGAGATCCCAGAGACCACCGTCAACATGGCGATCTATCCGTGCTGCGCCGACCAGTCGCACTACCAGATCGCTCTGGTGAAGGGTTGGTTCGACGAAGTGGGTATCTCGGTCGAGGGCGACGCGTTCCACCTCTACACGCAGTTCGACCAGATCGTCCCGTCGATGCAGCGCGGTGACTTCGATGTCGCCGGCATCTTCGTCCAGGGATATCTCCAGACGCTCGACACGTTCGGCATGGACATCCCACCGATCTGGTTCACCGACACTTACGTCGGATACTCGATTCTGAAGTCGCCGGACAGCGATGCCAAGACGGTCGAGGACTTCATGGCCGAGGGCATGTCGTTCCAGGATGCTGCAGCCGCTGCCGTCCAGCAGCTGCAGGGTCAGGAGGTCTACACACCGCCTCATGGTCAGGTGCAGCCCCCTTACCCGGACGTCTTCCTCAGCTACGGCGGCATGTCGTATCCCGATGACCTCGATCTCCAGTTCCTCGAGGACGTGAAGATCGTCGAAGTGGCGACACAGGAGGGTCGCATCGAGTTCGCCATCCCGTATGCGGCTCCGGTGCTCGTCCAGATGATCCGCAACGGCTGGGAGCCCATCATCGACACGGTGCAGACTTTGGAGGACGTCGGTTCCGAGCAGGCAGAGCGCATGACCAAACTCGTCGGAAGCTCCGGCCTCTTCGCCCAGCGGGACTGGGTCGAGGAAGACCGCGAGCGGGCACTGCGGTTGCTCAGTGTCATGTTCCGTACGCTCGACTTCCTCAACGACCCGGCGACCCAGGAGGAAGGCTGGGTCATCCAAGCCGACCTGATGAACGCCGAGCGCGGCCTCGAATTGATCCCCGAAGATGTCGGAGTGATCTGGGAGTCGATCGACCCGATGTGGACCTATGAGGATCAGGGCCCGGCACTGTGGGACGACCCTGACTCGGGTAATCATGTCGAGACGGCCCTGCAAACGCAGATCGCATCGCTGATCGAGAATGGGACGCTCGCTGGACCGATCGAGAATTACGACATCGAGCAGTTCCTCGTGGCCAAGGACCTGTTCAACGAGCTGCGCGATCTGCAGACAAAGGCAGACGATCTGTTTGCTCAAGCC
The DNA here is from genome assembly GCA_041608535.1 of Acidimicrobiia bacterium. Lineage (GTDB taxonomy): Bacteria > Actinomycetota > Acidimicrobiia > Spongiisociales > UBA5794 > JBFISM01. The sequence goes on from JBFISM010000069.1 coordinate 1,190, forward strand.
GATGCAGCGGCCGAACTGGCTCCAGGAGCCGACGATGTGATCGCGGCGGCCCAGACCCATTACGACAACTACAACTTCCTCGATGCGGTGCGGTTCCTGGAAGCCGCACTGGGCATGTGAGGACGAGCCCAGAGGGGATGACACTGAACATCCCTGGCCGGTACGACTCGAGCGAGTGGGGAGGCCGACAGTCTTCCCCACTCGCCAAATATGATGTCCGCAGATGACAGCTGAAACCGAGGCGACGACGCTGCCGGGCGCCGCAACCGTAGTCGTCCACGAGCGGCGCAGGAAGTGGATGACCCGGCTTGCGCTGTCTGTCGCTGGGGTGATCACGTTCTTGGTCGCGTGGCACCTCCTCGCCGAACAGCAAGGCTTTGCTCTGCCTTCTCCCATCGGTGCATATGCCGACATCGAGGAGAACCTGTTCCAGAGCACATACCTCGAGCAAAAGGGGCTGTCCGACGGCGGCGGGTACTCGGTGCATCTCTTGGCCACAGTGCGCAACGTCCTGCTGGGAGTGATCAGCGGAGCTGCCATCGGGGGTGCGTTGGGACTGCTCAGCCTTCCGGTCAAGGTGATCCAGGAGGTCGTCAACCCGCTGGCTGCGTTCTTCGGTGCCGCGCCGATCTTCGTCGCCGCTCCGTTCTTCCTCATCTGGTTCGGGATCCAGGCGGCCGCCCAAGTGCTGATGGTGGGCTTCTATACCGCGCTCTTGATGTACATCTTCGCCCGGCGCGCCGGAGAGAATCTCGACGCCCGGTATGTCGAGTCGGCCCGCACGCTCGGGGGAACGCCGCGCTCGATCTTCCGCTACATCTACCTGCCGGGAACCGTGCCCGAGATCGCCGGCGGCTTCAGAATCGCCCTCGCCGGCGCATGGGGCTTGGCAGCCATCGCCGAGCTGCTCGGGGCTCAGGAGGGAGCCGGGTTCCTCATAAAGTTCTACGCCACGGCCTTCGTGGTCGACGGGATGATCTCGCTGGTGGTGCTTCTGGGACTCATTGCGATCTTCGTGGATCGAATCGCAGTGTTCGGGCTGTCATACCTCATGCGATGGTCCGAGTCGGGCCGGAGCCTCGAGCTATGACGCGGCCTCAATCCATGTATGGGTACACGTCGTGACATCAGTCAATGAGCGGCAGGGATCGGGAGTGAGAGACGTCACTTTCCAGGACGTCTGGTGTGTGTTCGAGCACCGTTCCGGCCAACTGGTGTATGCGCTGCAGGAGGTGTCGTTCACGGCACCTGCTGGGCAGTTCGTCGCGGTGGTGGGCCGATCCGGGCACGGCAAGACCACGCTCCTTCGCGTCCTCGCCGGGCTGCAGGCGCCCACCAAGGGTGTAGTGCGCCTGGGCGATTCGGCCGTCACCGGCCCCAGCGTGGAGCGCTCCATGGTGTTCCAGCAAGATACGGTGTTTCCGTGGATGCACGTGAGGGACAACGTCGAGTTCTCGCTCAAGGCCCAGGGCATGCCGGCCGAACAGCGCAGGGAGATCTCGGACCAGAAGCTCACCGAGGTTGGACTCTTGGACTTCGCCGACTCGTGGCCTCGCGAGCTCTCGGGCGGTATGCGCAAGCGTGTGGCTCTGGCGGCGGTGATGGCTTCCGGGTCGGGCGTCTGGCTCATGGACGAACCGTTTGGATCCCTCGACTACTTCACCCGACGCAGCCTGCACGACTTGCTGCTCGAGCTGTGGCGGGAGTTGAACATGACGATCTTCTTCGTCACCCACGATATCGAGGAGGCCCTGATCCTCGCCGATCGAGTCATGCTGATCAGGGACGGCCGGCTTGTCGAGGACATCGACGTGCACCTGCCCCGCCCCCGTGACGAGGACGTGCGAGCCAGCGCCGATGCTGTGCAGCTGAGCAAGACCATCCTCGATCACCTCGGTATCCGGGAGGACGAGATCGTGCCTGAGCTACGAGGAGACCAGAACTAGTGCTGCGCCGCACATGGAAGTTCGCCAAGGACCATCCGACTGCGGTCGTCACTTGGGCGATCCTCCTCATCGGATGGGAGATCGCAGCACATCTGGCGCCGGAGCCCACGTTCGAGCGCGCTCCCATAGTGCCGGCCTGGGAGTACGTGTTCACCGACGCCTTCAAGGCGCTCTCCGGCAACTGGACATTGGAATTCTGGGCGCCGAATCCGATATCGGGTGGCGAGGAGACCTACCTGGGAGCTTTCCTCGCCCTCGGCTATCACACGCTGAACACGATGTGGCGGCTCCTCCTGGGCCTGGTGGTCGGCATCGTTCTCGGCGTCGGCAGCGGCCTGCTGCTGTCGTACACGCCCTGGGTTCGGCAGATGGCGTGGGCGCCCCTCAACCTGCTCCGAATGTTTCCTCTGCTGGCGGCGATCCCCCTGTTCCAGTTCTGGCTCGGTGCCAACCTACGAGGCACCACGATCTTCATCGCTTTCGGGGTCTGGGTGCTGTTGGTGGTGGCGACGATCAACGCCGTGCGCAACGTACCGGACCGCTACATCGAGAGCGCCCGCACCCTCGGCGCCTCCCGCATTCAGACGTACCGGTCGATCGTGGTCCCGGCGGCGATCCCCGAGCTGCGCACGGGCTTGCTGCTGTCCGCCGGCCTCAGCTGGTCCCTCACCGTGGGGGCCGAGTACATCGGGATGAGCAACGGTCTGGGCAACATCCTGTCGGTCGCCGAGTTCACCACCAATACCGGCCGCATGATCATCATCGCTGTTGTGATCGCACTCGCCGCACTCGTCACGTTCTTTGTCCTCAACTCGGTCTTCAACCGCCTTGTGGCGTGGATGCCGCGCGCTGCGGAGCACGGTGGGATCTCGCAAGCTGCAGGCGCCGCTGCCCTTGGTGGGCCGCTTGGAGAGTGATCCCGCACCATCGCGCCTTCAGTTCGCCTGAAGGCACGTCCGGCTCCAGGCTCCGGCGAGCAACGTGCTGCTAGGAGCCGCCTTCGGTGCCGCCGCTGCCTTGGCCCTCGGCCTCAACCAGATACTCATGACCTTTGCGACGCGGCGTTGGGGAACTATCCGCACGACCTTCGCAAGTCTGTTCATCGCTTTCGTTCTGTTCATCGTCTTCGCCGTTGCGACGTCGGCGAATCTCCCGTTCCGCGGCAACCATCTCTTCCTGCTGCTCCTGGGCATCGGTATCGCAGCCGGTGTCGCCTACCTGGCACAGCTGGAAAGCCTGCGGGAGGGGCCCCTCTCGGTGGTGAGTCCCATCGGCGCCACTGCGGGAGCGATGACGGTGTTCTACGCATTCGTGCTCCTCGGGGAGCGCCCCAACGCACTGCAGTGGGTCGGCATCCCGCTTGCAACCGCCGGGGCGATCGCCGTCTCGCTGGAACGCAGCGGCCGGCGCACGTTCAAGCTGATCAGCCGCGGTCCCATCTTCGCCTTCCTTGCGGTAGCCACCGGCGCTGTCTCGAATGCGGTGCTGCGGATCCCGGTACGCGAACTCGGCTCGATGGCTGCCATCGTGTTTCAGCGCTCCTTCACGGTGGCCATGGTGGCCATGGTGTTCGTTGTGATGGCACGGAGCGGACGTCTTGTCCGGTTGAATGCGACACCCGAAAGCGGTCCAGGTGCGGCTTCGGCTCAGTCTCAGGGCGACGCAGTGCGAGCGTATGGCTTGCTCGGGCTCATTGGGTTCCTCGACGCGGCCGCGTTCATCTTCTTCGCCGAGGGGCTGCTGCGCGCCGACGCCTGGCTCATCGGCATTCTGTCCCAGAGCGGCCGAGTCATCGCCGTCATCGGCGGATTCGTCCTCTTCAGCGAACGGCTGCTCGCCCACCAATGGGTCGGCATCGGGCTCGTCGTCATCGGGCTTGTGCTCGCAGTGGCGGGCTGAACCCTGGCGAGCATGCGCCGGTCGCGAAGGCCGCCGCTTCCTATACTGTCGACGGTTGACACCCAGGGGGTTTGCCCGAAAATGGACCTCGGGATCGCCGGCAGAGTCGCTCTCGTCTCCGCATCCGCACACGGCCTCGGGCTGGCAACGGCGGAGCGGTTCGGCATGGAGGGGTGTCGCGTCGCCGTCTGCGATCTCGACGGCGACGGGCTGGCTGCAGCCGCTGCCGTCGTCGAAGCGGCGGGGGCACCCGAAGTGGCCACATGGCAGACAGACCTCACCGACTCCGAATCCATTGCAGCGATGACGGCCGGCGTCGAAGAGCGGTTCGGCGGCGTTGACATCCTCATCACAAACTCCGGTGGACCGCCGCCCGGGACGTTCGAAAGGGCGACTGACGAGCAGTGGTCCGCCGCCTACGAGTTGACGTTTCTCAGCGCCGTTCGCTTGATTCGCGCCGTCCTACCCGGAATGAAGGAACGGTCGTGGGGCCGGATCGTCAACTTCACGTCGCGGGCGCTGCGAGAGCCGATCCCCAACCTGATCCTCTCCAACGCCGTGCGGCTCGCGGTCGCCGGCATGGCGAAGACCCTGGCCGCGGAGGTCGCCCCGTTCGGCGTCACTGTCAACAACCTCGGCCCCGGGCCAACGGCCACCGATCGAGCGATCCAGCTGGCAACGTCGCGCGCCGAGCGCAAGGGGATCACCCTCGAGGAGGAGATGACCCTGACCGAGGCGAGAATCCCCCGCGGCCGCCTCGCCAGGCCAGATGAACAGGCGGCGGTGGCAGCGTTCCTCGCATCGGAGCCGGCGGGTCACATCACCGGTGCATCGTTGATCGTGGACGGGGGCGAGACGAGAGCCCTGTGATCCTCACGACGGCAGGCGCCCAGTTCGACGAGTTGTTCGCCGCCGGCGGATCGCTCGACCCGCACCCGCTCTACAAGGAGCTGCGGACCCGAGAGCCCGTCTTCTGGAGTGAGGGCACCAACGCCTGGGTGTTGACGCGCTACGCGGATGTGCGGAGCCTGTTCGCCTCCGAGGACAAATTCGCCGTACTCCACGGGGAGGCGGGCGCCACCATCCACGGGAAGACATTGCTGCAGATGCGGGGCGAGGAGCATCGCAAGAAGAACGCCGTCGTCGCCGGGCAGATTCGCAACGTGCGGCGGCTGCGCGGAGACCTGACCAACCTGGTAGAGGGGGTAGTCGGCGAGCTGGTCTCTACGCTCGTCGAGACCGACTCGACGGTCGAGCTCAGATCTGCGCTGACCGGTGCTCTCCCTCTGGCCGTCGTTTGCGCGCTGCTCGGGATCGACCGGCCCGGGGAGCTCCGCGACTGGTATCGCGATCTCGCCAACGCCGGTGTGGAGAATCTCATCGGGGACGCTGACCGCCACACTGCCGGACTGCGCGCCCTTCACAGGTTCGAAGCGGTGATCGCCCCGGTCATCGATTCCGTTCGCAGCCAACCGACCGACAACCTGCTCTCTGCACTCGCCCAGGCGGAGTATGAGGGAGTCCCGCTGCCGGAAGAGGAACTGACGACGCTCGCCGGCTTTCTGCTCACGGCCGGCGTCGAGACGACCGACCGTACATTGGCGTCACTGCTGTATCTGCTCGGCACCCGGAAGGACGATTGGCGCCGGCTCCAGAACGATCCGGGTCTCATCACCTCGGCGATCGCTGAGGTGCTTCGCTTCGACTCGGCAGTGCAGGGTGTCGGTCGCATGGCCCTCGTCGATGCCGAGTTCACTGGAGTCCCAGTTCGACGCGGCGAGCGCGTGATCGGTCTCATCGGGTCGGCCAACCGCGATGAGCGCGTATTCGCGGACCCGGACAGCTTTCGCCTCGACCGGTTCGCCGACACCGCCGACAGCCAGTTCACTCCAAGGGGCAGGCTGGTCACGTTCGGGGCGGGTCCGCACCAGTGCACCGGGTCGCTGTTGGCCAAGCTCGAGCTGTCGACTGTGGTGCGCGAACTGCTGACCCGCTTCACCGACATCGAGCTGGATCCGGCGACGCCGAGCATCACCGGAGTGATGCTGCGCTCACCGGAGCGCTTGATCGCCCACCTCGTGCCCCGGACATGATGCTCGGCTCCCCTATCTGACGACGGGCAGAGTGATCGAGGTCGGGTGCGTTCGGTCGTGGAGCACGGCCTGCGTCGCGGGGACTGCGGTCGTGAGCCTGCCTGACATCAGCGGGCCTCCCGTGTTGAGGTTGCGGTCCCACTGTGGGAAATCCGAGCTGGTGATGTCGAGCCGCAGTCTCGAGCCGGCGGGGATCGCCGCACCGACAGGTCCGAGGTCGATGTGGAACCGGTACACCACTCCGGGCTCGATCAGCGATGGCGTCGTCAGCGACTCGCGGAACCTCGCTCTGACGATCCCTTCCTGCAGGTTGATGCTGGTGCCGTCCTCGTCGACGACACACAGTCGTGCCGTGAAATCTGTGTCCTGTGCAGTACTCGCTGCGCATAGCGCCACGGTGACATTGCCGAGGAGCTCGATGTCATCCTCGAGCGGTTCGGACGTGTAGACGAGCATCAGCGGAGAGGATTCGGCCTCGTGCTGGTCGGCTGGGCCCATCGGAGAGATCGCCGCAATGCAGCATGAGTGTCCGCCATTCGACATCACCGGCGCCGCAGGGGCGTAGATGTAGATGTCCGGTGGTTCGTCGTCCGGCGGGATGGGATCGAGCGTGCCGTCGCCGAACTTGCTCTGTGCCCGCCCGTTCGAGTGAGCAAACCACTCCTCGTCGTGAGCGTTGTTTGGGGGCCAATCGTCGAGATCCAGCCAGCCTCCGTCGACCGTGAAGATCGTCACCGGGCTGTCGAGCGCGCCGTTGGCCTCGCCCTTCATGGTGTGATCGAACCAACGCAGAACCCAGTCATCGACCGACTGGGTGGCCGGGCCTTCGGCGCCGCGTCTTCCCACCGGCGTCCAAGGACCGTGCGTCCAAGGACCGATGAGCAGCTTCTGGCGAGCCCTCGCCTCGGGGCTCCCTTCCGCCCGAATTCCCACGAAGTTCTTCACCGTTCCGGACAGAAACACGTCGTACCAGCCACCGATGTGGAGGGCAGCCACACCAATGCGGCCGTAGTCCTCGTCTATGCTCCAACGCTTCCAATAGCCGTCATACGTGGGGTGCTCGAGCCAGTCGAAGAAGTAGGGTGCGCTCACTCGATCGAGCGGTGGGTAGCTCGACACCGGCAGCGACCAGAGGTGGGCGGAAGACTCCCGCAGCGAAGCACCGAGACTATCCGCCGCAGCGAGATCGCCCCTCCGCCGTGCGTCCTCGATCGCCAGCAGGTTTGCCCAGGAGGCGGCAAACGCCAGCGCGAATGCACCAGCGTTGTATGTCCACCCGTCGTAGTACTGGGAAGACGTGAAGGACGGTGCGATCGAGACCAGTGAGGGGGGACGCATCACTGCGGTGAGCAGCTGTGTTGCACCCAAGTAGGACAACCCCATCATCCCGACTCTGCCGTCGCTGCCCGAGAGAGTCGCCGCCCACTCGACGCTGTCGTAGCCGTCCTCCATCTCGTTGAGGAATGGATAGAAGTCCCCGTCGGAGGCATACCGACCGCGGGCGTCTTGAACAACCACCACGTAGCCGTGGGACGCAAACCACGCCGGATGACTGTTTCCGAAGAGGGTGGCAGTCCGCTTGTCGTAGATGGTCCGCATGAGGAGAACGGGCAGCGGTGCGGCCGTGGCGGGGCGATACACGTCGGCTCGCAGCACAACTCCGTCGCGCATCGTCGCCGGCACGTCTCGTTCCACGGAGACGTTCAGCCCCGGTATGTGCTCCTGCGGAATCTGCCCTCCCTTGGACGAAGGGAAGTGTGGCGTCTGCACGCTGTGCTCGCCACTGGTTGATTGCTGCTGCCACATGGATGTCGGCGTGGGTGTCGACCCCGCCGATCACAGCATCCGGGTTGGTCTCACGATGGTCACTGCCATCTCTCCTCCCTTGTGGACAGGGGTGGCACGCACATGCCGGGAGGTTGGACCCGAGACAACCAGTCCTGGCGCTGGATCTCGGACCAGAACGAACCTTCCGCGAAGTGTCCGAGAACGGCACGTGTGCGCTCGTTCTTGCGGGTCAGATCACTTCGATGAGGCACGCCGTCCCGGGGCCCGTGACGGGCGAGCGCTTGCGGTGAGGAGGCTGCAGCCGAGGGTCTCTGCGAGCGCGATGCAGCAGGCGTCGTAGGCGGTGAGGTTGTCGCGCAACTGCCAGCAGCGACGCAGCAGCGGCGCAGTGGGATACACGGTCATGGGAAGGTCGAGGAGATCCGTCACCGCCTGTTCCGTCTGGGTGACGTCGATGGTCGCGACGTGGAGCTGTCGACGGGCCACCGACAGGACTTCGACGCGGAGCAGATCCGGTGCGGCGATCTGCTCACCGTGCAGACGTTGCCGGAAGCGGACACCCGTCGGGTCCGCCATCGGCAACCACCGGGGCAATGACTGAGGCGTCAGCGACGAGGGCGGCTGGAGGATGAAAGCACCAACCCATCGACTCCGGGTCTTCGATCCAGCAGGTCAGTCCTATCCCGCTCGATCCCCGACTCGGCCACCTCCGAAGCATGACCTGCCCGAACGACGGATGCCGGGTCGCCTTCTCGACCTCGAGCAGATCAGATCACTGAGCGTCAACAAGCTGATGCACCGCGACTCGGTCGATCTTGCCGATTCCGGTACGGGGTAGACGCTCGACCCGGATCCAGCGAGCGGGGACCTCATGTCGGGCAAGCACCTGCGCCGCCGACGAGCGCAGCTCCTCCGCCGAAGCTACGGCGCCTTGGTAGACGGCCACGACCCGCTGGCCCCAATCGGCGTCCGGGAGTCCGATCACACACGCCGAGTCGATGCCGGGTAGCGACTCCAGCACGGCTTCGACGGTCTCCGGGTGGACGTTCTCGCCGCCGGTGATGATGACGTGGTCGGTGCGACCAACGACGACGAGGTTGCCGTCGTCCAACCGACCGATGTCTCCTGTCCTGAACCAAGGCTCACCTCGCGGAGGCTCGCCGAGGTAGCCGGGCGACACCATCGGACCTGCCACTTCGATGGCGCCGTCGGCGCTCGTGCGTAGATCGACGCCGGGGAGCGGAACGAGGGGCCCCCCGGGATCGATCGCGGTGGCTGCTTGCGAGGCCGTCTCGGTCATGCCGTAGCTGGCCATTGCGGGGAGCCCTGCCTCGAGCGCCCGCACGAGCAGCGGCTGCGGGAGTGGACCGCCACCGACCAGCACGCTGCGGCAAGCCCAGCTTGCCTCCGTCGATGCCTCGAGCGTCCGCTGCAGGGTCGTCGGCACGAGCGATGCGATCGTCGCCTCACCGCCGGCCAGCAGGCGCGCCGTTCGCACCGGGTCGAAATCGGGCTCCAGGATCATCGTCGTTGCTTCCCGCAATGATCGAAGGAAGACCGAAAACCCGCCGATGTGGTGGAGAGGCAGGTTGCACAGCCAGCGCTCATCGGGGGAGTGGTCGAGATGGCGTGCGGAGGCTGCCGCCGATGCGGCGAGGTTGTCGAACGTCAGCCGCACCGCCTTCGGCCCACCGCTCGAGCCGGAGGTCATCACAATCAGGGCATCGCCGGGCTCGGCGATCTCGTCCTTGTTGTTCGGCGGCGTGCCTGCGGGTTCGAGCTGGGCGACATAACCGGCCATCCACAGCTCGAGCAGGGCGACAAAGGTCTCCGAGGTGGACGTCATCCCCAGGCCGACGATGCGGTGGGGAGTCGGGCTGCCCCGACGATCCTCGTAGCGCCACCGGGTGCGCTCGGCGAGCTGCGCAAACGTGGTCACCGCATCCCGCTCCACGATGCACGGATGATCCGGCCGATCGTTCGCCGCTCTGTCGAGCCATTCCAAGATCACGACGCGAGGAAGCTACCGGGTTCACAAGCCGAAGTCCGTTCGGTACAATCTCGCGTCGCCGGGCTCTATGAAGCGCGGCGCTGGCCTCCTTAGCTCAGTGGCAGAGCCCAATCAGGGGACACGGCCATGGTTACCATGGAAGTGCTCCATGTGAGGCCAAGACAACTGAAACCTGCCTCCTTAGCTCAGTGGCAGAGCACTTCCATGGTAAGGAAGGGGTCCCGGGTTCAAATCCCGGAGGAGGCTCCGGTGACCTGTGGTCACCATCGGGCGCAAAGCTGGACGTGCGCGTCATCGTTCTTGCTATCCTCTGGCCGCTTCCCTCACGCCGAAGGTAGGGCCCGGATGGCTCACCCGATCGCAGAGGGAACAAGCCAACCACTGCACACGCCGCGGCGGCGTAGCTCAGTCGGTAAGAGCGCTCGACTCATAATCGAGAGGTCGGCGGTTCAAGTCCGCCCGCCGCTACGTAGCAAAACAGACACACAGCACCCCCCAAAGAGGAGCTACTGATGGGCAAGGAGAAGTTCGAGCGGACCAAGCCGCACGTCAACGTCGGGACGATGGGCCACATCGACCATGGCAAGACCACGTTGACCGCGGCGATCACCAAGGTTCTCTCCGAGACGGTCGCCGGCAACACGATGACCGCGTTCGACCAGATCGACAAGGCTCCTGAGGAGCGGGAGCGAGGTATCACCATCGCCATCGCCCACGTCGAGTACGAGACCGACAACCGCCACTATGCGCATGTCGATATGCCCGGTCACGCCGACTACGTGAAGAACATGATCACCGGCGCCGCTCAGGTCGATGGCGCCATCCTCGTCGTCTCGGCGGCCGACGGCCCGATGCCCCAGACCCGAGAGCACGTGCTGCTCGCCCGCCAGGTGGGTGTTCCCAAGATCGTCGTGTTCATGAACAAGGTCGACATGGTCGACGACGAGGAGCTGCTCGATCTCGTCGAGCTCGAGGTGCGTGACCTCCTCACCGAGTACGAGTTTCCCGGCGACGACATTCCGGTGATTCGTGGTTCTGCGCTGAAGGCGCTCGACGGCGATGCAGAGGCCGCACAGCAGATCGTCGAGCTGATGGAGGCTGTCGACACCTACATCGAGGAGCCGGTGCGGGAGACCGAGAAGCCCTTCCTCATGCCCATCGAGGACGTGTTCTCGATCACCGGTCGCGGCACCGTGGTGACCGGTCGCGTCGAGCAGGGTGTGCTCAAGACCGGCACCGAGGTAGAGATAGTGGGCATCCGTCCGCTGCAGAAGACCACCGTCACCGGTGTGGAGATGTTCCGCAAGCTCCTCGACGAGGCACGCGCCGGCGACAACGTCGGCTTGCTGTTGCGTGGCACGGACAAGGACGAGGTGGAGCGCGGCCAGGTGATCGCTGCGCCAGGCTCGATCACGCCCCACACGGATTTCGATGCGAACGTGTACGTCCTCACCAAGGAAGAGGGCGGACGGCAGAACCCGTTCTTCGACGGCTACCGCCCGCAGTTCTACTTCCGCACCACGGACGTGACCGGCACGGTCAAGCTTCCCGAGGGCACCGAGATGGTGATGCCCGGTGACAACACCGAGATGAGCGTCGAGCTGATCGCTCCCATCGCCATGGACGAAGGGCTTCGCTTCGCCATCCGCGAAGGTGGCCGCACCGTCGGCGCCGGTCGGGTCACCAAGATCACGAAGTAGCGATACGGCGTGGCCAGCGACAAGCGTCCTCCAGTAACGCTCGCTTGCGAGACCTGCAAGCGGCGTAACTACGTGACGACGAAGAACAAGGCGAACACCAGAGAACGGCTGGAGCTCAAGAAGTACTGCCGCTGGTGTCGATCGCACCAGCCACATCGAGAGACTCGATAGCGCAACGCCCCGCCCCTCCCGGCGGGGCGTTGCCTGTCCCGTTCGCGTTGCCGGCCGGCTCCCTGGTTAACTGCGCCCCATGTCGCTGGAAGCACTCGAGGGTCGCTCCTACGGACCGATCGATGTCACCATCTCGTCGGAGAAGGTCTCCGAGTTCGTGGTCGCCACCGGCGATGACCCCACCCGTTGGGCGGACGCCGCACCGCCCGGGTTCGCTGGAGCGCTCTTGTTCCGGGCGGCGCCACTGTTCATCGACTCAGCCGAGGTCGGTGAGCACACCCGAGTCCTCGTCCACAGCGACCAGCGGTTCACGTGGCATCGACCGCTGAGCGTGGGACTCACCACGTCGATCGTCGGACAGGTGTCCCGTGTCCGGGTCCGTGGAGAGATGAACTTCGTCACGTTCGAGGTGTCCGTCTCCAGCGACTCCGGTCCCGTGCTGGATTCGGTGTCGACCTTTCTCATGGGAACCGGAGCAGCGGCGGAGCCGGGGCCGGACGAGGGCGAGCCACCGGTCGACGCCGGTGGGCTCGAGCCGTACACCCCGGCCACGATCGAGCTGCAACCCGGTGTGCACCTCTCCCCGATCACCCGGTCGGCCAGCCGGAGCGATCTGGTGCGCTACGCCGGAGCATCCGGTGACTTCAACCCGATCCATTTCGACCACGATGCGGCCCGGCGCGCCGGTCTCGATGGCATCGTCGTCCATGGTCTGTGCATGACTGCCTGGCTCACCCAAGTGGCCGCAACCGGATCGCCGGCGCCGGATCCACTGGCGGAGATCAAGGTGCGCTTTCGCAGTGCACTTCGCCCGGCACAGGCGGCGACGATCACAGCCGAGTGTGTCGACGTGTCGAATGGCGTTGCGGCCGTTACTCTCAGGCTCGGTACGGACGGGGAAGACCTCGTGAACGCCAGCTCATCGGTACGGATTGGGGCGTGAGAGGGTATGCATGCGGAACGGGTAGGGATCGGTAGGGGATTCGATCGCGTCGGCGACCCTCCCCACGACGTATTGGTGGAAGCAGCCCGGAACGGCGACCAGGCCGCGTTTGCCCGGCTGGTCGCCATCCACCAGCACAACGTCTTCACGTTGGCGTTGCGTCTCGTGGCCGACCGCGAGCTCGCCGCCGACATCACGCAGAATGCGTTGCTCCGGGCCTGGAGAGCGATGCCGACATTTCGTGGCGAAGCTCGATTCTCCACCTGGCTGCATCGGATCACGGTGAACACCGCATACTCGACGAGGCGGAGGTGGCGCCGCGGCGAGACCGCGAACCTCGAGTGCGCCGCGGAGATCGTCGACGGTTCCGCAGGTCCGGAGCGTCTCGGCATCTCCTCGGCGCTGCATGGTCAACTGCATGCAGCTCTGCTCGGTCTGTGTGAGACCCGGCGCAGCGTCATCGTCCTCAAGGACATCTACGAATGGTCTCATCCCGAGATCGCCGAACATCTCGGCATCTCGGTCACGGCCGCCAAGGTGAGGCTCCACCGAGCTCGCAAGCAGCTGCGCCAGCTGCTTGCCGCCGCCGTGGACCCGAGTGCCGGGGAGAACCCGTGAACAGCAGGGCGATGCTTCGCGACGTACGGTGCGCCGTGGCGCTGGCGAAGTTCCCCGGTTCGGGGAGGCTGCGGTGGTTGCGCACCCACCGCGCCCGCTGTCTGCCATGTCAGGCGGAACAGGCGCGACGGCGCAAACTACAACGGCAGATGCACGATCTGGCAGAGGTGACCGTCCCGGCGCCGACAGGCTTGGCCACCGACGTGGTGTACCGACTCGACCGCCACCGGATCGAAGCGGTGCGCCGGGAGGGGAGCGACTCGACGGGGTGGATGGTTGCCGCAGCCGCGGCAGCGGGGTGCGCCATGGCGCTGGCGCTGGCTCGTCGGGCGCTCTCTGCCGTGTGATTCGGACCCGGAAGGGTCCCCCAGTGCGGTAGTTTTACACTATGGGCCACCCGGCCATATACTCGCGTGCCCTGGGCCGATCATGAGTCAGCCGCCGCGTCAACCACGAGCCGGCCCCGCACGGGTACAGAGGGGTGTAGCTCGAATTGGCAGAGCGCCGGTCTCCAAAACCGGAGGTTGTGGGTTCGAGTCCCACCGCCCCTGCGACTTCAAGAGGAAGTAGTACAAGGTGAGCAGTCGACAACAGCGTCGAGCGCAAGCGAAGGCGGAGCGCGCTGCCAACGCTCCGCAGCGATCCGGTGGTTCCGATCCTCGGGGCAACCGCGAGATGCGTCGTTTTGCGGCAAAGGAAGAGGAACGAGCCAAGAAGCGCCGTCAGGCGGCCACCCCGCGGGCCCGTCGAGAGCGGGTCGGGCTCCAGCAGTTCATCCGTGAGGTACGCCAGGAGCTCAAGAAGGTGGCGTGGCCGACCCGGTCGGAGACAACCACCTACACGGTGGTCGTGCTGATCGTCACCGTGGTGCTGACGGCGATCACATTCGGGCTCGATCTGGTGCTCAAGCGCGGGATCCTGCAGATCCTGGGAGCATGAACGATGGTTGACACCGAGACGCAAGCAGATTCAGGGTCGGTTGCAGCCGACGAGAGTGGCGTGGAGGCCGCCGCCGAGGCGCCGGCTTCGCTCGAGCCGAGAAGCCCGTACGACCTCCCCGGCTCCTGGTTCGTCGTGCACTCCTACTCGGGATACGAGAAAAAGGTGCAAGCGAACGTCGAGACTCGTGTCAAGTCGATGCATCTCGAGGACAAGGTCTTCGACGTCGTCATCCCCATGGAAGAGGTCGTCGAGTTCAAGAACGGCCGCAAAGTCAACGTGATGCGCAAGAAGTTCCCCGGCTACATCCTCGTGCGCATGTACATGGACGACGACACCTGGTATGCCGTCCGGCAGACGCCCGGTGTCACCGGGTTCGTCGGTTCTGGTTCCAAGCCCACACCGCTCTCCCGACGTGAGGTGGAGCGCATCCTCGGTGTCCGCAAGGACGAGGAGGAGAAGAAAGAGCCGAAGTTCAAGCCGGCCTGGGAGGTTGGCGAAACGGTGCGGGTGGTCGAAGGTCCCTTCGCCGACTTCAACGGTGTCATCGAGGACATCAACGTCGACCAATCGAAGGTGAGAGTGCTGGTCGACATCTTTGGTCGGGAGACGCCGGTCGAGCTCAACTTCGACCAGATTCTCAAGTTCTGATTCCCAAGCGAGGTTTGCGATGGGTCGCAAGAGGTTGATGACCACGCTCAAGTTACAGATCCCCGCCGGTCAGGCCAGCCCTGCGCCACCGGTGGGTCCGGCGCTCGGCCAGCACGGCGTGAACATCATGGACTTCGTCAAGGCGTACAACGACGCCACGGCGAGCCAAGCGGGCACGATCGTCCCGGTGGAGATATCCATCTACGAAGATCGCTCGTTCACTTTCGTGACGAAGACGCCGCCTGCGGCGGTGCTGTTGCGGCAGGCGGCGCGTATCGAGAAGGGGTCGCCCGAGCCGCACCGGGAGAAGGTCGCATCCGTCACCAGACAGCAGGTTCGTGAGATCGCCGAGATCAAGATGCCCGATCTCAATGCCAATGACATCGACGCCGCAATGAAGATCGTCGAAGGAACGGCTCGCTCGATGGGCATCACCGTCGACGGCTGATCCGCCTCATACCGGCCAGTTCGTGGGAGAGACGCCACACACCGTCTCGCCGACCACTAGGAGGAAGACATGGCGAGAGCCACAAAAGCGCAGGCCGAAGCCAGCCGGCGCTACGACAAGCAATCTCTGTACGGTCCGCTCGACGCCATCGGGCTTGCCCGCTCCTTGGCGCACGCCAAGTTCGACGAGGGCCTCGATGTCGTGTTCCAGCTCGGCATCGATCCGCGGAAGGCAGATCAGCTCGTCCGGGGCACGGTGAGCCTGCCCCACGGCACGGGCAAGACCGTGAGGGTCCTCGTCTTCGCCGAGTCGGATGACGCCAAAGCCGCAGAGGCGGCTGGGGCCGATATCGTCGGTGGCCAGGAGCTGGCCGAGCAGATCGCCGGTGGCGGCGCCCTCGAGTTCGATCTGGCCATCGCCACTCCGGCAATGATGCCGCACGTCGGCAAGTTGGGTCCGGTGCTCGGGCCGCGCGGTCTGATGCCGAACCCGAAGTCCGGCACCGTCACGCAGGACGTGGGGAAGGCCGTCGAGGAGTTCAAGGCGGGCAGAGTCGAGTACCGCAACGACCGCTACGGCAATGTCCACGTTCCCATCGGTCGAGTGTCGTTCGAGCCGGAGTTCCTCGCCGGCAACTTCGCGGCGGTGGCCGACGAGATCATGCGTGCTCGGCCGGCGTCCGCAAAGGGCCGCTTCATACGGAAGGTTGCGCTATCGTCCACGATGGGTCCTGGCGTCAAGGTCGATCCCGGCCGGCTCGAGGACCTGGTGAAGGAATATCGTACGTAGCTGCATAGCCAACTGGTAATACCTAGGCGTCAGAAAAAGTCCGCTGTTCTAGGCGGAAAATGCGGGCTACACTACGAGCTATCTTTGACAGAACACGGGGACTGGGCGTCGAAGCGGACGATCCACCACCGTCCCGAAAGGCGATCATTCGGCCACTGCGGCACTCATGACCAGCCCCTACCCTGGTCGCCGCATGTGGAGCGTGTAGATGGCTTCCTGGCCCGCCGTCTGCCCGAATCCTTAAGAGCGAACCGCCTTTTGCGGCCCCAGTCCCCGTTGTCTTGAGAAAGCCCGCACGCATGTGCGGGCTTTCTGCATGCCGCTTTGGTCGCTGGGCCGTGTTGCAGGAACGCCGGAAGAATGCGGACCGGCCCAGCTCGCGGGGCTACCGCCTTAGTTATGGGGTGGGACAACCGCCGGGCCCGCAGGGCCCGAGCGAATGTGGCGGACGTTTTCGTGGGTCCGCTCGTGACGCGTTCGCTACCCGGAGTGACGGGTTTGGGCTGGATTGTCGGAGCGAGTATCTTTTTGCTCGCACTCGTGCATTGACCCGAGACCGCAGGTGGGTCGTCCGGATGGGGCGACGCAGAAGTTCACCGAGGTGGCGCCGGCGCAGGTCGCTGAATGAAGTCCGTTCTTCAGCTCCCGCGTCGTTTGGCCGGGAGCTTCTCCTTTGTGTGGGTCTCGTGTCCATGGGTGCGTCCATAGAACGAGACGAAAGGATGGCGACATGCCGAGACCCGAGAAGGTGGCGGCGGTTGCTGAGATCAAGGAGCGGATCGAGGCCGCCAAGGCGGTCTTCCTCGCCGAGTATGCCGGGCTGTCCGTCAAGCAGCAGCAGGAGCTTCGGCGCGGCTTGAAGGCGCACGGTGCCGAGTTCAAGGTCGTGAAGATGACGCTGGCGCGCCGGGCGGTGGACGAGCTCGAGATCGATGCGTTTGACGAGCTGTTGCTCGGTCCCACCGGGATCGCCTTCGCCGACCAAGATGCGGTTTCTGCCGCCAAGGTCCTCAAGGATTTCTCGAAGGCGAACGACGTCTTCAAGGTGAAGGGCGGTCTACTGGGTCGTGATCCGCTCACGCCCGAGCGCATCAGTGAGCTGGCGGAGATCGAGCCGCGAGACGTGCTGCTCGCCAAGCTGGCGGGAGCGATGAAGGCGCCGCTCACCAACATGGCGAGCTTGCTTGCGGCGCTGCCGCGCAGCGTGGCGACGATGGTCCAGCAACTCGTCGACAAAAAGGTCGCTGACGGTGAGACGGCGGAGCCCGCTCCGGCGGCCGAGGATGACGCGACCGAAGCTGCGGAAGCAGCCGACGACAGTCCCGACAGTGTCGACAGTCCCGACAGTGTCGACAGTCCCGACAGCGTCGACAGTCCCGACAGCGTCGACAGTCCCGACGAGGCGCCTGCCCCAGACGGCGCGCCGCCAGACGAGGCAATCGCAGAGGATTCCGCAGCAGAAAAAGCGGCGGATGAGGCTGAAGACCAGACAGAACCTGGAGACCAAACAGAAGAAGCGGCGGCGGCAGAAGATGCCGGCGCCGATGATGACCAGGCCGAGGGTGACGCCGATGCCGAGCCCGCAGCCGA
>JBFISM010000070.1:0-18770 GCA_041608535.1 Acidimicrobiia bacterium
ACCTCCGCTTCCACCGGCTCGATGAGGGCGGCGGCCGCCTCTTCGGTAGCCGCCTTTGCCGTGATGCGCACCTTGATCTCGCCTGCGCTGGCGAGAAAGGCAATCGTCGGGTTGGTGCTGTCGTCGTACAGGTCGGCGAGGAGATCGTTCACTCTGGACTCGGACTCGCCCCAGCTGCGCAGCAGGCGGCTCACGACGACGCCACTCTCCCCCACTTCCTCGCGCAGAAACGGGATCACGTGGTCGTCCACCATCGTGATCATCTCTGCGGGCACACCGGGTACGGCGAATACCCAGCAGCCGTCGATGCGCATCCGCAGACCCGGGGCCGTTCCCTTCGGGTTAGGCATCATGTCGGCTCCCTCCGGACACTCGGCCTGGCGCAGATTCGACTCCGGCATCGTCCGGCCTCGCGACTCCCAGTAGTCACGCAGCCGGTCGGCGTAGTCACGGTCGAACGTCATCCCCACTCCGGCCGCGGCGCACAGGGCATCCCGGGTCAGGTCGTCCTGAGTGGGACCGATGCCACCGGTGATGATCAGCGCATCGCTGCGCGAGGCCGCACGTCGTATCTCTTCAGCGATTCGCTCCACATTGTCGCCAACGACGGCTTGGTGGTAGTGATCGAGGCCGTTCTCGGCGAGACGCAGCCCAATGCTCGCCGCATTGCGGTTGACAATCTGCCCGAGCAAGAGCTCGGTGCCGACGGCGAGCGTCTCGACGATCACGCCACGACTTCCGCCAGCAGATCGGTGCCGTAGGCGCCCGTGATCTCCACGTCGAGCCAGTCGCCGGCCTTGCCCTCGTCGGCGAGCACCACGCCGTCGATCTCGGGAGCCTCGCGATACGACCGGGCGACCGGCTGACCATCTTCCACCTGATCCACCAGCACGGACATTCGCCGGCCCACCTGCTCCAGATTGCGGACCGCCGTGATGTCCTCCTGGATGGCGTGCAGGTGACGCAATCGCTCCGCCTTCTCGCCCTCCGCCACCTGACCGTCCATGTCGGCTGCGGGCGTGCCCTCCTCCGCCGAGAACGGGAAGAACCCGGCCCAGTCGAGCCGAGCCGCCTCCAGAAAGCCGGCGAGCTCGTCGACGTCATCCTCAGTCTCGCCGGGAAAGCCGACGATGAACGAGGAGCGCAGGGCGGGATCCGGGGCGGCTGCCCGAATGCGCTCGATGAGATCGAGATGCTTGTCCCCGTTGCCGGAGCGCTTCATCGAGCGCAAGAGCCGGCCGCTGGCGTGCTGCAGCGACAGATCGAAGTAGTCGGCCACCTGGGGCAGCTCCGCCATCGTGTCGACGAGGCGCTGGCTGATCTCGCGCGGATAGAGGTAGAAGAGACGGAGGCGGCGCAGGCCCTCGACATCGGCGACGAACCGCAGCAGATCCACGATCCCACCCGGGGCATCGATGTCGCGCCCGTACGCGGCGAGATCCTGGGCGACGAGCACGATCTCGCCCGCTCCCTGCCCCGTCAGCTCGGCGATCTCGTCTCGCACGTTCACCGGTGGTCGTGACCGCTGCTTTCCCCGGAACAGCGGGATGGCGCAGAAGGTGCACGGCTTGTCACAGCCCTCGGCCACCTTCACGTAGGCATATGGCATCGTCGGCGCCGCCCGGCGTGTCTGGTACAAGATGTCCATCTTGCTGGCGGGCTGCGCCGACCTGATGGCGAGCGGTGTCCACTCCGGTGACGTGCGGTGGAACAAACCGTCCAAGGTCCCTATCAGCTCGCCATAGCGGTCGAGACCGATCACCGCATCCGCTTCTGGGAGCGCATCCCGCAGCTCGGTTTCGTAGCGTTGCGCCATGCACCCCAGCACGACGAGCGATGCGTCGCTCGTCTTCGTGTCGGCGAGGTCGAGGATGGCGTCGATCGACTCCTGCCGCGCCTCCTCGATGAAGGCACAGGTGTTCACCATCACCACGTCCGCAGCATCCGGTGCCGTTGCGGCCGCATAGCCTGCTTCGGCGAGCATCGCCTCGAGCTTGTCGGAATCGACTTGGTTCTTCGAGCAGCCGAGAGTCGTCAGCCATACGGAGGGGGTCGCCATGACCCGCAAGTCTACGGGACCATCCGGGCCCAAGGACTCATGCGATTAGGCACGAAGTCGACGAGAATGTCCCATGCAGGAGGGCGATCCGAGGAGTGTGATGGAGATCTTCGAGACAGATCCGGGGTTCGGACACGAGCGAGTGACACTCGTCCAGCACCGAGAAACCGGTCTCAGAGCGGTGATCGCAATCCACGACACCACCCTGGGACCCGCGGCTGGCGGCTGCCGGATGTGGCCGTATCCCAACGACAGGCAGGCTCTCGCCGACGCCATGCGGTTGTCGAAGGCGATGACCTGGAAGAACGCCATGGCCGACATGCCTCTCGGCGGCGGCAAGGCGGTCATCATCGGCAATCCCCGCACCGAGGGGAGCGCCGAGCTCCTGCATGCGTTCGGTGCGGCCGTCGAATCGCTCGGTGGCGCATACTGGACTGCCGAGGACGTCGGTGTCGGCCTGGAAGCCATCCGCATCGTGCGGCAAACGTGCCGGTACACCTTTGGCGTGGATCGCGATCCGTCGCCGTGGACCGCACGAGGCACACTCATGGCGATCCTGGCGTCGGTGCAGCACGTCTTCGATGACGATTCGCTCGACGGCCGCCGCATCGCCGTCCAAGGGGTCGGCAATGTCGGAGGCCAGCTCGTCGGCATGCTCACCGAGCGCGGCGCCCACTGTGTGGTATCCGATGTCAACGAGACCGCCATTGCGGCGATGGTCGACCAGTACGGGGTCGAAGTTGCCGGGATCGACGAGATCTTCGACGTGCCCTGTGACGTCTTCGCCCCATGTGCGCTCGGCGGCGCCGTCGACGATGACACGATCGGCAGACTCAAGGCAGCCATCATCGCCGGATCCGCCAACAACCAACTGGCCGATCCCCACCGGCACGGCGAACTCCTCCATGAGGCCGGCATCACCTTTGCGCCCGACTTCGTCGCCAACTCGGGAGGCATGCTGGCCGTCGGCGGCGAGATCCACGGTGTCGACCACACCGATGCCGAGCTCACCGAGATGGTCGATGGAATTCGAACCAGGGTCAATGCGATCCTGCGCCGGGCCGCCGCCGCGGACCGGCCGCCGGCCGAGATCGCCACTGCGATGGCTCGGGACAAGGTGCTGGCGGCGCGCTGAGGCTCATTGCGTACCGGGCTTCCTCCCGGTGCCGCCGCAATCGTCGCAGCCGACTTCCATGTCGACCCGCCTCTGTCCGCGACACCTCGAGCATGGTTCGTAACTGACCGATCCGACGTCGAGCGCAACCGTGGTGCCGGTGGCTCCACACGCCGGACACGGCATGTTCCTTGTGATGATCTTCCGGCCTCGGCAACGGCGACACGGCGCCCCCGCGGGACGTGCGCCGGGCGCCGAGCTGCTGTTTACCGGCACCGCGGTCTTGCGGTGCTGAGGAGGGTCCCCCGCCCGACGTGCGTCGTATGCAGCCCGAGTCGCTGCGTTGGAGAGGAGCTCGTATGCGGCCATCACCTCGCGTACCGCCGCTTCATCACCACCTTTGGGAGCCTTCACATCCGGGTGCTCCCGGCGCACCGCACGCCGGAAGGCCGTGCGGATCTGCTCCGAGCTGGCATCGGGAGGCACGCCGAGCGCCGCATATGGATCGAATGTCGCGCTCATGGCGGCAGGGCACGGGCCCGCATGGTCAGACCTCCTCGCCCAGATCGAGCACCAATGCGTCGTAGACGATATCGGTCTGTCTCGCCCGACAGTGATGCAGCGCACGAACGATCCAACCGGCCCGCTGTCTGATGTCGCCGACCTCGACGGCGCCTTCATCGGTGGCATCGATCTCGCTGCGCAAGGACTCGACCTGCCGGATGATGTCGGCGTACTGCTCGCGTAGGTTGCGCACCCGTGCGCTGAACCGGCGGGGATGCTCGGCGACGACCATCGCCAGCAGCGCATCCGGCCGGTTGAGCTCGTGCTGCTCGGTGCGCATCGCTTCTTCGAGCTCGTCGAGCTTGCCGGCCACACCGTCGAGCCAGCCCCGCCCGCCGGACGCCCGACCCAGAACCCGCTCGAGCTCGTGAATCGCAACCAGTGCGCTATCCCGTTCGCTGCGGCTGGCAGCGACCGCAGCACCCTGGGCGGCTTTCGTGGAACCAGCAGCCATCCCTCCTCCTCCTCAGGCCCTCACTTCCTGACGCATGAACCAGACGTACGCAACGGCGAAGATCACCACGACCGCTGCCATCATCCCCACCAGCTGTGGCCACACCAGCAACAGACTCTGGGTGATGGACAGCTCGGACACCACCGTGCGATCCAACTGGTCCAGGGTCACGATCCCCAAGCTGCGCACCTCCGGGTTGAGCAACGCGGTTGCCGTCTCTTCGTACAGCGTCACCGGTGAGAGTCGGGAGATGGCCAGCTCGGTCTCGGCGTTGGCGAGGGCACTTTCCGGTTCGACCCCCACGGGTGAGACGACGTCGGCGGCCAGGTGCGCCAGCAGCGTCCCGAAGAGCGTCAGTACCAACCACACACCGATGGCCACCAACGCCGACGTCGCCGCCCGGCGCATCCACACCGAGCACAGCGTGGCGAACGCCAACCACACACCCACGTAGGCGATCGCCGCCACGAGCCAGACGAGCAGGCGGATGATCTCGGCGCTGGTCGGCACGATGCCGAGCAGCACGATGCCCATCCCCCCGACAACGACGGCCACGAAGAGGGCGATCAGTCCCACGACGGACAGACCGGCAACGAACTTGCCGTTGATCACGTCGTCGCGATGGATCGGCTGCGACACGAGCCGGGGCAGCGTGCCCTGGGCCCGCTCACCGTTGACCGCATCGAACCCGAAGGCGATCCCCAGTATCGGGGCGAGGAATCCCACGAAGGTGAGGAACGAGAACGGAATCGCCTCACCACGTACCGTGAACAACCGGAGGAACATCCCGTCCACGCCCGCGGTGTCGGGGGCGACGTCTCGCAGGGCTTCTGCGGCGCTGTATACGCTCCCGCCGGCCACGAGACCCAGCAACACCAGCAGGGCGACGAACCGCGCCGAAAGCAGATGATCGGCGAACTCCTTGCGAGCGATCACCGCCCAGGCGGGGCGGCGCCTCGTCCACAACAGCGTGGGGACGGTCTCGACGACGCTCACGATGCCACCTCCTGCGTGGTCGCCACGAAGTAGCGGTGATAGATCTCGTCGAGATCGGACCCGAGGTCCTTGATCTCTCGCACGTCCACACCCGCCTCGACGAGCGCAGGCAGCAGCCGCACCGCACCCTCCTCAGGGAGCTTCACCCGCCAGCGGGCGGTACCGAGCCTGCGTAGATCCACCGCACCGACGCCCGCCTCGCCACCGAGCGCCGCGACGAGCGACGCTTCATCGGTGGTGGCGGAGATCTCGAACACGCTGTGCCCGTCACTCAGACTGCGGGCGAGGTCGGAGCTCGATCCCTCGGCGATGATCCGGCCGCCGACGAAGATCGCCATGCGGTCGCACAGCCGCTGCACCTGATGCAGCACATGGCTCGTCAGGAGCACGGCCCGCCCTTCGTCACGGGCGAGACGAGCGATGAGGGCCTCCATCTCGATGACCCCCTCCGGGTCGATGCCGACCATCGGCTCGTCGAGGATCACGACGAGCGGATCCTTCAGCAGCGCATCGGCGAGCCCCAGGCGCTGCCGCATGCCCCGGCTGTATTCCCGCACCCGCCGATCGGCGGAGTCGGCGAGCCCCACACGGTCGAGCAGCTGCTCGATCCGGTCTTCTCCCTCGTCCTGGGACAACTCGTTGAGCTCCGCCGTGTAGCGCAGGTTCTGCCGGCCTGTCATGTGCTCGTAGAACCCCACGGAATCGGGCAGGTAGCCAACGTGCCGCTTCACGGCCAGCGGATGCCGGGCCGGATCGAGACCACATACATCGACGGTGCCTGCGTCCGGCTCGCTCAAACCGAGCAGCATGAGCACGGTCGTCGTCTTGCCCGCACCATTTGGTCCGAGGAGGCCGAACACCTCGCCGGTGCGAATCTCGAGATCCACGCCGTCGACGGCCGTCAAGGCCCCATAGCGTTTGGTCAGGTTGCGAGCCGAGACGAGCGGTGCGGGTGTCCTCGTCACGACGTCACCTCCTGCCAAAGCGGCGGAACACGAGACCGAGTCCCGCAAGCGCCACCAGGATCACGCCGACACCGATCAGACCCCACAGTGCCGATGTCTCGACGGTGACCCGCATCTCTACGGAGTCGGTGGTCTCCGCCACACCGGCCTGCATCGTGATGCGATAGTCGCCGGCGATGGCATCGCTCGAAGGCGTGACCACGGCGGTCACCTCCGCCGAACCGCCTGGTTCGATGCGGTCGATCGACTGCGGCGAGAAACTCACGTCCCACCCACGGGGCGGGGTTCCGCTCAGCGTCAGCTCGGTGAGCGGCGCAGTTCCCTGGTTCACGACCAGCAACGGGACTTCGGTCGAGTCACCGGCAACGACGTCGAAGTTGAGTCGCTCGTCCGGTGTGGTCAGCGCAACGGCGAAGTTCCCCGTGATCTCCACGAGCAACTCGGCCGACACCGTCTCGCCGCCACCCGCGGCCTGGACGAGGACCGGGTAGACGCCGGTCGGCGTGAAGTCGGGCGGATCGACGTCGACGCTGACGCGCTGCGAGCCACTGGCGTCGACGGTCACGCTCGACGCCCGGCTCTGCCCGGCGGGCCCCGCAGAGATGAGCCAGCCGTCCGGACCCTGGGCCTGGAGCCCGAATTGCAGTTCTTCGCCCGTTTCGTTGAGCAGCTCCAGCGAGAACGAGAACTCCACGTCGGACGGTCCGCGCAGGGCGGGGAACTCGGCGTTGAGCGACACTCCGCCACCTACGGCCTGGGCAACGAGCAATGCGACATCGAGCCGGTCGGTCGACGAGGAGCCCTGAGCAACGACACCGAGCTCGTAGGTGCCCTCTGCAGCCGTCGGGGGAACATCGATCTCCAGCCGGAGATCGAGGTCGGTCGCCTCGTCGACCATCACTCGATCGACGACGAAGCCACCGCCGCGGATGTGTGCGTCCCATCCTTCGGGTACACCGGTCACTTCGAGATCGACCACCTCCCCCGGTGGACCGGCCACATCGAGGGTGAGCGAGGTGGTGTCACCCGGCTCGGCCGCCACGCCGAGATAGGGCGTGATCAACCGGACGCTGCGGGGTGATTCACCGTCCTGCGCCGCTGCGGGGGCAGCGACGACCAGTGAGGTGATGATCAACAGCAGAGCCAGACCCACTCTCGTGTACCAGCTCCACTCCTTCATGAGTGCCTCCTTGTCGAACGTTCATCGTGAGACCTCGCAAAGAGCGTGAGGAGCAGAGAACGAAGCGCGGGGCGGGAGCCCGCACACCGGGATGCAGCAAGAAGACGGGGCGACGCTCTACGCGGCTGGCTCGAGAATCGTCCCGGCGCGATCACCGGCGATGAAGCATGGGGCCCTCACTCCATCACTCCCCAGGGAGGTCTTTGATTCTCCGTAGTTCTGTCTACCTGGTGTATCTACCTGGTTTGTCTTCCTGATCCGTCTACCTGGTCTGTTACCTGGACCCCACCGGTCCGATACCCGCACCGGGTGGCGTCCAGATCTACGTATATACAACTCAGATTGTGCCGTCAAGACCCAACGATGGCGGCTTTGACGGCCTCGACGTGGGGGTCGATCACCGTCACGTGGTGCGGACGCGACATGAGATCGGCGAGGTGCACGGGCGGATCGGGGACCCGGCCGAGCGCCTCGTGAATGGTTGCGCCGAACTTCACGGGCTGTGCCGTCTCGAGACAAACGAGCGGAATCCCTGCTTCGGCGAATCTCATGCCGACACTCACTCCGTCGGCGGTGTGCGGATCGATGACCCGCCCGTGGTCGTCGGCGACGGCGCGGATGGTCGCCAACCGATCGCTGTGGGTCGAAGTGCCGGCATGGAGACCGGACGCCGCCACCGCGACCCGCAGCGAGGCGAGGTCGACCGGTTCTCCCGGGCGCAGCGCGTCGAACCAGCGAGCGATGCTGTGGGTGTCACCGTCGCTGAGGTCGTAGACATAGCGTTCGAAGTTGGAGGCTTTGGCGATGTCCATCGACGGTGACGAGGTGGCAAACACATCGTCGGCTTCCCGCACCCGGTAGACGCCCGTCTCGAAGAATTCGGCGAGCACGTCGTTCTCGTTGGTGGCCACGATGAGGCGTCGGATCGGCGCTCCGATCTCTTTGGCAACGTACCCGGCATAGACGTTGCCGAAGTTGCCCGTCGGCACGGCGAAGTCGACGAGTCTTCCCCGGC
Source organism: Acidimicrobiia bacterium (assembly GCA_041608535.1). Taxonomy (GTDB): domain Bacteria; phylum Actinomycetota; class Acidimicrobiia; order Spongiisociales; family UBA5794; genus JBFISM01. Next base: position 8,348 of record JBFISM010000070.1, read on the forward strand.
CCACGCGCTCGGCCAGATACACGTAGTACGCCACCTGGGCTGCGATACGCACCCAGTTGATCGAGTTCACGGCTCCGATGTTGTGCGCCGCCTTGAACTCGGCGTCTGCGTTGACCGCCTTCACCAAGTCCTGGCACTGATCGAACACGCCGCGCACGGCCAGGTTGTGGATGTTCGGCTCGTCGAGCGAGTACATCTGGGCTGCCTGGAAAGGACTCATCCGACCGTGCGGCGACAGCATGTAAACGGCGACACGGCGCTTGCCGATCATGGCGTACTCGGCACTCGAGCCGGTGTCTCCGGACGTCGCACCGAGGACCGTGAGTGTGGTGTCGCGTCGCTCCAATTCGATCTCGAACAACTCGCCGAGCAGCTGCAGCGCCATGTCTTTGAAGGCAAGCGTCGGTCCGTGGGACAGACCGCCGAGGTAGAGATCGTCGGTGAGCGGCGTCACGGAGACGACGTCGGGATGATCGAACCGGCCCGAGTGATAGGCCGCCTCGACGGCCTTGTCCAGCTCCGCCGGCGCCCAGTCGGGTGCGAACAGCCCGAGCACCGTCGCAGCGACATCGCCGTAGCGATCCTTGGCGCCTCCGCTCGGCAGCCGGGGCATCGTCTCGGGAACGAGAAGGCCCCCGTCGGCGGCGAGACCCGCCAGCATCGCTTCGCTGAAACCGAGCGACTCGGCGCCGCCCCTAGTGCTCACGTAACGCATCGTCAGCTGCCGAGCCGGCGGTACGCACCGCGAAAGTACGTCAGCGGATCGGTCAGGTCGTGCACCACGACATCATCGACACGGCCCACCACGAGCACCGAGAAGCTCTCCTCCCGCGTATCGCGCAGCGAGCAATACGCATAGGAGCCGAACCCTTCCAAGTGCGGCCCGTAGCCGGTTTCCTGGAACGGATGACCGGCGAAGAGGCCTCCCGGGTTGGGTCGAATCTCGGCGAACACGTCGGAGATCTCGCGGTGTTGCTGCTCGCACACATGCACGATGAACCGCCCGGAGTCTTCGATTGCCTGGAGCAGGTTGGTCTCCGGTCCGAGCAGGCAGTAGGCGAGACCGGGATCGCCTTCAGCGGCGATCAGCGACGAGACGGTCAACCCGGCTCGCTTGCTGCCCTCGCCCGCGGTGATGATCGTCACCGGAACCGGCAGGCGGCCGCGGAGTTGTCGCACGGGATCGCGCTGGTCGGTCGGCGTGGCAAAAGGGTGCTCATCGTGGATGTGCCCGCCCGAGCTCATCGTCAGGTTGCCTCCAGAGGGACCAGGTGGCGCACCCTACCCTCGAACCGGGCCCGGTCCGTGTAGCCGGCCGCCCGCGCCAGGCCGATCAGCCGGCTGCGATCGCGGGCAACCTGATCGGGGCGATGCGCATCGCTGGCCAGAGTGATCGGCACACCGGCGTCGGCGAAGAGCTGGAGGAAGGGAGGGCTGGGGTAGCACTCCTCGGCGAGCTGGTGCCAGCCGGCGCTCGACAGCTCGATGGCGGTATCCGATGCAACGGTCGCGGCGACCACCGGCTCGTACAGGTCGAGAGGGATCGTGGAGAGCTTGGCGCCCGTCTTCTTGACGACATCGACGTGGGCCAGGACATCGACCGCACCCGAGGCTGCGAGCTCGGTCTCGACGGCGAAGTAGTCCTCGTATGCCTGCCGGATGCCACGACGCTCGAATTCGTAGGCGGACAGTGGGTAGTCGACCGCCCAGCCGCCGATCCAGTGGACGGATCCGATCAGGAAGTCGAACGGGTACGGCTCGAGCATGTCGAGCACGTCGTCGATGGTCTCGGGAAAGAAGTCGACCTCGAGCCCGAGACGCACCGGCAATCCCTGGTTCTTGGCGTCGACGACGGCAGCGACGTAGCTTTCCAACGACAAGCTGAGATCTTCCTTGAAGAGGGCCTCGGTGTCGGCGGCGAGATCCTCGAGCGGCTCCCGTTCCCAGAAGGCGCCCAGCACCGGCGCTGCCTCGATACATCGGTACAGGTGCTCGGTGAACCCGATCTCGTCCGCGCCGTTGTTGAGCCCTTCCGTCACGAACGATTCGACGAAGCCGGCGGGATACTCGCCGGGCGCTGGACCCGCGCCGTTCCAAGCGCCGTGGGGATGGAGATGAACGTGATGGTCACCCATCGGCACCGGCAACCGAATCGATGAGGGCATGGAGTGGTCCCGGAGGGAGACTTGCTCGGATCGTCTCCCAGCCGGCATCGTCGACGGGGTCGGGTGCGGCACCCACTGCCGCCGACAAGTTCCCGAACACACCGATTTGATCGAGATCGACGGCACGGGATGCGGCCAGGCTCGCAGCTTCGCGATCGCCGGCGGCGAGCGCCTCGATAGCGCGCTCGGCCGCGGTGAGAGCGTTTCGCTGCCGCCTCCCGTCGAGATTCATGCTCGCAACCGTACCGCCACTTCTAGCTGCCCGCGAACGCTCGATACACCGGCGCTCTGAATCGGTCATAATCCTCGCCATGGAAACGATCACGTGGAAGGGTCGGCTGGGTCCGATGGACCTGCTCGCCTCCAAGCACACATTTCTGCCCACCACCATCTCGACGCTGATGGCCAAGGTGCTCGAAGTCAAGGAAGGCGACGTCGTCATCGATGTCGGCTGCGGTACCGGAATCCTGGGGATCATCGCCGCCAAGCTCGGCGCATCCAAGGTCTATGGCGTCGACCAGAGCCCGGACGTCGTCGAGGTCGCTTCGGCCAATGCAGCCAACCATGGCGTCGGCGACAAGATGGAGTTCTTCCAAGGCGACCTGTTCGATCCGCTGCCTGCCGACGTCAAGGCCGACGTCATCATCGGCGACGTGTCCGGCATCCCCGACGAGCTCGCCGCCGACAGCGGCTGGTTCCCCTCCAAGACAGGGGGCGGGCCGCGCGGCTCGGAGCTGCCGATTCGCATGCTGCAGGATGCGCGCCGCTGGCTCACCGAGAACGGGCGACTCTTCCTTCCGACCGGGACGCTCCAGGACGAAAACGCCATTCTCGACGCTGCCAAGGCCGTGTTCGGCAAGATCACCCAGCTCACCGACCGGATGATCCCGCTCGCCGGTCCATTGGCGGATGCCAAGAGCATCAAGACGCTGCTCGAGTCCGGTGTCGTCAAGCTCACCCCGAAAGGCTCCCGCTATCTGTGGGAAGCCAGAGTGTGGGAGTGCGAAGGCGACCCGACCCCGGCCTGAGCCCCGCCACGACAGCCCCGTACTTCACGTCTTGCCACGGCACGGACCCGCACCGGCACGAGCTGCGATGAAGCTGCAGGCGACGTGCCGGCGAGCAGACCTCGAGCGCGCCGGCCGGTCGGCGGGCGCGACTGCCTGAGCCTCCGGCGATGCGGAGCTTGCCGATGCAACCCCTGGGATCCACCGGCCTAGAGGTGAGCCGTATCGGGCTCGGGCTCGCCGCCCTGGGACGCCCGGCATACATCAATCTCGGACATGGTGACGATCTCACCGGACGTCGCTCCCCATACAAGCTCGCCGAACACACCGCCCATGTCTTGGATGTCGCATACGACTCCGGGGTGCGGTACCTCGATGCCGCTCGCTCGTACGGAATGGCCGAAGCCTTCCTGGCCCAGTGGATCGACGGTCGGGACGACACACTGCACGATCTCACCATCGGGTCGAAGTGGGGCTACACATACGTCGGTGATTGGGACATCGACGCCACGACCCACGAGGTGAAGAGCCACGATCTCGCCACCCTCGACCGGCAGCTCCACGAGTCGCTGGCACTGCTCGGTGGCAATCTCGACCTGTACCAGGTCCATTCGGCGACCGCCGCCAGCGGCGTGCTCGACAATCCGGCCGTGCTCGAGCGGCTGGCGCGATTGCGCACCGAGGGGATCGTGGTCGGCATCACCGTCACCGGGCCGAGCCAGCGCGACACGATCCGGCGTGCGCTCGAAGTGGAGATGGACGGAATGCGCCTCTTTGGGTCCGTGCAGGCCACCTGGAACCTCCTCGAGACGTCGGCCGGGGATGCTCTCGCCGAGGCCCACGCCGCCGGTGTCGGTGTGATCGTGAAGGAGGCCGTCGCCAACGGACGCCTCGTCCACCCCAGCTCGGAGACGGCGATGCGCCTCCGCCACGCCGTGCACGAGCTGCCCCTCGATGCCGTTGCCCTGGCTGCGGTCCTGGCGCAACCGTGGGTGGACGTGGTGCTCAGCGGTGCGGCCACCGGTGAGCAGCTCGTGTCGAATCTCGCCGCAGTCGACCTGCCCGGCTCGCTCGATCTGCCCGAGATGGCGGAGCCCGCGGAGGAGTACTGGACACACCGCGCCATGCTGGCCTGGAACTGACTGACGATGGCCCCGGGGCAAAGCACCCCATACACCGCAGTCCGGGCCGCAGTGGTCCTCCCTAGCTGAAGAACAGCATGCGGCCCGCCGCCAGCAGCGCCGCACTGATGAGGACCCAGCGCACCCAGCCGGCGCCTTTCTCGATGGCGAGTCGGGCGGCGATCCACGCACCCACGACCTGCCCGAGCGCGAGCACGCCACCGATGGCGTAATCCACCTGCCCGGCCCGAGCGAAGAGAACGAGCGCGATCGGCGTGTATGCCGCGATGAGCAGAACCTTGGCAGCGTTGCCGGTGACCAGATCGAACCCGACGCCGAAGACGAGCGCGGCCAGCAACATGAACCCGATACCGGCCTGGATGAAGCCGCCGTAGAAACCCAGCACGAGAAACACGACCGAGCGCAACCACGGCGCCATTTCACCTTCCCGACTCTCCACCCAACGGGAAGGACGCACGAGAACGCTGACGGCCACCAGGATGAGGACGAGACCGATGACCGTTCTAATCGCATCGGCGGAGAGCAGAGTCGCCACCCAGGCTCCCACGCCGGCGCCGACGATCGTCACCGGGATGATCGGCGCCGTCTTGCGCCACTCCATTTTCTCGCCGCGGGCGAACCCGTAGACAGCGGCGATGTTGGCGAGCTGCACGGCGATACGGTTCGTGCCGTTGGCGACGTTGGGACCGACGATCTCGGTGAGAATCGGGAGCGTGATCGCCGAACCGCCTCCGGCGAGTGTGTTGATGAACCCCGAAGCCAGGCCACCGATGGCGATGATGACGACCTCGACGGGCGTCACGCCGGTGCCTCCAGTGCAGCCACCACCGCCCCGAGGAAGGCTCGACCCGTGGCTCCATCCAGCGCCCGGTGGTCGTACGACAAGCTCAGCGGCATCGGCCTACCCACGGTCAACTCGCCGTCTCGCACCACCGGAGCCGGCTTCGCCCGCCCCACCGAGAGAATCGCCGTCGTGCCGTACGGGATGATGGGGGTGCCGTAGCCACCACCCACTGCCCCGATGTTGGACACGGTGAACGTCTGGCCGCGCAGATCGGCGACGGTTGCGGTGCGGTCTCGGGCGGCTTCGCCGAGCCGGCTGATCTCGGCGGCGAGCTCGTCGAGGGAGAGACCATCGGCGCCGCGGACCACGCCCACCATGAGACCGTCCGGGGTGTCGATGGCAACACCGATGTCGTAGTGCAGCTTCTCGACGATGTCGCTGCCCACGACCGCGGCATTGCATGCGGGAAACTGGGCGAGCAGCGGCACTATCCGCCGGATGACGACTGCCTCGAGCGGAGGCTTGCCGGCGGCATCCCGCTCGGCGAGCAGATTCGCCGCCTCGGCGGCGTCGTACACGGTGACGTGCGGAATCTCCCGCCAGCTCCTGCTCAGCCCCTCCGCGATCGCACGCCGCAGCGGTGTCATCGCCACCCGGCGCACCGGCCCGGTGGTCGCCGCGGCCGCTTGCCGGACGTCGTCCTCGGTGACCCGGCCGCCGGGTCCGGTTCCGGACAATGCGCCCGCATCGACACCGAGCTCGGCGGCCAGTTTGCGCACCAAGGGCAGCATGTGCGCCACCGCGGGTGCCTCGAGTGTCTCCGTTGCCTCGGCGAGCGAGCCGACGATGGGAGCAGCAACGGCGTCGCCGGCCGCTCGGCCGGTGTCCGGCTCGTAGCTCTCCCCGGGCTCTCCGATGACGGCGAGCACGCTCCCCACCGAGATGGTGTCGCCGGGAGCGCCGCCCTGATAGAGCAGCACGCCCGCCGCCGGGGCCGGGATCTCGGTCACCGCCTTGTCCGTCTCCACCTCGACGAGCGGCCCGTCCACGTCCACCGTCTCACCGACGGCCACGAGCCATTCGACGATCGTCGCCTCCGTGAGACCCTCGCCGATATCGGGAAGGAAGAACTCCGAGGCCATCAGGCGGCGAGTGTCTCGTGAACGGCGGCCACGATCGCCGCAACGGAGGGCATGTAGTGATGCTCGGCGCGCCGCAGCGGGATGATCGTGTCCCATCCGGTGACCCGGCGAACCGGAGCCAGCAACGAATAAAGCGCTCGCTCCTGGATCTGGGCCACCACCTCCGAAGCAAACCCGGCGGTGCGGGGAGCCTCGGCCACGATGACGGCACGACCGGTGCGTCGCACCGAGTCGATCACGGTTACAGCATCGAGCGGAACCAGCGTGCGCAGGTCCAGCGCCTCGGCGGAGATCCCCGCTAGGGCCAGCTCCGTCACGGCTTGGCGCACCTCGCGCATCATCGCACCCCACCCGATCAGCGTCACATCGCTACCCGGAGCGACGATCGCCGCCTCGCCGATGGGCACCGTGTACCGCTCTTCGGGCACGTCCTCTCGTACCGCGCGGTACAGCCGTATGGGTTCCAGAAAGATCACCGGATCCGGGTCGTCGATCGCAGCCAACAACAATCCCTTGGCGTCGCGAGGCGTGGACGGAACCACGACTTTCAGACCCGGGGTGTGTGTGTAGATCGCCTCGGCGGATTCGCTGTGGTGCTCGGCGGCGCCGATCCCGCCGCCATACGGGATCCGAATCACCATCGGGGCCGTGAACCGGTGCCGGCTCCGGTTCCTGATCCTGGCGACGTGATTGACGATCTGGTCGAACGCCGGATAGGAGAACCCCATGAACTGCAGCTCGGCAACCGGTCTGAGTCCGTTTATCGCCATGCCAAAGGCCGCCCCCACGATTCCCGACTCGGCGACGGGTGTGTCGAGCACCCGCTGCGCACCGTGGCGAGCCAGCAACCCGTCCGTCACCCGGAAGACCCCTCCCGTGGCGGCGACATCCTCGCCGAGCACGACCACTGCTGGATCGCCAAGAGCGAGATCGAGGGCGCTGTTGAGCGCTTGCGCCAGGTTGCGCTCGGTCACGAGTCACCTGCACGCCGCTGCGCCATCGCCCGTTGCGCCTCGAGATGGGCCGGAAGGGTCGAGAACATCGCATCGAAGATGCCCTCCGCCGACAGCGGCGGCGTCGCTTCGGCCTCACCGACGGCTGCCTCCACGGCGGCCGCTTCGGTCGTGGCGATCTCGTCCTCCCACTGCTGGGACCACAGATCTCCAGCCTGCAACACCGCCCGCATCCGGCTGATCGGATCGCGCCGTCGCCAGTCGTCGACGTCCTCCGCAGACCTGTAGCGGCTGTCGTCGTCCGCGGTGGTGTGTGGTCCCACGCGATAGGTGACGGCCTCGATGAGCGTCGGTCCGTCACCACGGCGGGCTGCGGCCACTGCCCGTCTGGTGACCTGGTGCACGGCGATGACGTCGTTGCCGTCCACCCGCACCCCACCCATCCCGTAGCCATCTGCCTTCTGTGCGATCGTGGCCGCCGCGGTCTGCCTGTCGAACGGCAGCGAGATCGCCCATCCATTGTTCTGGCAGAGGAAAACCGTCGGTGTGCGGTAGACGCCGGCGAAGTTCATCGCTTCGTGGAAGTCGCCCTCCGAGGTGGCGCCGTCGCCGAAATACGTGATCGCCACCGACGGTTCATGGCGAATCTTGCTGGCCCACGAGATGCCGACCGCATGGATCATGTGCCCCCCGACCGTGATCGAGGGGGGGAGGACGTTGACCCCGGCGGGTGCCTGGCCGCCCCGCTCATCTCCGGTGCGGCCCAGCATGAGGTTGAGCCACGGATAGCCGTGATACCACATGGCGGCCGCATCTCGATACGTGGCAACCATCCAGTCGGTGTTCTGCAGCGCCGCAGCCGAGCCGATCTGCGCGGCTTCTTGTCCGGTGAATGGGGCATAGGTGGCGAGACGGCCCTGGCGCTGCATCGCCGATGCCTTGGTGTCGTAGGCCCGCGCCGCCACCATGGCGCGAAAGAGGTCAACCAGCTCGTCGTCGGTCAGATCGTGCTCGCCGATGACGACGCCGGTCTCATCGACCACTCGGTGCAGTGACGGCCCAGACATCGGCGGGAGGCTAACTGACTCGACGGAGGCTGCGGCTACCGGGTTCCGGACCTACAGGGGGTGCTCACAGACTGCGCAAGGCGGCCTGTGCTGCCGGGATCCAGCCGCGCACCGAGTTGATCATCGCCACCGCTTGTGCCGAATGCAGATCGTCGACATACAGGGTGCGTTCCCGCAGCTCCCCTCGTTCGAGGAGGGAGTGGCGATATGTGCCGTCGAGCAGCCCACTCACCTGAGGAGGCGTCCACCACTTGCCGTCGAGCTGGAGGGCGAGGTTGGCGATGGTGAACTCCGTGAGCTCCCCCCGATCGTTGATCATGAGCACGTCGTCGGCCATCGGATACCGTTTCAGTCGCTCGTCGTACATGCTGCGGTGAGTGGTCTTGTGATACAGGAAGACGTCGTCGGGGCTCACCGGATCGTCGTCGAGACAGAAGTAGATCGGCGACTCGTCCTCTCGGTAGCCCCGGGCGAAGGGCCGGGCCAAAGGCGTACTCCCCACTGCGATCTCTCCCGAACGGCTGACCCGCAGCCGGACACGCTGGGCGACGAGCGCTCCATCGACCGCATCCTCGATGGCTTCCCGCACCGCAGCGAGATCGAGGTCGAAGCCGAAGTAGCGAGCCGAGCCGACGAGACGGCTCTCGTGCTCGGCCCAGAGGACGATGCCACCTGCAGGTTCCCATCGCATCGTCTCCAGCAGTGCGAACTCGGGACGTCGCTCCCCCAACACCAGAGCCTTGACGCGCGCTTCCTCGTACTCGGCGTGGCTGTGCGAATCCCAGGTGATGCCACCGCCCACTCCGTAGTGGGCCGTGCCCTCCTCGAGGTCGATCGTTGCGGTACGGATCGCCACATTGAACTTCGCCCAGGGGTCGGCCTCGCCACTGCGAGGAGGGCCGACGAAGCCAACGGCTCCGCAGTAGACGCCGCGCTCGGTCTGCTCCAGGTCGGCGATGATGCGCATGGTGCTGGGTTTGGGCGCCCCGGTGATCGAGCCCGAAGGGAACAGAGCGGCAAACACCTCGGCGAGCGAGGTGCCCCGGTTGGTGTGTGCCGAAACGGTGGACGTGAGGTGCCATACGGTCTCGAAGCGCTCCAGCGAGAACAGCTCCTCGACCCTCACCGAACCGAAGTCGGCTATGCGACCCAGGTCATTTCGCAGTAGATCGACGATCATGAGGTTCTCGGCTCGGTCTTTCTCCGAGGCGAGCAGCGCCCTCGCTCGATCCTCGTCCTCGGCGGCCCAGCGACCCCGCCCCATGGTCCCTTTCATCGGTCTGACGGTGATCGTTCCGTTGCGCCATTCGAAGAACATCTCGGGGGAGGCGCTGGCCACCACGTGGCGACCCATGTCGAGGAAGCCGGCATGGGCGCCCCGCTGGGCGATGGTGACATCGCGGTACAGGGCGCGCGGATCGCCGGAGAACGCCGCGGTGAGCCGGAACGTGAGGTTCACTTGATAGGTGTCACCGTCGGCGATGGCTCCGTGGATCTCGTCGATGGCCTCGGCGTGGGCGCTGCGGTCCATCACGGTCCGCCACGCCGAGATGTGATATGCCGCCGGGCGGATCTGCTGGGGAGCCAAGGCGGCGACATCGACCCGGCGACGGAACAGCCCAAACCACACGAGCGGCAGCTCGCTCGATCTGTCGTGGACCGTGAGGGCCGCATCGAGCCCTGGTGCCGCCTCGTACCCGACGAAGCCGCCGGCCCACAGGCCGTTGCGACACGCGATGTCGACCGCAGTGAGTGCGGCGATCACCTCGCCGGGGTGGTGGGCCTCAACGATGTCCACGAGGTCGACGAGCTCGAACGCCTGCTCGTTTCCGGGCGACAGATCGTCGAATCGCACCTGCGCCATTGCTCCTCCGACCCTACCGATGACATCTGCGGGCTGTCGGCCTTGCCTGCGACACGGCGAACCGATGGGGATGTCGATGGCGTGCCACACCCCTGGCCGGGCAGCCTCGGTCATACAGCGTACCGTTCCTTGCGCTCTGCGCCACGATTGGGAGCGTGTGCGAGCCTTCGCACCTGCCCGCGACCGAGACGGTTGGCGGAATCCGAGCAGCCTCTACTCCCGAGCACCTCAGTGTCGACTTTGCTAGGTTCGGAAACGCCGAGCAGGGACAGCCTCGTCGGTTCAGGCCAGGACGGCGG
>JBFISM010000071.1:0-18595 GCA_041608535.1 Acidimicrobiia bacterium
AAGGGTCTGTCCCCCCGTTGGGGGGAAGGTCCCTGCGAGCCCGCAAGGGCTCGGAGGTAGGGGGGCACGGTGCTGCCCAAGGATGACTGTGTCAAGAATCACTGCCAAGGATGGCTGGGTCACGGTGCGAGCATACGAGGGCGATCGCCATGCCCCCCTACCCCTGCTCCGTGCTCCGCACTCCCGCAGCGGTACCTTCCCCCCTCCGGGGGGACAGACCCGTTACTGGACCTTGGCGAGGGTGCCGAGGTAGAGCTCGATGACCTTGGGATCGTGGAGCAAGTTCTGGCCGGTGTCGGTGTAGGCGTTGGTGCCTTGGTCGAGCACGTAGCCACGGTCGCAGATCTGCAGGCAGCGCCGGGCGTTCTGTTCGACCATGATGATCGCAACTCCGGTGCGGTTGATCTGCTTGGTACGGATGAACACCTCGTCCTGGAGCGCCGGAGACAGGCCGGCCGATGGCTCGTCGAGGAGCAAGACCTTCGGCTCCATCATCAGGGCACGGCCCAGGGCGAGCATCTGGCGCTCACCACCTGAGAGGCTTCCCGCACGTTGCTTGAGCCGCTCGCCGAGACGGGGAAACATGCCGGTGACAGTTCCGATTCGTTCCCGGCTCTTCTTGGGCTCGAGGAAGACCCCCATTTCGAGATTCTCTTCGACGGTGAGGCTGGGGAACACGTTGTTGATCTGGGGCACGTAGCCGATCCCGCGCTCCACCAGCTCGTGTGCGGTGAGCGAGGTGATGTCCTCGCCGTCGTACGTGACCGTGCCGGAGCGCACGTCGAGGAGACCGAACAGCGCCTTGATCATCGTCGATTTCCCGGCGCCATTGGGGCCGATGATCCCCACGAGTTCTCCTGGCGCGAGCGTCAGATTGACGCCGTTGAGGATGTTGACGCGCGGGACGTAGCCGGCGACGACGTTGTCGATGACGATGAGCGGTTCGACCGCAGCTTCGGGCTGCACGGTGGCGTCGGTCATCGGCGCCCACCTTTCGATTGCTCGGCGGCCGCCGCGGCCTCGTCCTCGGCGATTCGCTGCTCTTCTTCCTCGATACTGAGTGGTGCGTCGTGGTGGCTGCCGAGGTAGGCGTCGATCACGGCCTGGTTGCCGGTGATCGCGGAGTGGGGGCCTTCGGCGATGACGGCGCCTTCCGCCATGACGACCACCCAGTCGGAGATGTCCCGGACGACGTCCATGTCGTGTTCCACGAAGACGACGGAGATGCCTTGGTCGCGCAGATCCTTGACGTGTCTGAGCAGGTCTTGGGTGAGCGCCGGGTTCACGCCTGCCATTGGCTCGTCGAGCATGATGAGTTCGGGTTCGCACATGAGTGCACGCGCCATCTCGAGCAGCTTGCGCTGGCCACCCGACAGCGTGCCGGCGTACTCGTCCGCCATGTGGTCGAGCTTGAAGCGATGCAGCAGGTCCAGAGCGCGCTCCTCTATAGCGCGCTCTTGTGACCGCCAGGTGAAGGGAAGCACCGCCCGGTAGAACTTCTCACCTGCTTGACTCTGGGCACCGAGCTTCATGTTCTCCATCACCGACAGCTTCGTCAGCGACTTGGTGAGCTGGAAGGTCCGCACGAGGCCACCTCGCGCCAGGCGATGGGGTGAGCCCTTGTCGATCGACTTGCGGTTGAACTCGGCATGGCCACGGTTGGGTGCGTCGAAGCCGGTCAACAGATTGAAGAACGTCGTCTTGCCGGCGCCGTTGGGACCGATCAGACCGGTGATGATGCCACGTTGAATCTCGAGGTGGGCCACGTTCACTGCCACCAGACCGCCAAACGACCTGACCATGTCGTGCACGGTGAGGATCGGGTCGGGTTTGGCGACTCCAGGATCGTGCTCGACCCCAGCAAGTGGGTCCATCGTGGTCGTTTCACCTGGCATCGAGTGCCATCTCCTCTCTCGACCCGAATATGCCTTGGGGGCGGAAGATCATCAACAGGGCAAGTGCGCTACCGACGATCCAGAATCGGATCTGGTTGATCTGCGTCGAGTCCATGACCGACGTCGGGATGAATCCCTCCCGCACCAATTCGATGCCCAACGTCTGCACGAACGTGATCAGCCCCCAGAAGATCATGGCACCGATTATCGGCGACCAGACGCGGCCGACCCCACCGAGGATGAGCACGAGCCAGAAGAAGAACGTCAGCGGGGCGACGAAGAAGTCGGGTTGGACTGTGGCGTTGTCGATGGCGTTGACCATACCGGCGAAGCCACCGATGACGCCGCCCAGGATGAGAGCTTGCATCTTGTACCAGTAGGCGTTCTTGCCGAGGGCGGTGGCAGCATCCTCGTCCTCACGGATGGCCTTGACCACGCGACCCCACGGCGATCGCATGAGTGTCCACACCAAGAGCACGGCGAGCAGGGCAACTCCCCAACCGATCACGAGGGCGAAGAGGTTGTTGCCTCGATACACCAATGGTCCGAAGCCGTACTGGGTGCTTGCATCGAACGGGCTGAGAGCCCGGAACGGGCCGATCCATTCGTTGAGACCTTCGGCGCCGCGGGTGATACCACGCAGCGCGGTCGATCTCGCCAGGAAACGCACGATCTCTGCAGCGGCAATGGTGACGATGGCGAGGTAGTCCGCCCGGAGACGAAGGGTTGGCAGGCCGAGGATCAGTGCAAAGGCAACCGAGAACAGCACCCCGACGATCACAGCCAGGAGGACGCTGTCCTGCTGCCAGTACGTCACCGTGAGCCCCATGCCGTATGCACCCATGGCAACAAACCCGACCTGACCGAAATTGAGCAATCCGGCGTAGCCGAAGTGCACGTTGAGCCCGATCGCGGCGATGGCATAGAACGCCGCTTGCACCCCGAATGCTTGCGTGAGGGAGAGCTCGATGATCGAGCCCCAGTCGATGGCGGCGAGCGAGATCAACCTATTCGCTCCTTACGACCCAAGATGCCCTGAGGACGGAAGATCAGGATCGTGATGAGCAGGACCAGCGCACCGACGTTCTTCAACTCGGTGGGCACGACGATCGTCGAGACCTGAATACCGATCCCGACGAGGAGCGAACCCACCAGCGCACCGAAGGCAGTCCCCAACCCACCCAGGATGACGCCGGCAAATACGAGCAGCAGGGTACGGAACCCGATGTTCCAGCTGACCTGCTCCGACAGACCCATGAACACGCCGCCGAGCGCAGCTAGGGCGCCACCCAAGGTCCAGATGAACCGGATCACCCGCTGGACATCGATGCCCGATGACTCGGCCAAGTCCCGGTTGTCGGCCACGGCTCGCATAGCCTTCCCCATGCGGGTGCCCATGAGGAAGAGACCAACCCCTACGAGTATCAACACCGAGAGCAATCCGGTGATGAGATCCTTCGGCGTGATCTCGATGACGCCTAGCTGCAATGCGCGCTGCGCCGTGTAATCCCGGAAGAACCTCGGGTTGCCGCCGAAGGCGAAGAGAAACGCATAGCGAAGAACGAGTGACAAACCGATGGTGACCACCATCTGGGCGATCAATCCGGCTCCACGTCGGCGCAACGGGCCGAAGATGAACCGATCGAAGGCCCAGCCCATGGCGGCGCCCCCGATGATGGCGAAGAGCGCAGCGATGGCCAGATTCATCCCACTCCCGAGTGGGGCGGGGAGACCCTCCAGCCAGCCAAACACCCCGGCGAGACCATAGAAGTTGAAGAGGTACGCGATCAGCATTCCCCAGCCGACCATCTCGCCGTGGGCGAAGTTCACCAGCCCAGTCGTGCCGAAGATGAGCGAAATGCCGATCGCCATCATCGCGATGAAGACGCCGAGCTTCAGGCCCTCTACGGTGAGCTGGGCGACCTGGCGGAAGGTCACTCCGGAATCGGGCTGCACGAGCGGGGTTCCGGTGCCCGTGCCGTCACCGCGGGTGGTGGCGAAGATAGTACGACCATCCTGCCCGGCGTTGAGCGTGATCACTGCGGGATTCCGATCGGGGTTGCGCAGGATCCATCCCGGGGGAAGTGTCGTCTCATCGAGCAGCAGCGAATACTCCCCCGGTCCCGGTACTTCGAAGAAGAACTCGCCCTCGGCATCGGTGGCGGCGCTGCCGAGCTCGTTGCCTTCGGCGTCGAGAACGGTGATGAGGACGCCCTCGGCGCCAATCCGCTCACCGGCGTCGTCCTCGATGCGAATCGTCGTCGCGACGGACTCGCCACTCGACTCCTGGGCCGTCGCCATCGGGAGGAATGTTGCCAGCGCGGCGAGCACCAGCACGCTCGTAGCGATGCCACGCTTGTTTCTCACGGAGTTCCTCCTCCTGACCCCGCACCATTGCGGCCTCTGTGGACATTACAACGTCGACCCACTGTCCCGCAGATCATCCGTGGGCTGCGACTCCATGGGGCCGGTATCGTCCCCCCACCTGCACGGAGAGGACTGTGAGCGACGTGGGGTTTCGGGTTTCCAGCGAGATCGGGCGGCTGCGGAGTGTGATGGTCCACCGGCCCGATCTCGAGATCGCTCGCATCACGCCGGACAACAAAGAAGCTCTGCTCTTCGACGACCTGTTGTGGCTCGATCGAGCCCGAGAGGAACACGATGCGTTCGTTGCGACCATGCGGGCCCGCGACGTCGAGGTCTTGTACTTCGAGCGAATGCTGGCCGAGGTCCTGGAGAATCCGACGGCGCGCCACGAGCTCGTCTCTGCGGTGTTCACCCCCGAACAGTGTGGGCCTCGAGTCGCCGAGCAGCTCACAGCGGCGCTCGCCGACGAGCCCGTGGATCGGGTCGTCGATGTGCTCATGGGCGGTTTGCTGGAACGGGAGTTGGAGGAGTGGGGGATCGATGCGCTCTTCGCCGATCTGGTCGCCGACCGTTTCCACTACGTGTTGCGGCCGCTGCCCAACTTGTTGTTCATGCGGGACAACGCCGCCTGGATCAACGACGGGGTGTCCAAGAACGTGCTTGCGATGCCGGCTCGGCGCCGCGAGTCGCTCTACATCGATGCGATCTACCGCCACCATCCACGGTTCTCCGGCGTCGATTTCGGAGTGTGGTTCGGTGCGGAGCTGGGCGACGAGTATCCGGCCAGTCTCGAGGGCGGGGATGTGCTCGTTCTCTCCGAGAACACGGTCATGATCGGTATTGGGGAGCGGACCGCTCCTTCGGCCGTCGAGATCCTGGCGCGCCGGTTGTTCGCCGAGGGAACCGTGCAGCGAGTGATCGTCGTGCATTTGCGAGAGGATCGTTCCGTGATGCACCTCGACACGGTGTTCACGATGGTGGACACGGCGACGTTCAACGTCTACCCGGGTGTGCTCGAGTCGGTTGCCGTTCACACGCTGCAGCCGGCTCCCGGCGGCAAGATCAATGTGGAGCACGACCATGATCTGGAGAGCGCGCTCCTCGACGGACTCGGATTGACCAAGGCCACCTTTGTCCAGACCGGTGGCGACGCCATCGGGAGGCTGCGGGAGCAGTGGGACGATGGCAACAACACGCTGGCGCTCGAGCCGGGTGTCGTCGTTGCATATGCACGGAATGCCGAGACGAACCGGCGGCTCCGGGAGGCGGGTGTGGAAGTCCTGGAGCTCGACGCGTCGGAACTGTGTCGCGGTCGGGGAGGAAGCCGCTGTATGACGCAGCCGCTGCTACGCGACCCTTTGTGAGCAGGCCGGATATTGCACGTATGACCAACGATGCTGCTGCGCTGGTGACGTTGCGGGTCTTCTTGCATCGCGACGACGCTGAGCTCACCCGGGTGAGGTTGGCTGCGGCCGGGGTCGATTCGATCGTGTTCGCCGACGACGAGGGCGGTCTCAGCCCAGGATTCTTCACCGACCACCGGGTGCGATTGATGGTGCGAGGTTCCGAGCTGGCGCGAGCCATGACGGAGTTGGATCCAGACGTCGACCGGCTGTTGGTGCCCAAGGAGGCCGGGCAAGCGATCCGGCATCACGCAGCTCTCATCGCTCCCCGAGAAGCCTGCGGCCTTCTCGCCATCGATACCGCCGGCGGCACGGCTGCGGTTCGTATGGTCTATTGCCTCACCAACATCGACGCTTCACCGGTGCGCTTCACCGTCGATCCGAGCGAGCATTACGGGGCGCTGGGGCATGCCGAGCGCAACGGCTGGACCATCGGTGGCGTCTTTCATTCCCACCCCAAAGCCCTGCCGTTCCCCTCGGCCCGGGACATCGCAGGAGCCCTCGATCCCACGTGGTTCCATCTCATCATCGGGCCGGTGCGTCAGCCGGTGCTGCGCGCCTTTCGCATCGTGCACGGCGCCGTCAGCGACGTTGTGATCGTCGGCTGACGATGGGGAGTACCCTGCCACCGTGAACGCCCCAGCCGAGACGTCCCCGCTCAGCTCTCGCCACCTTCTCTATCTGCTGGTCGCTGCGGCGATGTTTGCGGTGAATGCGGTTCTGATCGCCGCTACGTGGCTGCTCGAGCCAGCGGTGGTGCCTGCGCTCGGTGCGGTCTGGCTGCTGGCGGTCGCTCTCGCCGCACGGAGCTGGCGACGGGGACCCGCGGCGCCGCTGGCCTGGTCGGTGCTCGTCTCGGCGATCTGGCTGGCGGTGGTCGGCTCGGGAGTCACGGTGTGGGGTTGGAGAACGTGACGCTGACGTTCACCGTGCTCGGCTGCAACGGCAGCGGACCCGGCCCCGACGGAGCCGCATCCGGTTATCTGGTCCGGACGGAAAGGACGTCGATCTGGATGGATGCCGGCACCGGTACGTTCATGGAGCTGACCCGGTACCTGGACCCGGCGGATATCGATGCGCTGCTGCTCAGCCACATCCACGCCGATCACAGCGCCGATATATTCGGCTTCGTGCACTATCTCGCGTATCGAGTTCGCAGCGATGGCCGGATTCCCTTCTACGCGCCGGGTGGGGCGGCGGAGGCGCTTGCTGCGTTTCTCCGCGCCGGCACGGACCACCCCTTTCATCATGTCCTCGAAGCGCATGAGGTTCTCGATGAGCTCAGCGTGGAGATCGGTGAGGTCTCGGTCGGATTTGCGCCGGGAGTGCACTCGGTGCCGGCCAATGCCATCCGCGTGGAGCACGGTGGCAGAGTGCTGGTGTTCTCTGGTGACACCGGGCTCGGTGGCGGGTTTCCCGGCCTGGCCAAGGGAGCGCATCTCGTCGTCGCCGAGGCTGGGCTCACCGGCCCCCGCGGGCCGGACGTCTTTCCCTTGCATCTCTCGGCGGCCGAGGCCGCCCAGATCGCCGAGGAGGCAGGAGCCGAGCGATTGGTGCTCACCCACGTGGCGTCAACGAAGTCGAGCCGCGAGGTGCATGACGAAGCCGCTGCCGTGTTCTCCGGCGAGACGATCGTGGCCGCCCCGGGCCTGCAGCTCGAGGTATGAGTTGACTACGCGTCCTGCCGATGTGCTGCGACCGGTGTCGATTGCGCGCGGTTTCACCGAGATGACCCCCGGATCGGTTCTGATCTCGATGGGCAAGACGAAGGTGCTGTGCACCGTCTCCATCGACGACGAAGTTCCACCGTGGATGCGGGGCAGTCCGCATGGCTGGATCACCGCCGAGTATGCGATGCTGCCCGGATCCGGCAACTCGCGCATCCCGCGCAAGTCGATCAGCGGGGGTCGCACCAAGGAGATTCAACGTCTCATCGGACGGTCGCTCCGTGCCGCCGTCGATCCGGCGGGCTTCGCCGACCTGACGGCTCGAGTCGATTGCGACGTGCTCCAAGCGGACGGGGGTACTCGTACCGCATCCATAACCGGGGCGTGGGTAGCTCTGGCCGACGCGTTCGACGTACTGGTGGGCGAGGGACGGTTGGAGGTGTCACCCGTGTCGCGTCACGTCGCTGCCGTCTCGGTGGGCCTCGTCGACGGGGAAGCCGTGCTCGATCTGGACTACGAACTCGACGTCGCCGCGGACGTCGACTTCAACGTGGTCATGACCGGTGACGGGGAGTTGGTCGAGGTTCAGGGGACGGCCGAAGGGCGCACATTCTCTCGACATCAGCTGGACGAGATGCTCGATCTGGCGACGAAGGGCATTGCCGATCTCGTCGACGCGCAGGCGGCAGCTCGGAGATCGTGATGTTCGTCGATCGGGTCGTCGTTGCATCGCACAACGCCGACAAGATCGAGGAGATCGAAGCGGTGCTCGGTGGGCTCGAGCCGCCGATCGCAATCGTCCGGGGCATGTCGTGGCCGGAGATTCCGGAGACGGAGGACACTCTCGAAGGGAACGCACTGCTCAAAGCCCGCACGGTTGCGCAGGTCACCGGCGTGCCCGCACTCGCCGATGACACGGGCTTGGAAGTGTCCGCACTCGGTGGCGCTCCGGGTGTCCACACCGCTCGGTTCGCCGGCGAAGGTGCTACCTACAGCGACAATGTCGCCAAGCTGCTCGAGACGCTCGACGGGAAAGCCGACCGATCAGCGCGATTCCGTACGGCCGTCGCGATAGTGACACCCGCAGGGGACGAGCTCGTGGTGGACGGTGTGCTCGAAGGATCGATCGCCACGGAGCGGCGAGGCAGCCACGGATTCGGCTACGACCCGATCTTCCTCGTCGGCGATCGCACGCTCGCCGAGCTCGCCACGGAAGAGAAGAACGAGATCTCGCATCGGGCGCGTGCGCTCCGCCGGCTCGCCGAGGCGCTCCGTTACCGGAGCTGAGCGGCGTGGCCCAGGTGACGATTTCCAACGTGACCGTTGTCAAAGACGGCATCACCGTCCTCGATGACGTGTCGGTCGACGTCGGCGACGGCGAGCTGCTCGCCGTCCTCGGTCCGTCCGGAGCTGGGAAGACGTCATTGTTGCGCGTGGTCGCCGGGCTCGACACACCCACGTCGGGGACCGTGCTCGTCGACGGAGTCGACATCACGAAGATGGCGCCGAAGGATCGGGACGTGGCCATGGTGTTTCAAGAAGCGGTGGTCTTCCCGAACCTCGACGTCGGCGGCAACGTCGCCTTTCCGCTGAAGATCCGACGTCGCTCGGCGGAGGAGATCGCGGAACGAGTCGGCGCCGAAACGCGGGCCCTTCACATCGAGGGTCTGCTGCGGAGACGTTCCAGCGAGCTGTCGGCGGGGGAGAAGCATCTCGTCCAGATTGCCCGGTCGCTGGTCCGAGCGCCGCGTCTGTTCTTGATGGACGAGCCTCTCGCCAGGATCGATGCGGGCACCCGGGAGCGGATGCGCAGCGAGCTGAAGATGATGCAGCGCGGGTACGGGGTCACGACTTTGTATGTCACCAACGACCCTCGCGAAGCGATGGCTCTGGCGGACCGGATCCTGGTGATGGTGCGCGGCCGCACCGTGCAGATCGGCACACCGGAAGGTCTGTACCGCCGCCCGGTGACGCTGACGGTGGCCAAGCTCATCGGCGAGGTCAATGTGGTTGAGGTCACCGTGAAGGAGGCGCCGCACGGGGCCTACCAGTTGGTGGCCGGACAGCTCAGCGAGCAAGCCTGGGCCACCACTCTGGAGCACTACGTGGGTGCGACCGTCGACCTGGCGATCCGTCCCGAGGCCGTGCGTTTCCCAGTGGAGGGCGGCACGGTTGCGACCGTCGAGAACGTCATCAACCATGGAAGCCATCTGCTCGTGCAATGCGTCGGCGACGACTTCGCAGTGTGGGCGCGGACGCCTGATATGAGCCATGCGTTGGGGGACACGGTTCACATCAGCCTGGCGGATCACACGCTGTTCGATGCAGCGACTCACCGCGTCGTGGCGCGGGCGACTCCGTGATGTGAAGCCGGTCCCCGCAATCCCCGAGACTCATATGTCGAGCCGGTAGAGGTGGAAGAAGCCGCCATCGGCGTCGATGCGACTCACCGAAGCGAAGCCGGCCTCCCTGGCGAGGGCCTCGACCAGGTCGGGCCGAATCACCGTTCCGATCGCAGCCGACGGCTGCTCGGCCATCGCTGCCGGGAGGCAATGGTTGACACTCCAGCCATACATGAAGCGCTCGATCTCATCGCCGGGTGCGACGAAGCTGTCGGCAACTCCTTCGTCCGCCACCAACACGACACCGCCGGGGGCGAGCGAATCTCGTATCCCAGTGAGCACGGCCACCGGTGCGCTCATGTCGTGGAGCGCCTCGAGGATCGTGACGAGATCGAACGGACCGTGGCTCGGTACTGCGGCAGCATCGGCCCACTCGTAGCGCACATCGACACCGTCACGTGCGGCGATGGCTCGGGCATCGTCGATCGAGGCGCGGTCGACATCGATCCCGATCACCTCGGCGTTGGGAAACCCGCTCGCCAGGGCGAGGGTGGAGTAGCCGAGCCCGCAGCCGACGTCTGCGATTCTGCCGCTGTTGTCGAGCCGCTCTTTTACGTCCGGCATGGCGTTGATCCAGCTGTCGACGAGTTCCCGGGCGAAGGCAGGCCGGTTGATGTCTGCCTGGCCTGTGCGGAAATGCTTTCTAACTCCGGAGCCACTGCGGTACGCCGCCACGACCTGGTCCATCGCCTGTGCCGCACCCAACACCATTTGCGCCAGCGGCGAGACATGGAGTGGGCTGACCGGGTCGATGAAGGCCGGGGCGATCTCCGGGCGCAGTGAATAGCGGCGCACGTCCCACGGCGCAGGCGAATCGTCCACCTCGACGAACCCGGCTACAGCCTGCTGTTCGAGCCACTCTCGGGCGTAGCGCTCATCGATGCCGGCCCGGCTTGCCAGCTCGACCACGGTCCTTGCTTCGAGCAGGTGCGGGTATAGGGCCAACTCCTTGCCGATGTGCACGCTGAGCAGCTCGAGGCTCTGGATTGCCGACACGAACAATCGTTCGTCGATGGGGGTGCGGGTGATGGTCGCCATGGCCGTGTCCTCCTCGTCGAGACTTCGTACCGGAGGCGTGAGGTGAGACGGGAAGGTGTGAGGCGACGACTCACACCTTCTCTTGGTGATTCAGGTCGTGGTGATTCAGAACGTCCAAGCCACGGGTTGCGTGGGGGTGTAGACGCATTCACGACCGGTGTGCACATGGGCGTCCAGGTGCTCGGCCACCCGCTCGTCCACGGCCCGAACGTTCCTGATGGCGGCGCGGATCCTCCAGGTCACGGCGGACCTCGCCTTCTCGACGGGATCGCCCGTGATCCGCTGCGTGCCCCGTAGGGCGTAGCTCTTGCTGAGATGATCGATGATCGCTTCCTTTTCGAGGCGTGCGTTCTCGGCGCCGTCGGCGTCGCCGAAGGCCTCCGCGTCGGCGATTCGTTCGTCCAGCTCAGCGAGTCTGCTGCGGTACTCACGCAGGGCCCGGCGGTCGCTTGCGGGACCGTGGGACCCGGAGACGAGCTTGGCGTCGACCAGGTCGACGGCTGCTTGCGGGACCCCGGGGTTGCGAAGCAGCTGTGCGAGGTCGTGCATGCCTTTCGAATCACGAACGTGTTTCGCTTCGCCGCCCATGGCCACCTCCCAGGAGTCGCCGTGGTTGCGGAAGGTGCCCGTCGTCGCGCTTTGACGGGTCGAGGAGGCGGAGTCGAGTGCGGCAAGTCGTTTGCAGACGTCGTTCACCGTCGCGGACAGGCTGGAGACGGGGACCGGCTCGGGCAACGGTGCGATCGAGGTCATCCAAGCAGCGTCCCGTTCGGGCAGACGCATTTCGGGAAAGCATTGATGGGCAATACCAGCCGCCATTGCAGCACCCTCCTCGTCCCCCCCTCGCCGCAACGTGACGCTCGCTGCCTCCGCCGCCCACGCGGTCTCCGGAAGGTCACCGGCCCTGTAGAACAGTCCGAGCGATCGGGCCAGCTGGGAGCCTGCCGCGGCGAGCTCACCGACCGTGGCGTGTACCAACCCCCGCACCGTGCCAATCGCCGCAGCCGCCCACGGTGATCCCCCGGTCCGCACGTGCATCTTGAGAGCGTCGAGAAGATCCGCCGCTTGGTCGGGTTGCTCCGGAGCAATGAGGACGGCGTGAACGAGACGGGCCCATATGTGATTGGCCGATCCAGGTTGGGCTGCCGTCGTGGTCTCCACGATGGTGGTCAATTCCGTGGCCTCGTCAGCGTCGCCCTGTCACGCCAGGTTGAGAGCGAGATGGATTCGAAGTTCGTCGACCAGCGCATCCAACTCGGCGGTCGCTGCCAGTTCGATGGCGGTGGCGAAATGATGTCGGGCGATCTCGTAGTCACCTTGGGCGCGGTGCATCAAACCGAGCGTCCGGTGGGCCAGCGCTTGCGCAACGCCGTCGGTCGACTCGAGCACGGCTTGGGACATCGCACGCGCTTCGTCTCTGCGCCCGACGTCGCGATCGAGCGTCGCAGCCGATGCGGCGGCGAGCGGCCATGCGGGATGAGCAGGTTCGTTCCAGCGAGTGAACACTCGGTCGCAGAGATTGGTCGCCTCGGACTGGTAGGCGCCTGCGTCGAGCCACCACACCCATCGCAAAATGCGATAGACCCGATCGGGGTGCCCGTCGAGGGCCACGCAGTGGTCGACGACCTTGCGGACGGTGTCGAACGCCGCCGTCGCCCTTGCGGCGCCATCCTCGTAGCCGATGCTGAGATGGGAGTACGGCTGTGCCTCGACGAGCTGCAGCGCAGCCGCGGCGAGACGCTCCTGGCTCACCTCCGGACTCTCGACCCTGCGTAGCTCGTCCCGGAAGAACATCCTGATGGTCACCAGCAGCCGGTGCCAAGTGGCGGCCCCGATCTGCTCGTGATGCGAGGGAACGGTCGACGAGACCCTGCAGGAGCGCCACGGCCTCGGTTCGTGACTTTCCGGTGATGGCGGCAGCCGTGCCGTGGGTGAACAATCCCTCGAACAGCGAGCACGCGAGCAGGAACTGCTGCTCCTCCTCGTTGAGCTGCTCGTACGACCAGCGGATGGCCGCAGCGAGGCTGCGGTGGCGCGAGGGACCCCGGTCCCGGCGTCTGGAGAGAAGATCGATTCTCGGCTCGAGATCGTGGAGCATCTCCGCCGGTGACGCGGTGCGGGCCTTGGCCGCAGCCAACTCGATGGCGAGTGGCAAGCCGTCGAGTTGCCTGACGAGACGTTCTACATCGTGGAGCTCGGCGTTCATCGCCACGCCGCGCGCCTCGACCTCGCTCAGGTAGAGCTCGGCTGCAGGAGAGGGACCGGCGGGAGCCTCTGTTGGTAGACCCACCAGGGGGACGAGCCGCTCCTCTTCCAACTCGAGCGGCTCCCGACTCGTGGCGAGGATGGCCACGGTGGCAGCCGCATCGAGCACGTGCTCGCAGTTGTCGAGCACGACGAGGGCCGATCGATCGGCGGTCGCCCGGCAGAAATCCTCGAGGGAGCTCGATCCGAGCTCGGCCGCCGCCGTTTCGGCCAGCCGGTGGTTGGTGTGGGATGCCAGACCAACGAAGTACGTCTCGGTGCTCCCGTCGACATCTTCCAGCACCGCCTCGGCGAGCCGGGTCTTACCGGCGCCGCCCGGTCCCACGATGGTCACCAGCCGCCACTCGTCGAGAAGCTCGACGATCTGCCGCAACTCCTCGTCGCGTCCGATGAGCGTCCTGCTCATGTGCTCAATCGTATCTCGCGAGCTTGCGTGCGCTCCGCCCGTTTGCGCGCAATGTCTGCCGGCGAACGGGGGTTGAGAGTGTGGTGGCGGTGATCGTTGCGATCGAAGCGGCTGTTCCCGGACGGTCGGTCACTATCCTTGCGCCACTTGCGGATGTAGCTCAATGGTAGAGCCCCAGCCTTCCAAGCTGGTTATGCGGGTTCGATTCCCGTCATCCGCTCGGCGAACGGCGTGGCGCCGGTCGTGTAATCTCCCGCCCCCGTAGCTCAGTGGACAGAGCAGGAGCCTTCTAAGCTCTTGGTCGAGGGTTCGAATCCTTCCGGGGGCGCGGTGGCGAATGCGTCACACATGGTGGCCGTAGCTCAGCTCGGTTAGAGCGCCTGGTTGTGGTCCAGGAGGTCGCGGGTTCAAATCCCGTCGGCCA
This sequence comes from Acidimicrobiia bacterium, assembly GCA_041608535.1. Lineage (GTDB taxonomy): Bacteria > Actinomycetota > Acidimicrobiia > Spongiisociales > UBA5794 > JBFISM01. The sequence continues at coordinate 13,868 of JBFISM010000071.1, forward strand.
CCCCAAACATCGCCCTCGGATGCGCGCCGCACAAACGCGGAGCGAATAGCAGGACGAACCTGACGACCCGCACCCGGCATCGAATTCCTGGGTAGCCTCGGTCGGTGGCTAGAACGGATCTCGTCCGCACACTCGACGACGCACGCCTCGCCCCGTTTCTGCCGATCATCTATCTGGCCTGGGCCGACGGCGATCTGAGCGACGACGAGATCGAGGCGTTGTGCGACATGGTCGCAGCAGCCGACGGGGTGGACTTCGACTGCAAGCAGGAGTTCAACGCCTGGCTCGACCCGGCCGATCCGCCTTCGCCGGTCGAGCTGAATCGACTTCTCGACCGGGTGCGGGAGGCAGGACGCGACATCGACGGGGTCGCCAGGCTCGACGTGACCCATTTCGCCGAGGAGCTGGCGAGGCGGATCCGGCGCGGTGTTCCGCTGGCTCCAGGGGAGAGGGCTGCCCTCGGCAGATTGAGCGACGCGCTCGGCGATCTGGGTCCCGAGGCGACGGCCACCCTGCTGGCGCTCCCGGGCCCCCCGGCGCCGGCGCCCACTCCCCGATTCGATCCTGCCGCCATGACCGAGTTGCTCGACGGCCCGCAACGGCGGGCGATCAGACGGCGAGTTCGTCAACTGCTTTCGGATCCGGAATTTGCGTACCGCTACGGATTGACGACGAGTGACTACCGGGACCTCGTGCTCGCCTGGACGCAACGGCTGGGTGATGAAGGCATTGGATCCCTGGGTCTCCCTCCGGCTTACGGCGGCTCCGGTTCGATGAGCGACTTCATCGGTGCTTTCACCATCATCGGTCATCACGACCTCAGCCTGCTGACCAAGGCCGGCGTGCAATTCGGGCTGTTCGCCGGGTCGATCTACCGGTTGGGAACGACGCGGCACCACGAGGCCTATCTCAGGTCCGCCGGCACGATGGAGTTGCCCGGATGCTTTGCCATGACGGAGACCGCACACGGCTCGAATGTGCGAGCGCTGGAGACGACTGCCACCTTCGACCCGATTTCCGACGAGTTGATCATCCGCACTCCGCACGATCGTGCGAGAAAGGACTACATCGGCAATGCGGCGGAACACGGGAGGATGGCCGTCGTCTTCGCCCAGCTCGTCGTGGGTCGGGACAATCACGGCGTCCACGCTTTCCTCGTTCCCCTGCGCAGCGAGCACGGCGAGGTACTGCCCGGAGTTCGCATCGAAGATTGTGGGCCCAAGCTCGGGTTGAACGGGGTCGATAACGGACGGATCTGGTTCGACGGCGTGCGCATTCCCCGAGACGCCATGTTGGATCGTTTTGCGCAGCTTGCGACTGACGGCAGCTACACGAGCGCCATACCGAGTGCCACCAGACGATTCTTCACCACCATTGGCACGCTGGTTGGTGGTCGGGTATCGGTCGGGGCGGCGGCGATGAGCGCGGCCAAGTCGGCGCTTGCGATTGCGGTGCGGTACGGTGCTCGGCGCCGTCAGTTCGGTCCGGAGGGCGGGCCGGAAACGCCGATCTTGGATTATCCGTTGCACCAGCGAAGGCTGCTGCCGCGGCTGGCGACGACGTACGCGTATCACTTCGCCTTCGAGCAGCTCATCGACGATTACGTCTCCACCGCCGGCGACGCTCGTTCGATCGAGGCCACCGCTGCGGGGCTGAAGGCATTCGGCACCTGGCACACGACCGACACCATCCAGACCGCACGCGAAGCCTGTGGAGGTGCCGGCTACTTGACGGTGAACCGGCTTGCGGATCTCAAGGCAGACAGTGACGCGTACACGACATACGAGGGGGACAACACCGTGCTGGCGCAGCTGCTCACCCGCAGCTTGCTCAGCGATTACCGCCACGAGTTCGATGATCTGAATCTGCTCGGGATCGTTCGCTTCCTGACCTCTCGGGCTCTGGAAACCGTCCGCGAGGCGAACCCACTGGTGCTCGGTGGCAGCAGCCGGGAGCGGTTGCGCGATCGGGGGTGGCAGCGAGATGTGTTCCGCTGGCGCAGCGAGCATTTGCTGCAAGCGCTGGCGGCGCGGCTGCGCAAGCGGATCGACGGCGGGATGGATACCAGTGAGGCGTTCATCGACGTGCAGGACCACGTGTTCGTGGTGGCCAGGGCGCACATGGAGCATCTCGTGCTGGAGCGGTTCGCCACCTCCGTAGACGGTGTCACGGACGCCGGGTTGCGGGCGGTTCTGGACCAGCTGGTGGATCTGTACGCCCTATGGCATGTGGAAAAGGATCGAGGATGGTTCCAGGAACACGGACAGCTCAGCGCCGCAGCCGCCAAAGCGGTCCGCAAGGAGGTGGGTGCGCTGTGTGGGGAGATCCGGCCCGATGCGGTGGCCCTCGTCGAAGGCTTCGGCATCCCGGATGGTGTCCTGGGTGCACCGATCGCGTTCGACCCCAGCTAGCCGGGCCGTCCCTTCCGGCTCCCCTCGGTGATCCGGCGGAAGGCGACGAGCAATGGGTATGTGCCGATCAGCGGCAACACGAACCAGAGGGGCCGGGTCAGCCACCATTCGGTCGTGGGCTCGGCGGGCGGCCGGTACCCGGTGATGATGAACACGGCGGCGATCATGATCGCCATCCCGGTCGAGTGCAGCAGGTAGAGACCCATGGCGTTCTCGTTGACCCATGCTGCCAGCCGTTTGAACCACTCGTTGTTGGCGAGCTGGTCGAGCACCCAGGGTCGGATCAGCAGCACCAACCCGATCTGGAGGAAGATCAGCGCCACGATGGCGAGTGTCGGCGGCCCCATGTTGGAGAACCGCTCCCCGGGCACACCGACGACCGAACGCGGATAGAAGCCCATGTTGGTGAGGGCGATCATCGCGAACAGGCCCGCCCAGAAGAACATCCAGGCAGTGCGGCGGGGTGCGGCGATGAGTTTGTCGTAGAAGAACCCCATCTGGTGGGCGAGACCCCAGATCACGATGAAGTTGAGCCACGCCGCCCAGCCCTGCTGGTGGGAGAACCGCAGCACGTCGAGCACGGCGGCCAGACCGAGCAGCCACACCACCACCAGCTCACCCCAACGCCAGTGCGCCCGGATCGCAATCGGTGCGAGCAAGACCAGAACCAGGTACACCACGAGGAACCACAGCGGGGAGAGCACGAGGATCACCGCCGGCCAGATCCAGGAGCCACCGACGGCGGTGCGCAGCACGAGACCGACCGCCACCCACACTGCGACGAGAACGAGCGCTGGAATGAGGAGTCTCGTCGTGCGGCGTCTCAGGAACCGGCGCGAATCCCCCTTCTGATAGTTGTCGAAGGTGAGGCGGTGGCCGTATCCGCCGACGAAGAAGAAGACCGGCATCACTTGCAGCACCCAGGTGATCGCCCACATCCCGCGGGTGAATCCGATGGGATTGGTGGGGGAGACAGTCGTCTCCGACACCTCGAGGATGGTGAACACCCAATGCCAGATCACCACGACGACGAGCGAAGCGGCACGCAGGAAGTCGACGAAGTGGTCGCGCTCCCTGGGGCGCACGACCGCACTGGCCTCGGTCATGTGGGCAGGCTAAATGGCGCAAGCCATCAGTAGCGGTATCCAGGCAGCGAAATGGAAGCGAATCGGAGAAGGAATCGCCGTGGGTCGCGTGGGACTCGAACCCACAACCTACTGGTTAAGAGCCAGTTGCTCTGCCAAATTGAGCTAGCGACCCGAATGGGAGGCTAGCAGTCCCATGGTGTCGCTCAGATGGCGGCACCACGTCATCGTCGTGATCCAGAAGTCGGCGCTGCGCCGCACCGACACTCGGCAAACGCCCGCCGCAAGGTGATTCTTGCGGTGACCTGTGCCATCCGGTTTGATGTAACTCTTGGTGAAATCGCCGATGTCGAGTCCGAGTTCGTTGCACCAGAAGCGACGCGCTGCGGGCTCGTCGTTGTCGGCGTGGAGCCAAACAGCCGCTCTGAAACTGGGTGATGGATCCAGATACGCCTCAACCCATCGCATGAAGACCCGAAGGACCGCAGGATCACTGTTGGACATATGGAGACGTCGTGTTGTCTTGGCTCCTTCAGCCCAGTACAACGCCACCCCCGCCACCCAAAGCGGGTCCGATTCAAGCTCCAAAGCGCGCCTCCAAGCTTCCGTGCGTAGAGACTGCACTTGTTCCCGGCGTTTCCACTGTGTGTCTCGCGGGATACCGGCCCCGTTGCTCGTTCTCCGCTTGATGGCCTCCACTTGTTCGTCGGTCAGCGCGATATCTCGACACCATCCGGACAGCGTTGATTGGGGTACGGACACCTCGCCGCCAATCTCGCGGTAGGTCAGACCAAGCCGACGAAGGGATCTCCCCAACTTCCGACGCCCATCACTACTGAGAGTGCTCCACTGTGCAACCAGAGCAGCGAGGTGCCCTGGGATTTCGGGTTTCATGACTGCAGCGTCGCAGCCGCGTGTGACAGATTCGGGTGGGTAGCAATCTGCGACAATGGCGGTCTCAGCGGGCGTGGCGGAACTGGAAGACGCGCCAGGTTTAGGTCCTGGTGGGCTTTGCCCGTGGGGGTTCGAGTCCCTCCGCCCGCACTTCGTGCCGCCGGGTGCCCGCATACGTGGGAAACTTGGGGTGACGGGCTGTGGCGCAGCTTGGTAGCGCACCTGCTTTGGGAGCAGGGGGTCGCCGGTTCAAATCCGGCCAGCCCGACGGGTCGGGCTGGCGACCGCGCTCTGGGATTCCTGTCCCCGCTTCATCTCGATCCCTACTCGGGATCGAG
>JBFISM010000072.1:0-18377 GCA_041608535.1 Acidimicrobiia bacterium
CACCCCAAGTCGTGTCGATCGCCTCGATCGCTTCGGCGGCGGTGTCGTCACCCGACGCATGGGTCACCGCCGCATCGAGTGAGACCTGGCGGGGCCGGCGCCCGAGCCCTCGCGCTCGATTGCGGCACAGGTTCAGCGCGAGGGTCCACAGCCACGGGGCTGTCTTGAGTGCAGCTCGCCGTTGCGGGTTGTAGCCGTGCAAGGCACGATGCGCCCGCAGGAATGTCTCCTGCACGATGTCCTCAGCGGCGTGCCGGTCGTTGGTGAGACGGAGCACGCCGGAGAACAACCCGTCGACGTGGGCGCTCACCAGTTCGGGAAACGCGGCGTCGACATCGGCGGCCAGCAGCTCTGGGAAGCCGGTCGTGGTGGATGGTGCCATGTGGTTCCTCGTGTCTCACCGCCCTACACCGCCAAGAACACCATGCGTCCCGGGTTGGTTGCAGCGTGCGCCGCCGGGTGCGATGACGGTCTACTCGCTCCCGCCATTCAATACGTGCTGCCGGACGAGGTCGAGACCGACCGAACCCACCTCGAGGAGTCGCCGGTGGAAGGTCTTGGCGTCGAACTGATCACCCAGTCGACGCTGCATCTCGGCTCGCATGTCCAAGATCGCACGCTCGCCGATCTTGTATGAGATCGCCTGCGCCGGCCAGCCCAGATAACGGGTGACTTCGGACACGGCGTACGAATGATCGAGGGTTGCGTACGCCTCGAGCATCTCGACAGCAGTGTCGAAATTCCATCGCTCGCCCGGATGAAATGGCTGATCCGCCGGGATCGGCAGCTCGAGATGACTGCCGATGTCGATGACCACGCGGCACGCCCGCAGCATCTGGGCGGTGAGAAAGCCGAACACGTAGTCTGGCGTGTCGAGGAACCCGAGCTCGTCCATCAACCGCTCGGCGTAGAGCGCCCAGCCTTCCCCGGCGCCGGGTCGCCATACCCAGAGCCGCTGCAGACGTGACATCTTGTCGCGCATGCCGACCTGCACGCCACATTGCAGATGGTGTCCTGGAAAGCCCTCGTGGTAGGCAGTCGAAACCTCGTCGTAGAGCGGCACCGGAAGGCTTGGATCGATCGACCACCACACCGAGCCGGGCCGGGTGAAGTCCTCCGATGGGGGCACGTAGTACGCCCCGAGCGACCCCCCGGGAGGTGCGATCTTCACGTCACAAGTGCGGATCTCATCGGGAACCTCGAAGTGCAACCCGGCGAGACGTTCCAGCGCCTCGTCGAGACGTTCCGCCAGGAATCGGCGCAACTCCTCACCGTCATGGGCCGCTTTCTCGGGATCGGTCTTCAGCGTGTGGAGGGCACCGGGAACACCGCCACCGGGAGTTATCTCGTCGGCCACGAGCTCTATGCGTTCCCCCAGCGAGGCGATCTCGCCCCATCCCCAGGCGTAGGTCTCGTCGAGGTCCAGCTCCGTCCCGATGAACGGGTAGACCAACCGTGCGTAACGCTGGCGACCCACGGCATCGTCGGCGGGGGCATCGGCGAGGTAGGTGTCGGCGAGGTAGTCGGCGAGCTGCCGGTAGGCATCCTTGGCGGTTCCTATTCCTGCCTCCAGCCGGGCTGTGAGCTCCGGAGCGGCCAGTCCCGACTCGGCCAGTTCATCGCCGAGGCCGCTGAACTGCGAATCCGGCCCGGCGGTGATGGCGGCCTGACGGATCGATTCGGTGACCTGACGCTCGGCCACCGCCAGACCCCGGGATCGCCCCAGCTCCAGCGAGTCGATGTACCCGCTCACGGCTTCGCCGAGAGTCTCCAACCGGATGGTGATGTTCTCCCAGCCGTCGCGCGAGCCTTTGTCCATGAGATCGAAGACTTCGCGCATGTCCTGAAGGGGGGAGGCGACGGAGTTGAGGTCACGGAGGTGGTCGTCGTGCTCGTACCTGGCGATCTCGGTGTCGAGGAAGTCGGCGGCCACCCTGATCGCAAGGCGATCCCATTGGTCTGCGGGCTCCTCCAGCTCGCTGACCCGGCGCCGCATCGATCGCAGCGCCTCGTGACGCCCGTCACCACCGTCTGGGGACAGATCGTCCCAGAGGTGGTCCCGCCCCGGCACACCGACGTACGTGGCCGAACGTGGTGAGAGATCACACAGCGCTTCGACGAATTCGTCGCTCAGGGCGTGAATGGGGTGCTTCTCGGGCGTGACCAGGCCGCCTCCTCGCTACGGTACGTCGAGGCTACCGAAACACCTCGGTGCATCGCGATCCGGCACCATCTTGCAGAAACGGGCCGACGCCATCAGTGGTGGGCACCTCACTCGGTGCTCTCGGGCTCCCCGTCGACCACGATCTGCACCTTCTCGTTGTAGAAAGCGACGAGACCGGCGATGCGCATGCTCTCCTCGAGCGGCGCGGGGTACCACCACACGACGTTCTCGTGGGTGCTGTCCTCGATGGTGACGTCGAAGTAGCTCGCCGTCCCCTTGTAGGGGCAAGCCGTCTCCAGGTCGGTCGGAGTCAACAGGTCCATGCGCACGTCGGTCTTGGGCAGGTAGTAGCGCGTCTGCAGCCCGGTTTCGAACAGGAGTGTGGGTCGCTGCGAGTCGGCGACCTTCACGTCGTCGATGAACACTTCGACATGCCGCGAGCTGGGCAAGACGTCGATGCGGGTGTACGGGCTCCTGGCGTGGACGTACACCTGTTCGTCCTCCTCGAACCAGGCATCGAGCGAGTCCCAGTCGAATGAGTACGTGTCGCGGAGCTCCTCGATCTCCGGCTCGGCGTGGTGGAAAGCAGCTGCCGGGACGCTCGCTCGCTCCGTGACGATGTCGAGCACGGCTGCATCGCCGCGACTGGGCGAGCGCCGCACCCCGTCCGTCGCGACCAGGCGCGACGTGTCGACGTCCGCGGCGGGGAAGTAGTACGTGGGGTAATAGGGCGATTCCCACACAAGCAGCGGTTGCCGCGAGTCGGCGACGACGTGACCACCCACGTAGTTGCGGACTCGTTTGGGGCTCGTCTCGACTCGGACGCGGCCGCGGGTAGTGGTCATGGGGTCTCCTTGGTGAGGCGGCGGTGTGGGGCGCTGTGTGCACAACACCCCTCATACGTCTGCCATTCCCCCCACGGATCGACGAACGGACCGCTCCGACGAGCCCGGCTGCAGGCGTTGGGTACCGCTGCGACAATGCCGCTCCGGACGTGAGGAGCTGTCTCAGGGAGCGAGTATGCACATCATCATCGCCGACGCCTTCGCCGCGGACCATGTCGATCGGTTGCGTGACGCCGGGCTCACGGTGGTTCATGAGCCGTCGCTCGACGAGGAGAGCCTGCCGGCACGGCTCGCCGGGTGCGATGTGCTGGTGGTGCGGTCCACCCGCGTCACTGCCGATGCGATCGCAGCCGGCGATCGATTGGCGCTCATCGTGCGGGCGGGGGCTGGAGTGAACACCATCGACGTGGACGCCGCAGCCCGCCACGGGGTGCTCGTCGCCAATACACCTGGAACGAACTCTGTAGCGGTCGCCGAACTGACCATCGGTCTACTGCTCGCCATCGATCGCAGCATCCCCGACGCCGTCGTCGCCGCCCGGGGAGGTCGCTGGCGGAAGAAGCAGTTCTCGCAGGCGCAGGGGATCGCCGGTCGCACGCTGGGCATCGTGGGCATGGGTGCGATCGGTCTCGAAGTTGCATCTCGCGCCCGAGCTCTGGAGATGCGGGTGCTGACCTCCGAGAACCCAGACCGGGACCCGGAGACTCGTCGTCGCATCGCCGAGCTTCGCATCGAGCAAATCGCAGAGCGGAAGGAGATGCTGGCGCAGTGCGATGTCGTGAGTCTGCACGTGCCGGCGCCTGATGGGGGGCCGCTGGTCGATGCAGGCTTCCTGGATGCCATGCCGGACGGTGCGTGGCTCATCAACACCTCGCGCGGGGATGTCGTCGACGAGAACGCCTTGCTCGAGGCGCTCGACCATCGCGGGTTCCGCGCCGGTCTCGACGTCGTCGCCGCCGAGCCGTCCGCCGGCGAGGGGCAGCTGGACAACGCCCTGGCGAGCCACCCCTCCGTCTATCTCACTCCCCACATCGGGGCGTCCACGAAACAGGCGCAGACGGCGACCGCCGACGCGGTCGTGGCGCACATTCTGCGCTTTGCCGCCGGCAGCCTTCCCACTGTGCTCAATCTCCACGACGGACTGGCGTCCACCGCAACTCTCGTCGTGCGTCATCGCAACGTCGTCGGGGTGCTGGCCGGTGTACTCGGAGTGTTGCGGGGGGCCGGGCTCAACGTCGACCAGATGACGAATCAGATCTTCACCGGGGAATCGGCTGGGGTCGCCATCATCAACGTGCACGGCGATCTCACCGACGACATCCTCGACGGAGTTCGTTCGCTCGACCCGGTTCTCGGTGTCACCGTGTCGCATCGATGATCGGCCCGGTCCCCGTATGGCTCCCGGCTGCGGAGCTGGCGGCCGAGGTGGTGACCCCACCGCTCGGCGGGATGACGGTTGACGAGCTCTCCGAGCTGTCCACCACCTCACCACACAGCTTCATCCATGTGACGGCGGCCGGTATCGACTCGGTCCATGGGGGACCCGCTGCCTATTCAGCCACCGCCGCCATGCCGGCCACGGGGGCCACCCGGCTCGCCGAGATGCTCAGCGAGGGCGTCTTCGAGCGCATCGAAGGCCGCAACTACTTCGTCTACGAGGTGCTGAGCGGTGCGCATCGGGCGGTTGGGGTCGTCTGCGAGGTCGCCCTGGACGGCTACACCGACGGGCGTGTGCTCCGCCACGAGCGGACCCGTGTTGCGACCGAGGAGCTGCTGGTTGGTTTTCTGGATGCGCTGCGGGTCCATGCGGACCCCGTGGCCCTCGCCTACCGGCGCGATCGCGACATCGAGTCGCTCATCGAGCACGTGATGGTGGCCGACCCGGTCCGGCACTTCACCTCCACCATGCGGCTTCCGGGTGTGCCCGGCGAGCGAACCTGCCACCAGCGGGTGTGGGCGGTGCCGCCGGGGCAGGCCGATGAGCTGCAGCGCCTGGTCGACGGTCTCGGTCACCTGTACATCACCGACGGCCACCACCGGTTCGCCGCCGCGACTCGTAGCGAGGCCGTTCGCACCGCAGGTGTGGGCGTGCTCACGGTGCTGTATGCCGACGACGGGCTCACCGTGCTGCCGTTCGACCGCGTAGTCGCCACCGAGCTCTCCGAAGCGGACATCGTTGCCGGGGTCGCCGCAGCCGGCGTGGCCATCGAGAAGCTGGAGGCGGACGGCGAGTGGGATCCGGACCGTGCGGGCATCGCAACCATGGTGTGTGGCGCAGCGGCATACCGCATCACGTTCTCCGCACCCGTGGAGCGAGATCCGGTCAGCCGGCTCGACGTCTCGCGGCTGCAACGCCAGGTACTGGCGCCGGTGTTCGACATCGGCGATCCGACGCAAGCCGCTTGTCTCCGGTACGTCGCCGGAGAAGGCGTCCGTCCCCCTCGCCTCGATCCGAACGAGGTGGCATTTCTGCTCCATCCCACGACGGTGGACGAAGTCATCGCAGTGGCCGAGGCCGGACTGGTCATGCCGCCCAAGTCGACTTGGTTCGAGCCCAAGGCTTGGGGGGGTCTGTTCCTGCGGCGGTTCGAGGACTGATCAGGATCGGTAACGTTCAGGCCATGCCCATCGACATCGCCGGCTTCATCACGTACCTCAAGGACCACGCCATCGAACACGGGTTCCACGTGCATGACGAGCGACACTTCATCGAGACGTATTCGCTCCGGCAATCCTGGGAAGTCGATCTCCACCCGGAGTCCGCCTGCAGCGGGCCCCTCGACCTCAACGTGGCGCTCGATGTGGAGCCGCGTGGTCTGCTCGAGTTGGAGGACACGCTCAACGACACCGATGTCGACCTGCTCGAGACGGAGCGCAACTATGTGGTGCCGCTGCTGTTCAACTGGGCCTTGCCTCCGCTCGGCAACCCGCCCGACCTCGTGATCCTCGCAGCCGAGCTCGCCGGGATCGCCGGGCCCGATCTCCCGATCGAGGTGTCGGCGGTGGACAGTTTCGGGGCGCTGTCGGATCGACCGGAACGCCGGCTGTCGCTCGTGGGCAAGGCCGAGGTCGCGATCGTGTCTGTGATGACCGGCGACGAGACGATGTGCGATCTGCTGGAGAGATGTCGGGATACGAGTGAGTACATCGTCAAGGAGGCGGATCAGTGGGCGGTCGTGGAGCCCCCGCTGCCCGACTGAAAGATCATCGGCCCGCGGTGATGGCGTGCTCCATGAGCTTGGCGTAGAGCGGGAGACATTGCTCGACGAGCGGCTCGAGGTGCGCCGGCATCTCGACCGGCGGAGCTTCATACGGGCCAAAACCCGTCGATCGATGAACCGACCCGTACCAGTGACTCGCCCAGACGCCGTCCTCGGGTTTGGGGCCCGCCGGCCACGAGAGCATGACCTCGTCGAACTCGAGACCGATGCGGCGGCACCATTCGGTCAACACCGCCCGTGGATCCTTCAAGATCTCGCCCGCATCGAGCACCACCGGCTCATCGCCCCGTGCGAGCATCCAGTCGAGGAGAGCCACCGATTGCGGGAGGCCCGTGTGGCGCAACTCCGCACCGGGAAACCCTGCGGTGAGCGAGAGAACCACGGCTCGTGGATCCCGGGTGAGGATCGCGTTGCGCAACCCGCAGAAGCGGTCGAGTTCGATGCCCTCCGTGTGATGCGCCATGTTCTTGAAGAACACGACCGGGGTCGTCATCGGGGCGTAGAGCGTGGCGATGGCTGCGTCGCGGTCGATCGGCAGCTTCTCCATCGTCTGGTTGCGGAGGGGGTGCTCCGTGCCGGTTGCGGCGAGGTAGTAGCCGTAGAGCGGCTCGTCGACGACTGTGGTGTCCGGGCGTTGCCGGAACGAATACATGAGGGCGGTCGACAGGTTGCGCGGACCGGACCACATCGAGACACGCAGCGTGTCAGCCACGATGGGCCGCCGCGTTGAGGTGACGGTGATAGGCGGCGGTGAGGCGGCGTGTCATGGGACCGGGCGCTCCGCCTCGCAGCGGGCGTCCGTCGATAGTCGCCACCGGGGTCAGCCCACCAAAGGTTCCCGTCACGAACGCCTCGTCGCCTGCGTATGTCTGCTCCAGCGTGAAGTCGCGCTGGCGGGTCGTGATCCCCAGCGTCTGGGCGAGCTCGATGACCACACCGCGGGTGATGCCATTGAGACAGTGGAGCCCAGTCGACGTCCACAGCTCGTCGTTTCTCACGAGAAAGAAGTTGGTCGCGTTGCACGTAGCCACACAGCCGTTCGTATCGAGCATCAACGCCTCGTCGGCCCCCGCCCGGTTGGCTTCGATGAGCGCCACCACCTCGTGAAGCTTGCTGTGACAGTTGAGCCGTTGATCGAGGGTGTCGGGCGGCGGGCGGCGCACCGAGCTGGTGGCGAGCGAGATTCCAGCGCTGGCGACAGCTGGATCGGCCACCTTGTGCTCGGCGATGATGACCAGCGTCGGTCCGCCGACGACGAGATCCGGATGCTGCGCCGGTGTCGACTTGGTTCCGCGGGTGACCATGACCCGGACGTGGACGCCGTCTGTCATTTCGTTTGCGGCGAGAGTGCGCTCGATGGCACCGATCAGCTCGGTGCGCGTGAGCCCGATGGCGAGTCCGACCTGGTGCGCACCGGCGAAGAGGCGGTCGAGATGGCGGTCGAGATGGATGAGCGTCCCGTGGTGGAGGCGAATACCCTCCCAGATGCCGTCACCGACGAGGAACCCGCTGTCGAACACCGACACGGTGGCCTCGAGGCGGGGAACGAGCTCGCCGTCCACGTAGACCAGTACATCTGCGTTGCGCGGGTCCGGTAGCGCTTGGTGAGTCTTGGCCATCTCACACCGCAGCGAGATGCGTGCGGATCGCCCCGATCAGTTCGTGGGGGCGTTCCATGTGGATCATGTGGCCGGTTTCGGTCACCTCCACCGTGGTCACGTGCGGAAGCGCTTCGATGAGTGGTCGTGCCGCCTCGGGCCGCGTCATCCGGTCCCGATCACCGGTGACGACGAGCACCGGGCAGCGCACCGTTTGGGCAGCGGCCGTGGCGTCCTGGTACGACGCCGACGCCCGGAGATCGGTGCCGAGCGCAGCCGTGTTCTCATACATGAGCCGCTGCCCGGACTCACGTAGCGCCATCCCCGGTATGGCATGGCGCTGCAGCTGGCTCGCCGTCGACAGTCCCCAATCCATGATGAGATCGACCGCTTTGCGGTCACCGGCGTCGGCCGCCGCCTGCAGCTCCGGATGTACGGGCATCGTGGCACCGGTGCCGATGAGGACGAGCGACCGGACTCGGTCCGGGGCTGCCGCGGCTGCGGCGAGACAGACGGAGGCGCCGAGGGAGTGCCCGACGAGATGGGCGGGGCCGATTCCGACGGCAGCGATGAGCGCAACCAGCCAGTCGGCCAGCTCCTCGACAGACTCGAGCGGCGGTCCGTCGCTGGCGCCGTGTCCGGGCAGGTCTGGTACGAGCACGGAGTAGCCGTGATAGGCGAATGCCCGCGTCACCATGGCCCACACGGTGCGGTCCATCCCGGCGCCGTGTACGAACACGAGAAGCGGTTTGTCGCCGGTCAGCGGTGCGCCGGCCGTCGATGCCCGCACTTGTTTGCCGGCGACGTCTATGCGCACGGCCGGCTCACCGTTGCGAAGCTGCCAGCGCCTGCTCCAGATCGTCGAGCAGGTCGTCGATGTCTTCCAAGCCCACCGACAGGCGGACGAGGTCCTCGGAGATGCCCACCGCCTCCAGTTCCTCGTTGCTCATCGTCGAGTGTGTGGTGCTCCCGGGATGGATGACGAGCGACTTGGCGTCGCCGACGTTGGCGAGATGGGAGAACACCCGGAGACGTTTGATGAACTTCGCTCCGGCCTGGCGTCCCCCCTTGATACCGAAGCTGAAGATCGCACCGGCGCCCCTGGGCAACAGCTTCTTTGCCAGTTCGTGGTCCGGATGGTGCTCCAGATCCGGATAGGCCACCCAGGTCACCGCATCCGAGCCGGCCAGATACCGGACGATGGTCCGGGTGTTCGCCACGTGCCGGTCCATCCGCAGCGACAACGTCTCGGTGCCTTGCAGCAGGTAGAACGCCGTCTGCGGCGACATCGCCGCCCCGAAGTCGCGCAGACCCTCGACTCGCGCCCGAGTGGCCAGCGCCTGGGTCCCGAACTCCTCGGCGAAGCGCAGACCGTGGTAGCTGGGATACGGCTCGGTCAGGGTGGGGAACTTGCCGGATGCCTCCCAATCGAACGTCCCGCCGTCCACCATCACGCCGCCGATGGCGACCCCGTGCCCCCCGACGAACTTGGTGAGCGAGTGCATCACGATGTCGGCGCCGTGGTCGAAGGGACGGAACAGATAGGGCGTGGCGAAGGTGTTGTCGATGAGCACCGGGATGTCCGCGGCATGGGCGATCTCCGACACGGCCGGTAGGTCGAGGACCTCCAGACCAGGGTTCCCCAGTGTCTCACCGACGACGAGCTTGGTCTGGGGGCCGATTGCCTCACGCAGTCCGTCGTGATCCCGGGGATGGACGAAGGTGGTGGTGATCCCGAAGCGAGGCATGGTGTGGGCCAGGATGTTGCGGGTGCCGCCGTAGACGGCCTGGGAGCACACCACGTGGTCGCCGGCGCTGAGGATCGTGGCGAGGGCGAGATGGAAAGCAGCCATCCCGGATGCGGTGCACACCGCACCGGTGCCGCCTTCGAGGGCCGCCATCCGCTCCTCGAGCACGGCGACGGTCGGGTTGGAGATGCGGGTGTAGATATGACCGTGTCGCTCGAGGTTGAACAGCTCGGCGGCGTAGTCGACGTCGGGGAAGAGGTACGAGGTGGTGTGGTAGATCGGCACGGCTCGTGCCCCGAAATCGGCGTCCGGCCGGTGTCCGGAGTGCAGGGCCAGGGTGTCGAACTTGGGGAACCGCGGGGCAACCATCGGGGGCAGGCTAGAGGTTCCCGGCGCAGCGCTCAGGCGAGCTCCTCGTCGCTCTGGTGCGCCATGATCTCGCTCTGTTCGGCAACGGCGTCGTCGTGGGCGTGGTCGCCGGCCGGCGAAGCGGGCCGGTCGTCGAGATCGGACAGCACCGAGCTGCGGCCGTACAGCACCACGGTGTCCCCGGGCTCGATGACCGTGCCGCCACGGGGCGCCCCGATGAAGTCGCCATTGGCGCGGTGGATCGCCAGCACGAGCACACCCTCGTTGGGTAGCTCGAGCTGCATGAGGTTGCGACCAGCCAGCCAATCTCCCTTCTTCACCTGGAGCTCGGTCACTGCGTAGTCGTTGCTCAGCTGGAGGATGTGGTGGTAGTCACGCAGATCGAGATCGGTGAACCGGTCGACCACCCGGGCGATGAGTGCGGTGATGTTGCGCTCGAACACCTGGCTGCGAGCGACGAGGGCGATGAGCAGCAACCCACCGATGACGACTCCCAGACGGAATGCCACCTCTCGCGACGAAGGGCTCGACGAGAACGAGAGCATGACGGAGGCGATGAGCGTGATGAAACCGGCATTGCCCACGAGCATGAGCGTGAGCACGACTCGTCGCCGGATCGGGTGACCCACGACCGATTCCGACTCGGTGGTGGTGAACCCGACCCCGGTGAGCGCCGAGCGGGCCTGAAAGCGAGCCAGCTCGAAGGGGAGACCGGTGGCGACGAGCGCCACCGTGGCGATGCGAGCGATGAGCAGCACCACCAACACCACCATGAACAACGATGCAATCGCCAGCAACCCGGCTCTCCTTCACCTCGGTCGGCGTGGCCCGCATTGTGCCCGAGCTGGACCGCGTGCGATAGCGAAAACGCCGGTCGAGACGGGACAGGTCGAACCGGGACAGGGCGCCGGCCAAACCGGCGCCCTGTCCTCCCCCCATATCTGTGACCACCCCGCAATGTTGACGGGGCGCTCAGTCACTCGTAGCTGATCGCCTCCAGCACGTTGAGCCGGCTGGCGCGCCACGCGGGCCACAGCGCGAACACCACGCCCAGCACACCGGCGATCGCGATCCACAGCGCCAACCCGCCAAAGGGGATGACGAATTCGGTGAAACCCTCGTCGCGCAGCGGCTGGAGGATGGCCCAGCCGAAGAAGATGCCCAGCCCCACCCCCAGGATGGCCCCGAACACGGACACAATCGAAGCTTCCACCCGGATCATCCTTCGGGTCTGCCGCCGGTTGAGACCCACGGCCCGCAGCAGGCCGATCTCCCTGGTGCGCTCGATGACGGCCAGTGCCATCGTGTTGGTGACTCCGATGAGGGCGATGAGCACCGTCATTGCCAGCAACCCGGTGATGAGACCGAGTATCTGGTTCACCTGGTCGCCGATCTCGTCCACCAACTCTTCGTTGGTTTGCACGTTCGCGCTCGGGATGTCGGCGGCGAGCGCGGCAACCGCATCCCTCGTCTCCTCGGCGGTGAACCCCGTTGCTGATTGGATGTAGACCTGAGAGTCGGCGTCAGAGCCGAACTCGCTGGTGAAACGGTCCCTGGACAGCGAGTAGCCGGTGATGGTGTCGCTGGTGATGATCCCTTCGACGGTGAGCTCCTGGACACCCGATTGCTCGAACTCGATCGCGACGACGTCGCCAACGGACCAGTCGTTCGATTCCGCCTCGCTGCTCCCCACGAGGACACCGTCGTCGCTGATCGCAGCCGTGCCCTCGATCGACTCCACGCTGAAGAAGTCTTCGAAGTTCGGTTCGAGGCTGCCGGCAAACGTCTCGGTGCCATCGACGATGATGGCCCCGGCCTGGATGCGGGTCAGCGCGGCCACCTCTTCGAGTCCGGCGGCCTCCTCGGCGAGATCGGCCGTGAATCCGCTGATGGCGAATTGGTCGGTCGAGGTCACCACCACATCGGCGTCGACACCGGTATCGAAGATCGCATCCACGGTGCCGCGTATCGATGCGGACAACAGCGTGACCATGGAGATGAGGGCGATCCCGACCATGATCGCCGACGCGGTGGCTGCGGTTCGTCGCGGGCTGCGCCCGGCGTTGCGCTGCGCCAGTTTTCCGGCTGCGCCAAATGCCTTGGCGAGCGGTGCGCCGATGGTTCTCGCCATGGGATCGGCGACCAGTGCGCTGAACACGTACGCGGCGAGGATGATGACGGCAGCCCCGGCTCCGATCAGGCTCAGCGGCACGGTGGCGCCGTCGTAGTCACCGAGCAGCCCGGCGAACATGAGCGCCACCCCGACGACTCCGAGCACCGCGCCGAAGATGGCGCGGCGGGTCAGCGTCTTGCGCTTGGGGCGGGCCATCTCCTCACGCATGGCGGCCACCGGGGGCACCCGCGATGCCCCTATTGCAGGCACGATCGCCGACACCAGCGTGACGACGACACCCACGATGAGGCCGACGACCAGGGTGCGCGGTGCGAACACCAGCGCCGCCGACGGCAACGCTATACCGAATTGCTCGAGCGCGGCCCGCAATGCGATTGCGAGCCCGGCCCCGGCAGCAATGCCGATCACCGAAGCGATGACCCCGACGACGAGCGCCTCGAACAGCACCGACCACAGCACCTGGCGACGGGTAGCGCCGACGGCACGCAGCAGCGCCAGCTCGCGCAGCCGTTGCGCCACGACGATGCGGAACGTGTTGTAGATGAGGAAGGTCGCCACGAACAACGCCACGAAGGCGAACACCAGGAGGAACGTGCCGAAGAAGCTCAAGCCCTCCTGGATCTCGGCGGCTTGCTCCTCGGCGGCCTCCTGCGACGACTGCGCTCGCGCTCCCTCGGGGAGCACCTGGCCGACGGCGGCGACCAGCGTCTCGATGTCGGTGCCCGGCTCGGCCTGGACGAAGGCGCCATCGAGCTGACCTTCCCGTTCGAGCACCTTCTGGGTGGTCTCGAGGTCGAACAAGGCAAAGGTGGCGCCGCCGATGTTGTCCGCTTCGCCAAAGCCGGCGATCCCGACCAAGGTGAACTCCCTGGTGCCGATGGTGGGGAACTCCACCGGAACGGTGTCTCCGATTTCGTAGCCGGCGGTGTCGGCGGAGGCGGCGTCGATCACGATCTCATCGCCACCCATCGGGGGCCGGCTCTCGCCCCGCAGCTCGAACCCACCGGTGCCGACCTCGCTCCCGGTCAGAGCGGCGGCGAACTGTGGTGGGCCCTGACCGCCGATGGGCTCTCCGTCTCTGTCGATGATCTTCGGTCCGAAGCCGGTGAGGGTGGGGATGACCTCGGCCACCCCGTCGACTGCGGCGATGTCGGCGACGAGGCTCTCCTCGAAGTAGATCCCCTGGCCGAACTGGAAGGTCGAGTCACCGGCGACCACGATGTCGATGCCGACGAATGCCTCGTCGAATATCGAATCGAAGGCGCGATTTGTCGTGTCGGTGTAGATGTAGGTGCCCGAGACGAATGCCACCCCGAGAACGATGGCGAGTGCGGTGAGCGCAAGCCGTGCCTTGTGGGCGAACAGGCTCTTGAGCGATGCCTTCCACATGGTTCAGGACCCGAGTGCCTTGAGCCGGTCGAACACCGATTCCGGGGTCGGGCCGTGCATCTCGTCGACGATGAGGCCGTCGTCGAGGAACACGATCTCGTCCGCATAGCTGGCCGAAACCGGATCGTGCGTCACCATAACGATGGTCTGCCCGAGCTCCTTGACCGCGGTCCGCATGAAATCGAGCAACTCCGCCCCGGATTTCGAGTCGAGGTTGCCGCTGGGTTCGTCGGCGAACACGATGTCGGGCCGAGAGATGAGCGCCCGGGCCGCTGCGACACGCTGCTGCTGGCCGCCCGACAGCTCGGTGGGACGGTGGGTGAGTCGGTCGCCGAGGTCCACGGCCTCTATCACCTCGTTCATCCATGCCGGATCCGGCTTCAAGCCGGCGATCGACAGCGGCAGGACGATGTTCTCCTCGGCGTTCAGGGTCGGGATGAGGTTGAACGCTTGGAAGACGAAGCCGACCTTGCTGCGGCGCAGCTCCGTGAGCTCCCGGTCCTTCAGCGTCCCCAGATCGATGCCACCGATCCGCACGACCCCCTCGGTGAGCGTGTCGAGCCCCGCGAGGCAATGCAGCAGCGTTGACTTACCCGATCCGGATGGTCCCATGATGGCGGTGAATCGCCCGCGGGTGAATCCACGGGTGATTCCACGCAGGGCATGTACGGCGGCTTCTCCCTCGCCGTAGATCTTGACGCCGCGCTCGATCTCGGCAATGGCGTCGGTGGCAATGGTCGTCATCGGTGTGTCTCTCTCTCGAAACCCGTGCTGCGAGCGTAAGGAACGGGGTGGTGGTGGTCATCGGCCGTTGGTCTGCTTCACCGTCATCCTCGGGGATGACGGCCGTACCGGCAGGTAGCCTCCAATCATGACAGCTCCCCACCGTCCCCGGCGCCCGACGGCGCGGGTCGAGATGGTTCGAGTAGACGCCGACTCGTCGCTGCGGTCGCACGATGACGTCGTCGTCGAGGAACCGATGGAGATCAGGGTCGGTCCCGTGGGGACTGCGGACGACGATCTCGTGCAGCTCGCGGTCACCATGCGCACGCCGGGGAACGATTTCGAGCTGGCTGCGGGTTTCGTGGTCACCGAGGGAATCGTGGGACAACCCGCCGCGATCGTATCCGTCGCCTACTGCGGGCTTCCTGCCGAACAACAGGAGTACAACATCGTGACGGTACGGTCGGCAGAGCCGATCGACGTGGATCGTCAACGGCGCAACGTCTTCACCACGTCGAGCTGTGGCATCTGTGGCAAGGCGTCGATCGACGCTGTGGAGGTGGCGTGCCATCGGATGCCGGTGCTCGGCGATGTCGACGCCACCGTGGTGGCCGCGCTTCCGGACGCCCTGCGCGGGGCCCAGGATCTCTTCTCCAAGACGGGAGGGTTGCACGCTGCCGGATTGTTCACCCCTGATGGCGACCGGGTAGCGGTCCGGGAGGACATCGGGAGGCACAACGCCGTCGACAAGGTGATCGGCTGGGCGGCGCTCGAGGGCAGGCTCCCACTCGACGAGCACCTACTCGCCGTCTCCGGACGGTGCAGCTTTGAGATCGTGCAGAAAGCCGCAATGGGAGGCATCGGTCTGGTCGTGGGCGTCTCGGCCCCGTCGTCACTGGCGATTGCCGCAGCGGACAGGCTCGGCATGACCCTCGCCGGCTTTGCCAGAGACGGGCGATTCAACGCATACACCCGACCCGGCAGGGTGGTCACTCTCCGGGCGTTATGACTCCGGCCTCGTAGGCCAGCACGACAGCCTGCACCCGATCGCGGAGGCCCAGCTTGGTGAGGATCCGGGACACATGGGTCTTGACGGTGGTCTCGCTCACGAACAGCGCCTCCGCCATCTCGGCGTTGGACAGACCGCGAGCCAGGTGACGCAGCACCTCGTGCTCGCGCTCGGTCAACGTTTCGAGTGCCGGCACCGGTGCCGGAGTGGGTCGTCCGGCGAACTCGGCGATGAGGGTGCGGGTCACCGAGGGAGCCAGCAAGGCGTCCCCCCCGGCGACAATGCGTATGGCCTGAACGAGCTCGTCGGGCGGAGTGTCCTTGAGGAGGAAACCGGAGGCCCCGCTGCGCAATGCCGCATAGACGTACTCGTCGAGATCGAATGTGGTGAGCATCAGCACAGCAGGGGGATCAGAAAGCTCGGTGGTGATGGTGCGGGTCGCCTCGATCCCATCCATCCCGGGCATACGAATGTCCATGAGCACTACGTCGGGCCGCTCTCGCCTGGTCACGGCGATCGCCTGCTCGCCGTCCTCGGCCTGGCCTGCGACTTCTATGCCGGGTTCCGTTTCGATGATCAGGGCGAAACCCGCACGCACCAGTGCCTGATCGTCGGCGATGACGACCCGGATGTCGGTCACGGCTGGTGCAGCGGGAGTTTCGTCTCGACGCGGAAACCGCCACCGGCGCGGGGGGCCGCCAGGAGGGTGCCCTCGAGCATGGCCGCCCGCTCCTTCATCCCCAGCAGCCCCTGGCCGGATCCGTTGTGAGCGCCGCGGTTGGCGGCCCCGCGACCATCGTCGGTCACGTCGATGGTCAGCTCGTCGTCCGCATAGGCGATGGCGAGCTGCGCTGCGGTGTGTGGACCACCGTGACGCAGGGCGTTGGTCAGCGATTCCTGGATTATGCGATAGGCGTTGAGGTCGACACCCGGGGGCAACGGTCGGACACGACCCGTGGTCGTCATCTCAACGGACAGACCCGCCTCCCGCATCTCGTCGATGAGCGCCTGGAGACGCTCCAATCCGGGTTGGGGGGCGGCATGGCTGGGGTCGCTCTCGGTTCGCAGCACCCCGAGCATGCGACGCATCTCGATGAGTGCGCTGTGACCGGCCTCCTCGATGGCGGCTAGTGCCTCGGCGGCCCGGTGGGGATCCTGCTCGACGACACGGCGCGCCGCAGCGGCCTGGATCGTCATCACCGTCATGTTGTGGGCGACGACGTCGTGCAGCTCACGGGCGATGCGGGTTCTCTCCTCGCGGAGCGCCGCCTCGCGTAACGCCTCCTGGTTGCGCTCGATCTCGACGGCGCGCTGCTCCATCGCCTCGGTTCGCGCCCGGCGCTCGTGCGCATCCCGCCCCAAGAGGTAAGGGAGGAGCAGGCCGGCGAACATGAGACCGACGATGACGGCATCGACATTGGGCTCGGTGAATGCGCCGAGGATGGTGAACCCGGTGATACCGAGGATGAAGGGCCAGGCGACTCGGGGGGCTCGTTCCCTGTCCAACTCCATGGCGATGGCGTACATCGCCACCAAGACGCCGACGATCTCTATCCCGACGGGATACTCGGCAAGTCGTGCCACGACGAACCCAGCAGTCGACAGCGCAGCCAGAGCGACCGGTGCGGTCCGCCGCCACGCCACCGGGAGCGCCTGCACCACGGCCAGCACGTAGGCGAGGGTGTCCGGTGGGGTCTCCGTGTCGGCCACTCCACCGCTGGCGTTGATGTAATAGAGGTTGACCACGCTGCCGACGGCGAACGTCACCCCGAGCAGGATGTCGATGGCCGATGGGCGCCGGCTCCGCAACGGATTCCCGATCACGCCGCTCAGGGTACGGGGCCGACGCGCTTGCTGCATCGTCGTCACGGTGGATTGGGCATCGTCCGCAATGATGAGCGCAGCATGTCTCAGTGAACGGCTCAGCAGGCTCCGTCGACGTCGCACACCGCGGCCGCAGCGGGGTCATATGGGGCGAATCGCTCCAGCGCAGCGTGAAGCACCGCGTCCACCTCCGGGAACGGGCGATAACCCACCGCCAGCACGCGTAGGCGATCGCCGGTGCGCAGCAAGGTCGTTGGGAACCCACGGATGCGTCGCTCCTGCGCCCAGCGGAAGTCGTTCCACGCCACCTCCTGCGACCACGGCGAGGCGAGGACATCGACGAACTCGCTGCGATCGGGCGCAAACGGTTCGAGCAGCTCCGGATACACCTCGGGGTCCGTGATGTCGACACCGCCGGCGTAGAACGCACGCTGCAGCCGCACGAAGAACGCCAGCTCCTGCAGGGGAGCGAGCCGCCGCATCGTGACAACGGCACGTGCCGGCAGCTCCGTGTCGTAGAGCCACTCGTCGGGACGGTCGGCAAGCGCGGCGAAGTCGAACGGCTGGCCCGAGGCCTCGTGCACGTGCTCCCAATGTGTGCGCAGCATGTCGCGCATCCCGCCCCCCAACGTCTCTGCAGACGGACCCGGGCGCAGACCACCGACGACGATGCGGAGTGGTATGGCGTGCTCGTCGACCAGCCGCTGCAGCGTCGGGGCGAAACCCCAGCACCACGAGCACATTGGGTCGCCCACATAGACGATCTCGGTGGCGGTCGTGGTCGTCGCCGTCATGGCGCCAGCCTATCTGTTCCCGTGCGGCGCTTCGGCTGTGCCGAGGGGTTGCAGTTTGCTCCGCAAACTGTGGGCATGGTGTCTGCCCCTCCGGGAGGGGGGAAGGATCCAGAGCGGGAGCTGCGTAGCAGCGGAGCTCTGGTAGGGGGGCATGGCGATCGCCCTGGGATGACTGCACCGTGACCCACGGCTTCGACGGGAGCCAAAGGCGTGCGGCGGGTTGCTGGCGAAGGAGGGGGTCGGAGGAGGCCTCGGACGGTTCGACCGGAGCCGAAGGCGGACGGGGGATGCTGGCGAAGGGAGGTTGGCGGAGCTCACGGACGGGGCCCGGCCGGAGCCGAAGGCGAACGGGGGATGCTGGCGAAGGAGGGTGGTCGGGCGAGCGGACGAGGCTGTGGCCGGGTCGGTGGGTGGGTGGTGGTGGTTGCTGGCGAAGGGAGGGTGTCGGAGGAGGCCTCGGACGGGGCCCGGCCGGAGGCGATTGCGGACGGGGGATGCTGGCGAAGGGAGGGTGGTCGGGCGAGCGGACGAGGCTCTGCCTGGGTCGGTGGGTGGGTGG